>CAKQWG010000057.1 GCA_934278005.1 uncultured Pirellulaceae bacterium | reverse complement strand
ACTTCGATAGGTTTTCTATTTCGATGATGGCCATAGGGGTCGAATTATACTGACCAGCCCCAGCGCGCACAGCCTCTAACCTCTTCCTCCTGTATGCTTCCAGAAATTCGCGTCGGCCTAGGCCACGACACACATCGCATCGACGCCGGCGGCCCGCTACGACTGGGTGGTGTCGATATCGATGTCGACATGCATTTGGTAGGCCACAGCGATGCCGACGTGCTGCTGCACGCGATTACCGACAGTCTGCTGGGAGCAGCCAACCTGGGAGACATCGGAGAAATGTTCCCCGATACACTCGCACAGAATCGCGGGCGCGACTCGGGAGAAATGCTGACGCAGGCCTGGAGCCGAGTGCGTGCGGCGGGTTGGCAAATCGCCAATATCGACTGCGTCGTACTCGCCGAGCGGCCCAAATTGCTGCCTCATCGATCGGTCATCTGCACCAGGGTTGCCGAACTGCTGCAGTTGCCTCCATCGCGGATCAGTCTCAAGGGGAAAACAGGTGAGAAGAGCGGTCAAATCGGCAGCGGACAAATCATGCAAGCCATAGTGACGTGCCTGCTCCAGCGCCAGTGACTGCTGAAATCCCTCGCACATGCATCCTGCACCTTGCACATCCCCCTTGCGAGCCTAACGCGCTAGCGTAGGGCCCCTTGCACATCCCCCTTTCACATCCCCCCTTGCACATCCCACCTTGCTAGCCTAACGCGCTAGCGTAGGGCCACCTTGCACATCCCCACTCCCCTTGCGAGCCTAACGCGCTAGCGTAGGGCCACCTTGCACAACCCCACCTTGCACATCCACCTTGCCCCCACCTCACATCCCACCTCATCCCCATTTGTTAGACCGGCGGGCCGCGCGTGCGCCGGCGGCGCGATTGAACAATCCCCACGCTGTTTGGAGTGAAACGGAAGGCTAATCCGCGCTTGCCGGTGGTAACGGTTATGCAGGCGGAGGCTGCAGGCTAGGCCGCATTTGCTAAGCGGTCAATGATGTTTTTTTTCATCATTCGAGTTGCACTCGCATTTGTAACCTACGTTTGCCTGTTAGTTCTCAGTCGTCTGCAAGAGCCAACGGTCATCAGTTTAGGTAGCGAGTGTACGCATGATCAAGTTAACGCGCTTGGATGGGCAGGCCTTCATCCTCAACGCGGATCTAATTCGGTACGTCGAAGAGCGCCCCGACACATTTGTTACGCTGACCTCAGGTGACCGGATCGTGATTCGCGAGCCCATGGATCAAGTCGTTCAACTTGCGATCGAGTACCAGCAGCGGAAAGCGATGCTGCCGAGCTTTTCAACACCTCACAACCACGCAGCCTGTTCGGAGTAATCCCGGTGGACATCACCTCAATCGTTGGATTTTTTCTAGCCATCGGCCTGATCCTGGGGTCGATCATGATCGGCAGCGCCCCGCTGACGGCTTTCATCGACATTCCGTCGATCGCGGTGGTCGTGGGTGGTGCCGGCGCAGCGGGCATGATGGCTTTCCCGCTGAAGTCGATGTTAGGGCTGCCGTTGGTCATGAAGAAAGCCTTCATGAATAAATCGGAAGATCTGCTCGTGCTCATCAATACGCTCGTCAGCCTGGCAGAGGTCGCCCGACGCGATGGACTACTGGCCCTCGAGAGCAAAATGGCCGAGGTGCAGCAACCGGTGATCAAATCGGGGTTGCAGATGGCCATCGACGGCAACGATGCCGAAACGATCGAATCGGTCATGCGAACTGAGATGGAAGCCCTCGCCAAACGACATAAAGAAGGCCGCTCCATGCTCGACCAACTGGCACGCTTCGCTCCCGCCTACGGGATGATCGGCACGCTCATGGGATTGATCATGATGCTCAGCGACATGTCCGACCCGTCGAATATCGGCAAAGGGATGGCGGTCGCGCTGATTACAACTCTATACGGCGCGATCGCTGCCAACGTGGTCTTCCAGCCCTTTGCAGAGAAACTCGGCTTGATCAGCAAATATGAACTGAATGCGATGGAATTGGTCGTGCGTGGCGTACTGGCTATTCAATCTGGTGAAAGCCCTCGAGCACTCGAACAACGCTTGCTGACCTACCTGCATCCTAATAAACGACCAACCAAGGGCAAGGAGTAGCAATTATGGAAGAAGATCCTCCAATCGGCATTCCGGAATGGGTGGTCACCTTCGGCGATATGATGTCGCTGTTGCTGACATTCTTCATCATGTTGGTTTCCATGAGCGAAATGAAACAAGACAAGAAGTTCCAGGCGGTTGCCGAAGCCTTACAGGAGCGTTTCGGTTATGAGTTGTCCGTCGAGAACGTCTCGCCGGGAGACTTCAGATCGCAGACTAGCGAATTCCGCGTGCTGTCGACAACGGGCCGAGCCAAAAAGAAAGACACCCACAAAGGTGGCTCACCAACCAAAGCCCCCGTCGGCGAGGACGAACGCGTGCGAATCATTCGCCCCGGCAGCAACACCGCCATCGGCACCGTGGTCTTCTTCGAGGATGGAGCGGTAGACCTCAGTCAAGATGCCAAAGCGATACTGGATGAGCAGGTCAAATTGCTCAGCGGCAAGCCCCAGAAAATTGAGATCCGCGGACACACGGCCCAGCAACTCGCTAGCAATGGCGCAGCCCCCTTGGACTCTATGGATTTCGCTTACCGCCGCTGCCGCAACGTGATGACGTACTTGACCGATGTGCACGAAATTCCTCCCGAACGGATCCGCATGTCGACCGCCGGAGCCTGGGAACCCATGTATTTGTCCAGCGATGCGGAAAAAACGCGCCTCAATCCGCGCGTGGAAGTCTTTCTACTAGAAGAAACCGTAGATCGTTTGATCGGCACCGTCGAAGAACGAAACGACGCAATTTTAGAAACTCCTGCAGCTAAATAAACCATGGCAGAAACAACTACTACCGCCGAAGCGCCCGTCAAGCCATCCATCCTGCCCAAGCTACTGGTAGCCGGGCTAGTGGGCAGCGTGATCGTGGCAGAAACATTTATCTTCTTCTTCATGGTTCCCAACGCCGATGAAGTGGCCGCACTGGCTGAAGCCCGGCTGATCAGCCGCGTGGAAAAAAGCATGGACAAAGCAGGGGAAGTCAAGATCGATGACCCCGATGCGGTCCAAGAGTTTGCCCTGGGGACCTATGGCATCGTCTTTACGCCGCCGGGGGCAGACCGCAATTATCGTGTCGAATTCCGTCTGTTTGGAACAGTCAAACGCAAAGACCAGCTTGAACTCGAGCGACTTTACATTGAGCGACAGGGGCGTTTTCACCACCGCATGATGCTGGAGATCCGCAATGCTACTATGGACGAATTGACGGAGAACCAGTTGGGCTTGATTCAGCGGCGGATACTTGCGACAAGTAACGATATTCTGGGAGGAGACCACCCGCTTTTGTCGGGCGTGGGCTTCAATGACTACCAGTTGATCGAAGAGTAGCCCAATCCAAGAACAGGCTCGCCGCAACTCTGCAGTTGCGGCGAGGCGACCGCAGGAGGCGCACGGCCAGTGAGTTCAGCTCAAGAAAATCATGACACTGCGGTGGGCCACACGGCTGACCCGGCCGCAGTTGCCGAGCAAGCAGCCAAGCTGCTTGAGGATGCCGAGACGGCACTTAACGACCTAGACCGGGCTACGGCCCCGACCACTGCTGCCGTCAAACCGTTTCAGCTGGAGGATTTGGTCGGCAGCGAGGGTCCACCAGAGAAATGCTCGCTCGACCTACTTCGCGATGTCGATCTCGATCTGAAAATCGAGCTTGGGCGCACGCAGATGCTGCTGGAAGATGTGCTGAACTTGCGCCGCGGCTCGGTGGTCACACTCGACAAACTAGCTGGTGATCCAGTCGATCTGTTCGTCAACGGACGCTTGGTAGCCCGCGGCGAAATATTGGTACTTAACGATAACTTTTGCGTTCGCGTAGCTGAGCTCATCGGCTCGGACTCGTTGACCGAAGAGGCATAGGATGCCACACACGCCTGCGGCTTGTCACTCGTCAAAATCGACTACCCGCCAGCGGATCCCACACAGCTGAAAAAAGCTGACACTTTGCTGACTGAAAGAAGCCTCCGCAACTTCTTTCGGTTCACCCTAACCCGTTTACCATCGCGTCCACCCGCCGACGCTCGCTTCGACAAGGATGTCGAACCATGAGACCCACTCGCCTTGCTACCTCTACCGCTGCGCGACCGAATCTATTTTGGCTCGCCGTCCGGGCCCTGACGATCTCACTAGGTCTTGTGTTCAGCTCGTCCGCGCTGCGCGCTCAGGCCCCCGGCGGCTCGGAGTATGCCCCAGCCATCACGTCCACTGGAACCTTCACTGGCGTGCCTAGTGAAGCTGCCGACAATGCCACTCGCACCAGCAGCCATACATCGCCGCAGAGTGGGCCAACGGAGCTTGAATCCGCCGCTCAGTCAGCTTGGACTGCCGACCGCAGCCTGCCTGACAAAGCCGGCCAACTCCGCCCGCAGTTCTCTCAAGTCGAACAGCCAGCAGCGTCCCACCACGCCGCGGACTTTTCCCTGCCGCAGGCGGAGTCTCAAGTGGGCCAGCGCGGCAGCGTGGCGGTCACCAGCCCAGTTGTGACAGCCAGCGCGACAGCTGGTGCGTCTGCCGGTGCGTCCGCTGGCGTACAGCACATTCCGTTGGCCCCTCCATCCAAGCGTTTGACGGAAGATCAACCCCAGACATCTGGCAGCACGCTGCAGATGCTGGTCTCCATCATCTCCAGCCTACTGCTCGTGGTCGGATTATTCTTGGGGGTAGCCTGGTGCTATCGCAAGACGCTCGGTACATCGCTCAGCGGCGGACTACCCAAGCAGGTCGTCAGCATACTCGGCAGAACATCCATCTCCGCCCGGCAACAACTAGTGTTGGTGCGATTCGGTTCAAAACTTTTGCTCGTGAGCGTCATCCAGGGCGAAGCGCGCACGCTGGGTGAGATCAGCGACCCACTCGAGGTCGATCTGATGCTTGGGCAGTGCGAAAGCGGTCAACCGGGAAGCATCTCGCAGTCCTTCAAAAGCTTGTTGCATGCGGAGGACGCGTAATGAACGGCTTGTGCAGCAAAGCGACTTTGCCTTCCATCCGTCCCCGCCGTTGGCTGCATGCTCGGCATCGGGATACAGAAAAAAATCGGCGTACGGAACACAACAGAGCGAACTTCGCGCGAAAGTCGGCGCTGTTGGTCACCACGCTGCTAGTCATCACGCTGCTGGCGACTCTGGCCCCACCTGCAGTTGCGCAGTCTGACGCGGGATTCGGCAGCAATAGTTCCAGCACAGGCCGCCTGTTCGAACAAGTTACTGAGTCACTGGCAGCCAAGGCGGAACCCGCTGGTCCGAGCGTTGAGAACTTTCTACTGAGCGGCCCTGATAAGTGGACTAGCCGCGAAGGCTTATCCAGCAGCTTGCAGATTCTGCTCCTGCTGACGGTGCTCAGCCTGGCACCAGCCATCTTGCTTATGACCACTTGCTACGTGCGGATCATCGTCGTGATGGGACTGCTCCGGCAAGCTCTAGGGACAGGGCAATTGCCCCCCAGCCAAGTCATTACTTCCATCTCGCTGTTCATGACCTTATTTATCATGGCCCCGGTGTGGACGCGAGTCTATGACGAGGCGATAGCTCCGTACACGGCCCCCGATTCAACGATGAGCATCGAACAGGCTTGGAACCTGGGCATTCAACCGGTGCGCGATTTCATGAGTCGTCAGATCGACTGGGCTGACAACGAAGATGACATCTATCTATTTTACAGCTACTACCAACCCAACAGCCCACTGCCGGCCGGATATGAAGAAGTGCCATTGCAAGTGTTGTTGCCGGCCTACATGTTGAGCGAACTGAAAACCGCGTTTCTAATTGGCTTTCAAATTTTTTTGCCATTCTTATTGATCGACTTAGTAGTGGCTAGTGTCACCATCTCTATGGGCATGATGATGCTTCCACCAGCCATGATCTCGCTGCCGTTCAAGTTGCTGTTATTTGTGTTAATCGATGGCTGGCATCTGATAGTTGGTATGTTGCTCGAGAGCTTTGGTACCTATGGTTAGCCTTGTCTAAAAACTACCTGTACTTTGGAGACATCCATGGATCCCGCTGATGCTGTTGAACTGGTGCGCACCGCTGTACTGACCGCAATGCTTATCGGAGCACCTCTGCTAGTGATGGGAATGTTGGTGGGCTTGGTCATCAGCCTGATGCAGGCAGTGACTCAGATCCAAGACCAGACACTGAATGCCGTCCCCAAGATCATTGCCATGGTACTGGCACTCGTGTTCTGTTTGCCATGGATCGCGGATCGGATGATCGATTACACCACCAAAACGTACACAGCAATTCCGATGGTAGTCAGCAAATAATGGCTACGGGAGATGCACTGCTAGGTCTACTAAGTCAGCCGCTGTGGGTTTTCATGACGGTGTTGGCGCGCATCAGCCCACCGCTCATGCTGGCTCCTCCCACGCGTTCCTCGGCAGTCCCCATGCGCATTCGCGCGTTGATCGCATTAGGCATGGCAGCCCTCTTAACACCGCTGGCCTACGACACCGCTGTGCCTATGCCGGGCGATTTGATCCACATCTCGCTGGCCGTCACCTGCGAGATCCTGTTAGGGCTTCTGCTGGGTAGTGTCATTTTGCTAGCCGTCGCCTGTTTGCAGATCGCCGGGCAGTCGATAGGCCACTTGGCAGGCTTCGATTTAGCTACCTCGGTCGATCCCAACTCCGACGAAGAGATGCCGGTGGTTTCCAACATGTTGGGCTGGCTCGCCATGGCAATCCTGCTGCTGGTCGGTGGGCATCGGCAATTGCTCGAGTGCTGCTTGGACAGCTATGGGCGCTACCCCGCAGGCAGCGTGTTGTTTGAAGAAAGCTGGCTAGAGGAGATTGTAATGATTACCAAGCACACGTTTGAAATTGGCATTCGCGCCGCTGCGCCGTTGGCCACCGCATTGCTGCTATCAAACCTATTCACAGGATTATTAGCCCGCACGCTGCCGCAACTGAACGTGCTGGCCATCGGTTTCAACATCAATGCTTTGGCTCTGCTGACACTGCTGTTCATGTCGCTGGGCAGCGTGACCTGGGTCTTTCAACAAGAATTAGTGGTGTGGGTAGCCACTTGCCAGCGTATCGCTACTGGCCTGCCGTAGCGGATGGCCATAAAAAGCATGGTTTATAAAGTGTATTAACTGCTGAAACTCACACAGCGACTGAGCCCGTCCCAGCGAAAACTAGTTCCCCGCAATCCCCACGCAAGCGCAGCTTGCAGTAGTGATGGTTGGCCTAAGCTCAGGTAGAGAGGTAGCATGTCCGAAGGCGGCGATAAGAAGCATGACGCGACCCCACACCGCCGCCAACAGGCGCGCGAGAAGGGACAGGTAGCGCGCAGCCAAGACATGGGCTCGGCGCTCGTGCTACTGCTCGCCGTGCTGGCCCTGCGCTGGTTCGGCCCACAGATTGCGCAGACAGTGGGGACGATCATGAAAGCCGGCTTCACCCAAGTTCGCTACTGGGATGCGGATCCTCGTGCGGCGTCTGGATTAGTGGCCGCGAGTGTGCTGGAGTGCCTACAAGCCTTGCTGCCGGTGATGCTCACCGTGTGCGGCATCGTGTTGATCAACAATTGGTTCCAGATCGGCTTTCTGTTCCTGCCCGACAAGATCACGATGGACTGGAAGCGAGTCAATCCGCTGGCCGGTACCAAGCGTTTGTTCGATCTACCCAACTTGGCTCGGCTGGGCTTTGGCCTATTGAAGATCGGTCTAGTCGCGCTAATTATCACGCTGGGTTTATGGGGCCGCTGGGACGTGATCATGCAGGCTCAAATGCTCAGCGTGGGGGAAATTGGCATCCTGGTCTGGGACACGACCATCGACATGTGCATCCGCACCGCGGTGGTCCTGCTGTTACTGGCCGTGTTGGACTACGGCTTTCAGTGGTGGAAGATGGAGCAAGACTTGAAGATGACCGACGAAGAGGTGCGCGAAGAAATGAAGATGATGAACGGCGATCCCCACGTGGCCGCCCGACGTCGACAGATCCAGCGACAGCTGGTGATGAATCGTATGCAGAGCGATGTGCCGGGCGCCGATGTGGTTATCACCAACCCTACCGAGTTAGCAATAGCTATCAAGTTCGATCCAACTAAGATGGCCGCGCCGGTGATCGTAGCCAAAGGTGCCGGACATGTCGCCGCTCGCATACGTAAAGTAGCTTTGGAGGCTGGCGTGCCCATCGTCGAACGCAAGCCACTCGCCCAGGCCTTGTTTAAGCATGTCGATATCGGTCAGCCCATTCCAACCGAGCAGTACGCGGCCGTAGCCGAAGTCCTGCGCTACGTATACCAATTGCAAGGCAAAAAGTTGCCGAGCATAGCCGGATAGGCAGGTCGCTAGGCGCCGCCGAAAACTCCAGCTACGATCGTCCGCCATGCGACCATGTGGATAAGCTCACCGGCGCTGCTCTGCGCGCTACGCTCCCCTGACCTCTCCTTGCTCTGTCCCGCGATTTAGCTCTCGATACACTTCTCCCCCCGCACACTGCTCCGCCCGAGAACGCCTCATGAAAATCACCGCTGTTGAAACGCTTGTCTGCCACGCGCGGATGCGCAACTGGATATTTGTAAAAGTCCTAACCGACCAACCTGGACTGTGGGGCTGGGGCGAAGCCACACTCGAATGGCATACGCGCAGCGTCGTGGGGGCCATTGAAGATCTGTCACAGTTGATCATCGGCCAAGACCCTAGCCGCGTGGAACATTTGTGGCAAATGATGTGGCGACAACATTTTTGGCACGGCAGCGGGATTGTCCGCTCTACGGCCATGGCCGGTATTGATCTGGCATTGTGGGACATTGTGGGCAAGCTGCACAACACACCCGTTCACAAACTATGGGGTGGCCCGGTTCGCGACTATGTGCGGCTCTACTGTCACCTGGGCGGCGGCAACCTTGAGAGTTTCTACAATACGCCGATCGACAATGCCAAGCAGTTCGGTGATTTGGCCAGCCAAGCGGTCGCCGATGGTTTTACAGCTTTCAAGTCGATGGCCGTCCCGCCGACAATGCCCATCGAGGGGCTGACTGCGATTAAGTCTGCTACCGCCTGTGTGGCCGCCATGCGCGAGGCTGTGGGCGATGCCATCGACATCATGGTGGATTGTCACGCGCGGCCTTCGCCCGCTATGGGAATGCAGTTTGCCAAAGCCCTCGAGCCCTACGGATTGTACTTTTTAGAAGAGCCGTGTTGGCCCGAAAACGTGCAGGCTCTAGCCGCGATCAATGCAGCCATTAGCACTCCCATCGCCACCGGAGAACGCTTGACACACCTGGCCGCCTTTCGCGATCTATTTGCTGCGCGTGGTTGTGAGATCTGCCAACTGGACCTCACGCACTGTGGTGGATTTACCGAAGCCCGACGCATCGCCGCCTTGGCCGACGCCCACCGAATCGCACTAGCGCCCCACAATCCACAGGGACCGGTCAGTACGGCCGCCTCGCTCGAGTTCGGCTTTTCACAACCCTCGTACATCATCTGTGAATCGGTCCACGCCGATGTGCCATGGCGGGCGGATGTCGTACAGGAGGGCTTTACCGTCGATCCAGCTACGCGCACCGTCACACCCAATACCCGACCCGGCCTGGGCATCTCGATCAACGAATCCGAAGTCCGCAAGCATCCCTTCCAGCAAGAAGTCCTACAGCGCGTCTTCTATCGCGACGGCGCAGTAGGAGATTGGTAACCATGCCTCTGCCACAACCGACCAGTTTCAAACACTGTAGCTTTCAAGGACGCATCGGTATCGCGCGCGCCGACATCACGCCGCCAGTGGGAGTCTACTGTCGCAATTGGGGCGCGGCCAAGCACGATGTAGCCGATTCGATCCATCGACCTCTGACGCTTACCGCACTGGCCATCGCCCAAGACAGGCGCGTCGTGGCAGGGGACAGCCCGAATGGCAGTAAGGGCCCGACTGATGTTAACAGCCCACACGGCAATGACTGCCTACGCGGCAGTCAGCTGAATGACCCGAGCAACACCGCGGCAGACCAGCGGCCGCTCGTACTTGTCGACGCCGACTTGGGCTGGTGGAAAACGCCCAGCACCTTTCTCGACTTTCAGCGGCGGATCGAACAAGCCCTGTCACTGGATTCAACTCGCTTGATCTTTGCTCTGACCCACACGCACGCTGGGCCGCCGCTGATGCAACCCGATGCGTCGCTACCAGGCAGCCAATTGCTGCAGGCCTGGATGACCGAGCTGATTGAAACTACGATCGCCACCATCCGTCAAGCGTGCCAGAATATGTTTCCAGCCACGCTCGACTGGCATACTGGCTATTGTTCCCTAGCCACTGAGCGCGATTTGCCATCTCCCCAACCCCAGCGTAGCAGCGGCGATCCGGCCCGCTACTTGTGCGGCTACAACCCTCGTGGAGCTCCCGATCAGACTTTGCTGGTTGGCCGCATCACCGACTCGCACGGCACGCTGCGTGGCACGCTGGTCAACTACGCCTGCCATCCCACGACACTGGCCGCTGACAACACGGCCGTCTCACCGGATTACGTGGGCGCTATGCGTGAGACGATACAGCAGGCAACGTCTGCTCCAGCCATATTCCTGTTGGGCATGTGCGGCGACTTAGCACCACGATACCAGTATGTTGGC
Organism: uncultured Pirellulaceae bacterium; assembly: GCA_934278005.1. GTDB lineage: Bacteria > Planctomycetota > Planctomycetia > Pirellulales > Pirellulaceae > Aureliella. The sequence goes on along the minus strand of CAKQWG010000057.1, from coordinate 7,152 downwards.
GATCCAAGCGTGGCCGACCGACATGGGCGACAGTTGGGCTTCGCCGCTCTTGCCACGCTCAACGATATGGAGCCGGCCAAGACATCGTTGGACTACTGTGGCGTACTTGAATCGGGCGCTCCGCTGGCTCTGTGGCAACATCGACCATGCGACGTATCCACTCAACTGCAGGCTGTTAGGCAAACCGTTTCTTTAGCACTAAAGGATTGGCCCACGGCTAGTGAACTTGAAGAACAACGCTTGGCCTGCCCTGACCGGGCGCTGGAAGAGCGACTGCGGCGTCGCCGCGATATCCGGCGTGGCATCGGTGACGGCCAACGCTACGCGATCGCCATTCATGCTTGGCGAATCGGCGACGCCGTACTGGTCGGAAGCTGCTGTGAGGCCTATTCTTGGCTGCAACAGGAATTGCGCCGGCGCTTCGCGGATCGCAGCTTGATTTGTATGAACTTGATTAATGGTTCCATCGGCTACTTGCCGCCTGACTCACTCTATGACAGCGATGTGTATCCGGTTTGGCAGACGCCATTTGAACGTGGCTGCTTGGAATCCACTCTAGAATCGATGACGGGAGCTATCCAAGATGTCCTCCAAGCCTGAGCAGACGCAGCAGCCCTTGCACGGCGTGCTGCCAGTGCTGCATACTCCATTTACCGACGATGGCCAGATTGATGCCATCACGCTCCATCGTGAAATCGACTGGGCTTTCGACACGGGAGCCGACGGAGTCGTCGTCGCGATGGTGAGCGAGATTTTACGGCTGGGCTACAACGGACGCCGTGAATTGGCAGAACTAGTGTGCGCAGCGGTCAATAACCGCGGTTCGACCGTCATCAGCGTTGGAGCTGAAAGCACCAATGAGGCTATCGAACTGGCCCAACATGCACAGCAGCTAGGTGCCACCGCAGTCATGGCTATTCCGCCCGTGGCCACTAGGTTGAGTTCCAAGGCTGCCGGCGAATATTTTGTTGCGATCGCGCACAGCATATCCATTCCGCTGGTTGTCCAAGATGCTTCCGGCTACGTCGGCAGCGCCATCGACTTGAATGTCTACTTGGACTTGCTGGGCCAATTCGGCGAGGAAGGCATTTTGTTTAAGCCCGAGGCTAGCCCGCTGGGACCGAACCTGTCCAAACTGCGCGATGCCACGCACGGCCGAGCGCGGATCTTCGAAGGCTCCGGAGGAATCAGTTTGGTCGACTGCTATCGCCGCGGCATCGTGGGCACGATGCCCGGCACCGATCTGCTGGATGTGATTGTGGCTCTATGGGGCGCGCTGGTCGACGGAGATGAAGAACGAACCTATCAACTGTCGCTGCCGTTAGGCGCGCTAATTACACTGCAACTGCAAGCCGGACTCGACGGCTTCCTCGCGATCGAAAAATACCTGCTGAAAAAGCGCGGCATATTTCGCAATACGCATCAAATTCAGCCGACCGCCTGGACCATCGATGCGGAGACACAAGCCGAGGTCGATCGCTTGTTTGCGCGCGTCCAAGCAGCACTTTAGCTCGCACAAGCAACCAATACTCTGCGACGCTTTCGGCTCGGCTAGCCTTACAGATTAGTAACCCAAGGAACGTGCATGGACCTCTCAAGCCTTCGCCAAGAATATGCCAACCAAGAATTGGATGTCGCTACAGTCAGTGTGAATCCCACCGAACAATTCCAGAAGTGGTTCCAGGAAGCGACCACTGCAGAATTGCTCGAGCCCAATGCGATGGTCTTGGCGACCGTCGATGCTACTGGCTACCCCAGTCAACGGACTGTGCTGCTCAAGACATTCGACGACTCAGGCTTCGTCTTCTTCACCAATTTCGGCAGTCGCAAAGCCACGCAGATCGCGGGCAACGCCCACGTGTCGGTGCTCTTTCAGTGGTTGCCGCTCCACCGACAGGTTGAAATCCAAGGCGTGGCTAGACAGGTATCGACGGCCGAATCGCTGGCCTATTTTGCTAAGCGTCCGCGTGGCAGTCAACTCGGTGCCTGGATTTCTCATCAAAGCGAAGTCGTCTCCAGCCGCAGCGTGTTGGAGACCAAGTGGCAGGAGATGAAGCGTCGCTTCGGCGAAGGGGAGATACCGCTGCCAAAATTCTGGGGAGGGTATCGCATTGAGCCTACACGATTCGAATTCTGGCAGGGTGGCGCCAAGCGCCTGCACGACCGCATCGAATACTTGCCAGCAGCCGAGGGTTGGCGGCGGCAGCGGTTATCGCCCTAGGATCGGCCAGCGGCTGGCTGGGACTGCCGCTCAACAGCCAATGGCTTCATGCCGAGTGACGAGGCACGCCCGCACAGGCGTCCCCGCACAGGCGTCCCTACACAGGCACCTCCACGCAGGCGGACGTTTAAATCCCCAGTTCGGCTTTGGCCTCGGCGAACTTTTCAATGGCAAATGTCAAATCGTCGGTCGTATGAGCAGCAGAGATCTGCGTGCGTATGCGGGCTTTGCCCTGCGGAACGACGGGGAACGAAAAACCAATGACATACACTCCCTTGGCCAACATGACCTCGGCCATTTGCCCGGCCAGCGCGGCATCGCCGAGGATGATCGAGACGATGGGGTGCTCGCCCGGCAGCACCTGCAGGCCGGTCCGCTGGATGCCTTCGCGGAAAAACGCAGTATTTTTCGCTAGCTTGTCACGCAGTTCACTGGACTGATTTAGCATCTCCAGTGCCTGCAGTGAAGCGGCCACAATCGGCGGGGCCAAGGAGTTAGAGAATAGGTAGGGCCGCGAGCGTTGTCGCAGCAGTTGAACAATCTCCTGGCGACCGCTCGTGTAGCCGCCACTAGCGCCGCCTAGAGCTTTGCCCAGCGTTCCCGTGAGGATGTCGATCCGCTCCAGCACACCGCAGTGTTCGTGCGTACCGCGTCCATGCGACCCCACAAAGCCCACCGCGTGTGAATCGTCTACCATAACGAGCGCATCGTGCTTATCGGCCAGCTCGCAGATTCCGGCCAGATCAGCCAAACTGCCATCCATTGAGAACACGCCATCGGTCGCGATCATTCGGAATCGCGCCTGGCGAGCCGCGATGAGCTTCTCTTCTAGATCGGCCAGATTGTTATTTTTGTAGCGCAACCGCTGCGCCTTGCACAATCGCACGCCGTCGATAATCGAGGCATGGTTGAGTTCGTCCGAGATAATCGCGTCTTGATCGCTCAGTAGCGTTTCGAACAAGCCACCGTTGGCGTCATAACACGACGAGTAGAGGATGGTGTCCTCTGTTTTGAGGAAGGCGCTAAGCTGCTGCTCGAGCTGCTTATGAATCGACTGTGTGCCGCAGATAAAGCGGACTGAAGATAGACCGAAACCCCAGCGCTGCAGCGCCGCCTGGGCAGCTTGAATCAGCCGGGGATGATCGCTCAGTCCCAAATAATTATTGGCGCACAAGTTCAGCACGCGTGCCCCGCCAGCCACTTCGATGTGCGCGTCTTGGGGCGTCACGATAACGCGCTCCGGCTTAAATGTCCCCGCCTGGCGAATCGACTCGAGCTGCTCAGACAGATGTTCAAGGAACGCACTGCGCATATCTTTTCTTTCAGTTTGCAAAAATGTGGCTCGACGCCCCGCGTCGTATCTCCGCTCTAATTTTCCGCTCTAACTATCCGCACTAACTTTCCGCTCTATTAAAACCGACCGCACAGCGGCGGACTACTGCTGCTACACATCCTTCCAATCCAGTACTACCTTGCCCGAATTACCCGAGAGCATGACCTGGAACCCTTGTTCGAAATCCCTGGCTGCGAAGCGATGCGTGATGACCGGGCTAATATTAAGACCGCTCTCCAGCATGACACTCATTTGATACCACGTCTCGTACATCTCTCGGCCGTAGATACCTTTGATGGTGAGCATATTGAAGACCACTGTGTCCCAGTCGATGGCTATGGGCTCGGCGGGAATGCCTAGCATGGCAATCTTTCCACCATGAGCCATGTTGGCCAGTAGATCGCGGAAGGCCTGAGCGTTGCCTGACATCTCCAGCCCCACATCAAAGCCTTCTTTCATGCCCAGTCGCTGCTGCAATTCAGGCAACGATTCGGCGCCAGTGACGTTGTGCGCCACGGTAACACCCATTTCTCTAGCGAGCGACAGGCGATAGTCATTGACATCGGTGATAACCACAAATCTCGCGCCGGCATGTTTGACTACGGCGGCAGCCATGATACCGATTGGACCAGCCCCGGTGATCAGCACATCCTCGCCCAGCACCGGAAACGACAAAGCGGTGTGGACCGCGTTTCCCAGCGGATCGAAAATAGCCGCTACATCCCGGTCGATATCGGGTCGATGGTGCCAGACATTGCTCATCGGCAACGCGATGTACTCCGCAAAGGCCCCGGGGCGATTGACGCCCACGCCACTGGTGTCTTTGCACAAATGTCGCCGTCCTGCGAGACAATTGCGGCAGCGTCCGCACACCACATGCCCCTCGCCGCTGACAACTTCGCCAATATGAAAATCTGTCACGTTCGAACCCACCGCCACGATCTCTCCGACGAACTCATGTCCGACCACCATGGGCACGGGAATCGTCTTCTGGGCCCAGGCGTCCCACTTGTAGATGTGGACATCGGTCCCACAGATGCCAGTCCGATCGACGCGAATTAGCACATCGTTAATACCGTACTGCGGCTCGGGCACATCTTCCAGCCACAAACCGGGCTCAGCGTTGCGCTTGACTAATGCCTTCATAGGATGCTCTGCGTGGGTGCGGGAGTGAAGGGAAATCGAAGTAGCCAGTCGATAAATATCGGGTGGATCCTTAGCCGAAGAAACCTCTAGATAGCTGGGCTAATTGGACCTCGGATGTGACCTAGTTTAACCCAAGCTTAGCGGCCCAAGTTTAGCCAGCCACGTTTTTGAGCCGCCCCCAAAAATTAATTTATCGGCTTTGGAAATTGCGCAGTGCCGCAATGGCCTCCGTGCAGCCTTTAGACGTCTTGAGAGCCGCACAGGTCGCTGACAACTTCCAGTTTCGCAATGTCCCGACGCGACTGTCCACGGAATTCCCGATTCGGCTCAGACAAAGTGGGAACCTTTCCGAACCGTTATTGGTCTAAGTATATAGCAGTTTTTTCGTGAAAATTTGCATGCCGGGGACGGGGTGGAATGCACCCTTACCGGCGCTGGCGGTGAGCTGGCGGGCCAGTGGTTGCGACTGCACAAGCTAGCAATCCTAGCACGGCCAAGGCTAATGAAGTTTGTCCCTTCACGCGCCCGATATTGATGTTTATCCTGCACTGCAGAGCAAGGCTCGTCAGCCACCGAAACTCGACCGCCTGCGGCGGGTTCAATCGGCTAGCTGGCACAGTTTCCCAACACTTAACTTGAGAATCATGACTACCCCGATCGCCACGCCTTTACCTGTCCGCCGATCTCAAGCGAGCAGCAGCTCGTTGGGATATGATTTCGCATTGTTAGGCCTGAAGGTGAGCGAGTCGCGCGTAAGTGTTATTCGGCGGGCCGCTCGTCGTACCGCGGCCCGGATCCAGCGAGTAACCGACAACGATTCGCTCGAGACAGATCAAATGCTTTCCGATCTAGCCTCGAGCACCTATCGTTTGCTCGACCCTCGGCGACGGGCAAAGCCGCACGAGCGGATTCAATTGTCGATCATCGACGAATCCGATTTTGAATTGCAGAAGGATTCGCGAACACCTTTGGTCGTCGCGCTGCGTCACGCGGATTTCGCCTCAGCCACAGCTAGTTAAGCGGATGGGTATAATGAGCGAGACTGGTTCTCGACTCTATTATCAAGCGCTTAAAAAATGCCCGCAGCTACCTCCACTCGCCCTGCCACGTTGGCTCAACTGCGTGACAGCGGCTGGCAGTCCAAAACTGTCAAACAGGAAATCCTGGACAACTTCACGCGCATGTTAGCCGCCGATGAAACGCTCTATCCGGGCATTATCGGTTACGAAGACACTGTCATTCCTGAAATCAACATCGCGCTCTTGGCCGGCCATGACATGCTTTTCCTGGGCGAAAAGGGCCAGGCCAAGAGTCGTCTGATGCGCGCCTTGGTGGCCTTTCTCGACCCAGAGATTCCCTATCTGGATATTCCTGGTGCGCCGATTCACGAAGACCCTTTTGCGCCGATTACCAAATTGGGCAAACGCTTTGTGGCCGAACACGCTCCGGATCAGACACCCATCGCTTGGTGGCCGCGCGATGAACGCTATGCCGAACGCCTCAGCCCGGGTACCAAGTTCGCCGACATCATCGGCGAAATTGACCCATCCAAGCTGACCGGTGGCGTGAGCATGAGCACCGAGGAGGCGCTGCATTTTGGTTTGATTCCACGCATGCATCGCGGCATTTTTGCCATGAACGAGCTGCCCGAGCTGGACGAATTGGTGCAAGTTGGGCTGTTCAATATATTGGAGGAGCGCGACGTACAGATTCGCGGTTATCCCATCCGTTTCGATCTAGACATTTTCATTTTATTCTCTGCCAACCCAAGTACCTACAATCGCAGTGGCAAGGTCATTCCGCAGCTCAAGGATCGCATCGGGTCGATTATCCAAACGCACTATCCACGCGAGCGCGAACTGGGTATTGAGATCTTGCAGCAAGAGGCCAATATCGACTTAGAGGGAAACTATCCGGTGCAGGTTCCCTACTTCATGGCGGAGATAATCGAGGAGATTACGCTGCAGGCCCGCAAGAGCAAGTATGTCGACCAGGCGTCCGGAGTATCTGCTCGTTTCAGCCTAGCGAACTATCGCGCCATGGTGGCCAGTGCACGGCAGCGAGCGATTGTGCTGGGCGAGTCGCCCGCGGTACCACGCATCAGCGATTTGGGACACCTCTACTCGTCGTCGCTGGGCAAACTCGAACTCGACCTGATGGGCAGCCATCAGATGTCGGAACGGCAAGTGGTCGATGCGCTCATCGCCGGAGCCATCAAGAGAGTCTTCGAGCAGTACGTCGAGGAGCATGGCTTGGGAGAGGTTGCCGAAATCTTTCGCAAGGGAGTGCGGATCGAAGTCGGCGATATGTTGCCCAGTTCGGCGTATGCCGAACGCTTACAAATCGTGCCGCCCGCCTGGGACAAAGCCTTCGAGGTCAACGCCAGCGAGAGCGAAGCGGTTCGCGCCTCATGCGTGGAATTTGTGCTCGCCGGACTCTACTCGCTCGATCA
>CAKQWG010000056.1 GCA_934278005.1 uncultured Pirellulaceae bacterium | reverse complement strand
GCTCCGGCTGCAGACGCGGCGGATCCGTTTGGTGCCTCCGCTACGCCGAGCACACCCGCTGCTCCGGCTGCAGACGCGGCGGATCCGTTTGGTGCCTCCGCTACGCCGAGCACACCCGCTGCTCCGGCTGCAGACGCAGCGGATCCGTTTGGTGCTCCAGCCACGCCGAGCACGCCCGCCGCCCCGGCTGCAGACGCAGCGGATCCGTTTGGCGCACCGGAAGCGGGCGCTAGCGATGATCCGTTTGGTTCGTAGCCATTTCGACTGGCTCAAGCCATTCATTGCTGCGGCAGCGCAACATCTATGCGGTGCTCCAGGCGACGAGCGGCGCGTGTAAAGTATCTGAACCGAGGGAGGTCCATTGGGCCTCCCTTTGTCGATTAATGTCAGGCCTAACCTAGTGGCTGGTCGATACGTACAATCAGCCTGTGTTCAGTCATGCCTACTTGCAGTGATGTCTGCTCGTCGTTTTTCAACTTATCAGATCGGTCGTCGATGCTAGCCAAACGTATCATCCCTTGTCTCGACGTGGAGCAGGGTCGAGTCGTCAAGGGGACAAATTTTGTGAACCTGCGCGACGCGGGTGATCCGGTGCAAGTAGCTGCGCGATACGAACGCGAGGGGGCTGACGAATTAGTTTTCTTGGATATTACGGCCAGCCATCAACAGCGTGGCATAATCTTGGATGTGGTGCGGCGGACGGCGGAGCAGGTGTTCATGCCGCTGACTGTCGGTGGGGGCATTCGCACGCTTGAGGATATCCGGCAATTGCTACAGGCCGGATGCGATAAGGTTTCGATCAACACCACGGCTTGCCGCGACCCCGAGTTTGTGGCTCAGGCTGCCCAGCGTTTCGGCAGCCAGTGCATCGTCGTTAACATTGATCCCAAACGCGTGTTGCGACCCGCCGAAGCGGGCGACCCGGACGCTCCGCAGCAGGAATTCTGGGAGGTCCACATCCATGGTGGTCGCACTCCCACGGGGTTAGAAGCCGTGTCGTGGGCTAAACGCGTTGAATCTCTTGGAGCTGGCGAAATCGTATTGACGAGTATGGACTGCGATGGCACTTGTGACGGTTATGACCTTGAGATCACAGCGGCGGTAGCCAGTTCTGTAGGAATCCCGGTCGTAGCCAGCGGCGGCGCTGGGTCTCCGCAGCATATGGCCGATGCAATTCAGCTGGGAAAAGCGGATGCTGCCTTGGCTGCCAGTATTTTTCACTTCGGTCAGTATACAATAGTGGAAACGAAACAAGTGCTGGCACAGCGCGGCATTCCCGTGCGATTATGAGTTGCCAGCGATGGCGGTAAAGGATTCTAAGATCCTAATGCAGAAGTATTTACAGCAGCGGAGGCTCAACTGGCTCCGCTTTGCCGGTTAGACAACTAGCTCGTAGGAGATTGACGGTATGGCGACAGCCGAAGCCCCACGCACTGGCAGCGACGCGACCATTGAAAGATTGATGGGTGACCTGCTGAAGGAGCGTGAACCGCTCGAGGTCGACAAGATCTTTCGCGCGTTGGTCAAGCTACAGGGAAGCGACTTGCATCTGAAGGTGGGCCAGCCGCCGATCGTGCGCGTCAACGGTACGCTCAAGCCACTCAATCGCCCACCGATCGAGAACGAGGAGATGGTGCGTCTGCTAGTCCCTATGCTCGATGCGCGGAACCGACGGATTTTCGAAGAGGATGGTGGCGCGGACTTTGCTTATGTTGTCGAAGTCGATGGAGTTAACTGGCGCTTCCGCGTCAATATGCTCAAACAGCTTGGTAAAGTGGGGTTGGTCGCCCGGCGAGTCAATAATTACATTCCGCCCTTTCAGGGCCTGTATCTGCCTCAGTCGATCGAAACGCTATGTCACTTCGATCAGGGCATGGTGCTGCTGGCCGGGGTTACGGGTTCGGGGAAAAGTACCACGATCGGTTCGATCTTGAACTATATCAATTCGATTTACAGCAAGCACATTTTAACGCTTGAGGATCCGATCGAGTTTGTGTTCACCGATGACAAGTGTTTGATCAACCAGCGTGAGATCGGCCAGGATGTCAAAGACTTTGAAATCGCCATGAAGCACGCCGTGCGTGAAGACCCGGACGTAATCCTGGTGGGTGAGATGCGCGACCAGGAGACCTTCATGACAGCCATCCATGCGGCTGAAACGGGCCACTTGGTGTTTGGGACCATTCACGCCTCCAGCGCGTCGACGACCATTGGCCGTATCTTGGACTTGTTCCCCGAAGAGATGCACGGCGCGATCCGCTCGGCTATTGCGTTTAATATGAAGGGCATCGTGGCACAAAAACTTCTCAAGAGCATCAAGCCAGGAGTGGGCCGAGTGCCGACGGTTGAGATCATGACCTTTACTCCCATGATTCAGAAGTTGGTGTTGGAGGGCCATGATGCTAAACTGCCCGACGCCATTCGCATCGGTGCCGCCGAAGGCATGCAAGACTTTACCATGAGTCTTAAGGGGTTGATCGACCAGGAGTTGATCGACCGTCCGACAGCCTTCGCGGTGGCACCCAACAAGGATGCGCTCAAAATGGCTCTCAAAGGAATCTCGGTTAGCACACCGGGGATTATTTAAGTTCCAATTTACGTGCTTGGCAGTTCCAGGTCTGTCAGCCGAAGCCAGTCTTCCCAGCTAGATCACGGCGGGTTCGAAAACCATCGCCACTCAACAAAGATGTTCACCTATATGTTCGGCCGACGTAAGAAGAAAAAATCCGGTTCATCCAAAGGGGGCGTTGAAGAACTGCCACAGGTTGAGTTTAAGCCCAAGGCGGCCGATAAGCAGGTCCAGCAAGGGATTCTAATCAGCTGCCGTAGCATCGAGCAGTTCCCGGCCGCCAATGGCCTAATCGCTCAAGCTCTGCTGGCCCGCGCCGATCAACTCATGCTCGACTACTCTCAGCAGGGTGTGGCCGTGCGTATTCGCGTGGATGGCCTGTGGGAAGGACTGCCGGCCATGGATCGCGAGGTGGGAGACGCAGTGCTGGTGATCTTCAAAAAATTGTGTAGCCTCAACCCTGCCGATCGCCGCACGCGGCAACAGGGGAAACTGCCGCTGACATTTCAAGGCGTCGACTGGATCATCGACTTTACCAGTCAGGGCATCGCTACTGGAGAACGCGTACTGCTGCGGATTGAGCCCAAGAAGCAGGTGCTCAACACGCTCGAAGACTTGGGCATGCGCGAGAAGATGCAGCAGCAGCTGCGCGACTTGCTCAACTCTAACAAGTCGATGTTTGTTTTCAGTGGAGTGCCCGGTCACGGCTTGCCAACCATGTGGCGGGTGGGCTTGGAATCAGCTGATCGCTTCGTGCGCGACTTCCATAGTATCGAAGATGTCACCACGGGTGATCCGGAACTGATCAATATCGGCAGACATACCTTCGATAAAGCGGCCGGTGAGACGCCGATGACGGTGCTCAAGAGCCTGTTGTTGAAACAACCCGACGCGCTCATTTTACCCGACCTATTCAGTCCCGAAATTGCCAAATTGGTTTGTGGCGAAGTGACCAACGAAGGGCGGTACGCAATCACGCGCGTGACGGCCGCGTCGACCATAGAGGCCATCATCAAACTCATGGCCACTTATCCAGAATCCGCCAAGTCACTAGTTAAGATCACCTGTGGCTGCATCAACCTGCGGCTCGTTCGACGCTTATGTACTGAGTGCCGTCAGCCGTTTCAGCCCACTCCGCAGCTGTTGCAGAAGTTGGGATTGCCACCTGGACGCGTGCAAGCTTTGTATCAGCCATTCATCCCGCCGCCGCCGGAGCAGCGTTTCGATGCACAGGGCAAGCCACTGGAGATCGAGATCTGTACGCGCTGCAACGGTCGCGGGTACTTCGGGCGCATGGGGATTTTTGAACTGCTAACAATGAATGATGATATCCGCGGCATGCTACTCCAGAAGCCGGATGTGAAGAGCGTCCTACCGGTGGCGCGGAAACATGGATTTTTGACGCTGCAGGAAGAGGGCGTGCTGGCGGTTGCTCAAGGGCTGACCAGTCTGCAGGAATTGCAACGCGGATTGTCTCCGCCTAAGAAGGCTTAGTATACAATGCAAAAGCAGCTTTAGTTGTGGAGCGTGTAACCACGCTCACCGCCATCTTATCATTGCTATTGGTTACATTGCAGATGTCGCTCACAGAACAATCTCAGCGTCCGATCTTTCACGATTCACAGGAGGCAGTCGCACTATCTGACCGACCTCCATTTAGCCGCTTAGCCATTGTGGCGTTTGCAGCTGGACTGCTCAGTCTGTTCGCCGCGTTTTCCATCATTATCATACCGCTTGCCATACTCTCACTGGGATTGTGCGTAGTAGTGGTCTGGAAGCTGACGCGCGACACGGCCGTCGGTGGACGCTGGTTGGCTCAGCTTGGACTGGGCATGTCAGCTCTAGCTATCGTGTGGTCAGTTTCGGCGCGGGTCGGTACGGAGCGTTACCTGTATGAGTTGGCCGGCCAGCACGCAAAGACGTTTCTCGACACGCTCTCCGCAGGCAAGATCTATGAAGCTCTGGAATTGAAGCAGCCCGAGGTGCGTCGCCAGTTGACCGGCACCAACTTAGAGGAGCACTACAAGGCGCTGCCGGAGCAAGAGCGGCATGGGGTGGACGAGTTTTTAAGCGATAAGGCTACTACTGCCGTGATCGCCGCGGGACCACAGGCCGACTGGCAGTTTGAGCGCGGGGCCGGAGTGATTCAGCGCGAGAATCAAACCTATGTCACCGTCGATATGGTTAATTCGAGCGCTGCAGGCAAACCACAACGAATTCGCGTGCAGATGCTGCGGCAGACAGAAATGTTAACCGATCCTGACAAGCGAGATTCGACGGCCATGTGGAACTTTCAAGGTCTAAGCAAGGTGCCTTAAGCCGCCGCGAACGATACTTGGCAACTGCCGCGCAGTGAGCGAGTAGCCGCCGAGTTGGCAGCTCAGCAGTTTACCCCTTACCCTTTCTGGACAAAGCCCCGCTCGATGCCCCGCTGTCTGATTAGCTTGGGTGCCAACTTAGGCGACCCGTCTAGGACGATCGGTGCGGCTACCGAACTATTGCGACACCGCCTGAAGATTGATCCAGGTGCTTTTAATCTCAGTCGTTTGTTCCGCACTCCGCCCGTTGGCGGCCCCGCCGGACAGCCTCCGTTTATCAATGCGGTGCTAGCTGTCGAAACTCGCCTTTCTTCGCTTGAGGTATGGCGGGCGATTCGCGATGTCGAGCAGGAGCTGGGGCGTCAACGCGACCGCCGCTGGGAGGCTCGTCGCATCGATTTGGACATTCTGCTGTACGAGCAGGAGCGAGTCTGGACGCCCCATCTGAAGATTCCGCATCCGCGAATGTGCATGCGACGCTTCATTCTGCTGCCCGCATTGGACGTGGCCGCTGGCTGGACCGACCCGGTCACCCAGCGAACCTTGCGCGAACTGTCTCAGCCACTACAGGCTGGGCCTGGGAGTCTGTGGTTGGTGAGCCAGGACCGGGCCATCGCACAGCCTTGGCTGCAAGAGGTGGCCGAGCTTGCATCTGCCCAAATTGTCCCAGCGGACGAGACCCAAACGCGGCGCACCTCGCGCTGGGTGTCGTTGGTATCGATGGCTGAGTTTCAGCAAACTTTCGACCAGCGGCCCGGCGTTGCGCAGTGGGTATTGCCCAAGCTGACCGTGTTTTTGGCCGAACCATCGGCAGATCCTCGAGCCGCCTGGGAGACACAGCATCTGGAGCTGGCCCAGCGACTGCATCTGTACGATCACCGGTGGCTCTCGGGCGATCTGTTGTCTGCAGCCGGCTTGGCGACTATCGACGGGCCAGCTAGCATCGAGTCAGTTACGGACCAGTCAGCTAGCTTAGAAGATGCTTGGCTGTGCGCGGCAGGTGCGGCGCGGTACCTGCTGCCTGGCGATGATCGACAGTGGGCTATTCACGAGATGTTGTCCGCCTTAGAAGCTATGGATTGCCCCATCGAACCGATTTAAAATGGTCCGTCGGCAAGCGAGCCTAGCGGGATGTTGACGTGGTTCGTGTAGTGGTCGCCGGGCGTTCCGAAGGCGACGGCCATTGCGCGGGCTGCCTCGGCTTCAGCCGCAAAAATTAACGCGCGATTCTCGACGATCAAGGCTGCCATTTCTCGCTGCTGAGCAATGGCTCCTGCTCGCCGAGCCTCGGCGGCGGCCAGCGCCACACGCATGTCGGCTTGAGCTTGGTCGGTGTGGAGGCGCGCGTCGATATTTTCACCGATGTCGATGTCCAAGATGTCGATCGAAACGATTTCGAAGGCCGTGTTAGCATCCAGCCCCGATTTGAGCAGTCCCTTGGAAATGCGATCGGGAGTCTGCAGTACATCCATGTGCGAATTGGCTCCGCCGATTGTGGTCACAATGCCCTGGCCAACACGAGCGATGATAGTTTGCTCGGTGGCACCGCCGATAAGCGTTGCCATGTTGGTGCGGACCGTAACTCGAGCCCGGACCAACAGTTCTACGCCGTCCTTGGCCACCGCGCTCATCTTGTCCTTGCCGGTCATTTGCGGGTCGGGGCAATCGATCACGCGGGGTGTGACACTGGTTCGAACTGCATCGAGCACGTCGCGTCCGGCCAAGTCTACTGCGGCCGCTTGATCGAAATCGAGTACGATGCCAGCTCGGTGGGCAGCGATAATCGCTTTGATAACTAGGGGTACGTCACCGCCGGCTAGAAAGTGTGCCTCCAAGCGGGGCGTCGTAATACCGTTGGGACGGCTTATATTGAGCCCCGATTGGCGCGCCATGACTTTAGCTGTCACGATCATGCGCGATGGCACTCCACGAAAGCTCATGCCAACAAGGCTGGCAAACTTTACATCTGCGTCGGACATGTAGGCTTGAAACCACAAACCGCCATAATAGACCAGCAGGAGGGCCAGCGCTATTAATGGGATCGTTAGCACTAGGCCCAGCAGCCACATCAGCGAAGAAAGCCCAATGAATAGGGGTGATACAACGCTAACTAACAGGATCGGCATTGGTGGTTTCTTTAGCAGGCTCTGTGATGGTCGCGAGCATCGTGGTAGCCCGCGGCAGCTAGATCATAAGCACCCGCATAGGTTCCCTGCTTTATAAATCAACCGTGGCTGATGCCAACACGGCCAATTATATGCCGAAACTTACGCATGGGTGCTTAGGATGGATTAAACGCGTTTCTTTGGGGGGACGACAACCATGTTGTCGACTACTCGCTTGACCCCGCCAATGCCGTTCATGGCGCTGGTGATGGAGCGTCGCAGGTATTCCTGCGAGAGGGTACCGCTGAGTGTGACGGTGCCTGAGCTGACCGCCGCTGCCAGTTTGCTACCCGAGCCGCTGACGCGCTGAGCCAATTTTTGCTCGACACTTCTGAGCAGTGTTTTGTCCGGTATCTGTTTACCCAAAGCCATAGCCTAGGCTCCTATCAAAGAGTTTCTCGATCGAAATACAAAGAGCAGGTGCTTGCTTCAGAACGGGCGCACTGAGGCAGCGCACCGATTGACGGAAGTCGTTTGGCTGAATGAACCAATAACCGACACGCCTGCTTTCGATTAGAGAAGTTCACCGATAGGCAGTGAACAGAATAGCAACACAGATTCTGGCAACGCCAGACAAACCGCTGACCTGACAGCCTGTCGAACCGACAGGCTGGGAGCATGGCCCACCTTCAGCTTAGCACTCGAGCAGCCAAAAAGCTAGTGCTCGGCAGACTTCACGGCCGGTGGCCAAGTCCTTCAAGGTCGCTTCTGGGACAGCCTAGTAGACCCTGCCGGCAGTTTTCCGCGCTGTTGAAAGCCGCGAGATTTTCCAGCGGGAGGCTCCCACGCGGCGCTGGGCTTTGCCGCGGCGCAGGATTTTGCCGCAGGATTTACAGTCGCTGCGGATCGAGCACTACGTGTTTGATCGCCAGCCGCCGCCAGGTATAGGTGATATGCACGCGGCCATCGTCGGTTTGAATGACCGCCGGATAGCTGTAACCAGCCTTGTCGCCGTGGTTTTCCAGAGACATCAGTGGCTTCCACTCGATGCCATCATCGCTGATAGCCACGTTTAAAATCTGGCGGCCGTTGGCTTCTGCGGTTCTCAGCGAGTGGTTGTACACCAGCAAATGTCGTCCATCGGTCAGCGTAACGGCATCGGTGCCCGAGTTTGGATTGGGCAGCGCCAGCGACTTCATCGGCCCCCACGACCTGCCCTCATCGCTAGACCAACTGGTCCCGAGCACGCCCTGTCGAGTTCGGCATACGATCTGTAATCTTCCGTCGGCATGTTCCAAGACACTGGGTTGGATCGCATCCAGTTTCTCGCCTACCTGCAGCGGTCCGACCACGCTCCAAGTTGCTTCTGGCCCAAGCTCGATGTCGCCGGTGTTTTCAAAGTGGATGCGCCAGCCTTGATTCTCTGTGCTGCTGGGGCAAATCACTCGTCCGTTTGACAGTTGCAGCGGTTTGTTCTTGACTGGTCCGAGCAAATTGCGATTCTCTAAGAAAAGTTGTGGGCTGGTGCCCAAGCGCCATGGCTCTGCCCAGGTGCGGCCATTATCATCCGACGTAGTAGCCATGCCCCACCACTGGCTTGGACTCACGCCGACCTTATAAAACAACCACAGCGGCCCGCCCTTGGGTTGGAACAGCACCGGGTTCCAGCAGGCGTACTCTCGGTCCTCCCCTTCTGAGCCATCGACGACCTCCACCGCCGAACTCCATTTTTGACCATCATGTCGCGATACCCAGATGCCGACTTCGGGATGGTTTTCGTGCAATCCGCCAAACCAGGCTGCTACTAAACCATCGGATGTATCGACGATGGTTGAGGCGTGGCATTCGGGCGTGGGACGGCCTTCTAGTGGAAAGATAAACTCGGCCGATTCGATGCCGTGCTCGCCAGCCTGCGCCACGGGCCACTGCGCAATAGTTTCGATGGAAGCCGCGAGCCGATGGGTATCGACGGCATCCTGGGCCGTGGCCGGAATCGTCCAGTTCAGTGCGAGGCCCATGGCTATTGACAGGCTGAGTACGAGGCTGGGTATGACGCTGGGAATGACGCCGGGCACGAAGCTTGATAGCAGCGATCTACGCGGCAGTGAAGTGTTTAGCTGGCACTTAGCTGACTGGGAAATATGTAGCTGGGAGTCCATGCGAAGTGAATAAAATGGCGGTGAGCTAAGGACGGTTCGAGTGGTCATTGCGGCCTCGGAATAAGTGACGATCGATATAATAGGCGCCAGCCATTCTAGTCGATGGCCACGTGGGTGTGGTGGAACCCCGAGGGGTATGCTGAATCCTCGCCTCAATGCATTCGGTTACAATTAGCACTGGTACTCAATGCGATACCGTTCGCTTTAACCTCGCTCATCCCGCGGATTTCGATCGATGTTCTACCCTTTAATTCCGGCCTTGGAAACGGAGTCCTGCGCGACGGCTCGACAGAGTCAGTCTTGGCTGCGCATGGCCACGCTTCTGCTCTGTCTGGGCGCGTGGCTATCCGTCGCGCTCGCACAATCTTCGGCTCGCTCGCAAGACATTTTTGAAAGGCCTCCCTCCCCTGCCCCACCACAGCAGGTTGACCAACAGCCGGCTGAAGAACAGACCCAAGAGCAGGTTGATCGGCCGATAGCTGAGCGACTTCCAGAGGAGCCCGCGCTGGATCAAAATCAAGATCAAGCCCAGGGCCTAGACGCACAGCGTGTCGAAGGCGCGGCGGGGGCGCAGGATGCTCCGGGCGCAGAACAGGCGCTGCCCCGCATTGCGGTAGATGGAGTGTTCGAGGGCGATGCGGTCCTGCGCAAAAAATTCTCCAACGCTATGCTGATCGAAGTGGAAGGGCCGATCTTTGGCCGCTTTCATTGGTATTTGAATCAGCGACTCGACCTAGCTAAACGGCAAGGGGTCGACTTGATTATCCTGCGGCTGACCAGCCCCGGTGGTGATCTCGAGCAGTCGTTGCAGTTGGCGCGGCGGCTGAGCGGAATCGACTGGGCTACGACTGTGGCGTATATTCCTGAGGAAGCGATCAGCGGTGGGGCCATCATCGCTTTGGGGTGCGACCGTATCTACATGCAGTCCGGCGCCTTGATCGGCGATGCGGGGCCGATTCGCTTGCGGCTGGATGGCGCATTCGAGCACGCGGAAGAGAAAATTGTCAGCTATTTGGTCGGCGCACTTCGCGAGGTGGCCATTAGTCAGGGGCGACCTGCGGCATTGGCGGAAGCCATGGCGGATCGCACGGCGGTCGTTTATCAGGCTACGGAATTAGCGACTGGAAAACAGGTCTACTTATCGGAGAAGGAATTCAATCAAGGAGATCTGGCGGATAAGTATGAGTTGGGCGCGGCGGTTCCCGAGGCGGGCCAGAATCGATTTCTAACGCTCGGCGCCGCGCGCGCTCTGCAACTTGATTTGTGCGAAGGGGTGTTTGCCTCGCAGGCCGACTTGCTGGCGCAGATGTCGATCGACTCGTTGGTAACGACGCGTTTGCAGTGGGTTGATAAAATTGTGTACACGCTCAACCGACCATGGATCACCGGCCTGCTATTGATACTTGGCCTCGTCGGACTCTATTTGGAATTGGCCGCACCCGGGATCAGCGTGGCTGGGTTGGGAGCGATGTTTTGCTTTGGCATCTTTTTCTGGAGCCACGCTCTGGGCGGCACCTCGGGCTGGCTGGAAGTGCTGCTGTTCGTGCTCGGCATCGTCTGTCTGGCCTGCGAGCTGTTTGTGTTGCCAGGCTTCGGCGTGTTTGGCATTACGGGTTTGGTCCTCGTGGTTCTATCGCTGGTCATGGCCGGCCAGGATTTTGTTGTGCCTCAAGACGCGGCCGACTGGGGCCAGTTACGAGTCAACCTGTTGATCGTATTGGGGTCTGTGTTTGGTGTGTTAGTCCTGTTGGTTGGCCAGATCGTGCTGCTGGACTCGATCCCAGGTTTGAATCGCTTTCGCCTAAACGCGCCGGAGGCTGACATGCCAAGCGCTTCCAGCGTCCCCGCCAGCAGCCTGTTGGGCGCTACGGCTTCGGCTGCGCCCCGACCACCGCTGGGCACGACGGCCATTGCCGAATCCGACCTGCGCCCAGCGGGCAAGGTCAAGTGGCAGGATCATCTGCTGGATGTGATCACCGAGGGCGACTATATCGAAGCCGGAAGCCCAATCGAGATCTTGCGCATCGAAGGCAATCGCATTATCGTCCGGCGAGCTTAGCCAGCGACGCTATACTAGAACCATCAAAACTCTCTTGCTTTGGAGCATACAACATGAAACGTAGGATTTCGGTGTGGTTGACCGCTGTGCTGATCACGGCTGTGGCCTTTGGACCTGCAACTTATGCGCAGTCGCCGGAGACTGCCTCTACAAAGGGGCCGCAACGCATCACCGTTGTGTCCTACAACATCCATCACGGCGAAGGTATAGATGGTCGTCTGGACCTAGAACGCATTGCAGCGGTGATTCGAGAGACGGGAGCGGACTTGGTGTCGCTACAAGAAGTGGACCAAAACGTGACTCGCAGCGGCAGCGTTGATCAGCCCCAAGAGTTTGCCAAACTGTTAAAAATGCACGTTGCCTTTGGCGCAAATATCGATCTGGAGGGTGGAAAATACGGCAACGCAGTGCTCTCGCGGTTCCCCATCGTGGCGCACAAAAATCATGCGCTCCCTAATACCGGTGGCGGTGAGCAGCGTGGGGTGTTGGAAGTCGACGTGGAGCTGCCGCAAGGTGGCCAGCTGAAGTTTCTGGCGACGCATTTAGACCATCGGCAAGATCCCGCCCAGCGAGTGGAGTCGGCCAAGTTTATCAATCAAACCTTTGCGGTTGATTCCAAGTATCCGCTTTGTCTGACCGGTGATTTGAACGCTAGCCCAGATAGCCCACCGCTGGAGGTTCTGCTCAAGCACTGGACGCTGCCTGCCGGCCAAGATGGATTCACGATCCCCGTCGGCAAACCCACTCGCAAAATCGACTATATCTTGGTCGGGTCGGCAACGCCCAGCAGCGGTATCCAGCTGCGCGAAGTCGAAACGCGTGTACTCGACGAAGCCGTTGCTTCGGATCATCGCGGCGTGCTGTCTGTCTTGGAAGTTTTGCGTGGGGCAGCCGATTGATTACGTTCTCACGGAAACTCAATGGCCTGCTACCACTGCTTGGTTTCGCAGCGCGCTTGCGCATCGTCCTGAGCATTGTCCTATGCTCTGCCCTGGGCGCGTTACCGCAGCGGGCTGACGCGGCCGAGCGCCCCAATGTGCTGTTGTTGTGCGTTGATGATCTACGCCCAGAATTGAACTGTTACGGCGTCGACTACATTCGCTCGCCGAACATCGATGGCTTGGCCAAACAGAGCGGGATGTTCATGCGGCACTATGTGCAAGCACCTACTTGCGGGGCTTCGCGCTATGCGATGCTAACCGGCCGTTATGGCGGAGACTCCAACGAGGCGTTGTTCCAGAGAGCTGCACGCCTAGCCGCCGGTGAAGAACTTCCGCCAAGCATGCCGCAGTGGTTTCGGCAACATGGTTATCGCGCTGTTTCGGTTGGTAAAGTTTCCCATCACCCGGGCGGTTTGGGCGGAGCAGACTGGGATGATAGCGCGCAGCCGGAGATGCCTGGTGCGTGGGACGCGCACATCTGTCCGTCGGGACCGTGGCAGCACCCGCGTGGCTTCATGCATGGCTTGGCCCATGGCCAGATGCGCGAGCAGGCGGAGGCCATGGACGTCTTTCAGTCGGTCGCAGGCGATGACAGTATTTATCCCGACGGCCTGACCACTGAAGAAGCTCTGCGGCAGATCGAAACATTAGCAGCCGATGGATCATCCCCGTTTTTTCTAGCGGTGGGACTGCTACGACCTCACCTGCCTTTTGGTGCACCCGCCCAGTACATGCAGCCCTATCTGCACGCAGTACTGCCGCCCATCGCGCATCCCCACAAGCCGTCCGGCCAGAGCACTTGGCACAATTCGGGTGAGTTCATGAGATACCATCGCTGGGATCGCGATCCGAACCGGGATGCACAGTTCGCAGACGAAGTTCGCAAGCACTACGCGGCATGTGTGTCGTACGCCGACGCGCAGGTCGGCCGCATCCTGGAACGGCTCGCAGCGGTAGGAGCCAGGGACAATACGATTGTAGTACTGTGGGGTGACCACGGCTGGCACTTGGGAGAGCATGCCGTTTGGGGCAAGCATACGCTGTTTGATGAGTCGCTTCAGGCCCCGTTGCTCATCTCCGCTCCAGGCACTGGCAGTCGAGCGGCCCGCAAAATCGACGCGATTGTCGAAACTATCGACATCTTCCCGACGTTGTGCGAATTGGCAGCAGTGCCCCATCCCGAATTCGTTCAGGGCAGGTCTTTGGCCGGTCTACTGCATGGCGATGCCGGGTCCGCTGAATTGATCGCAGATCGCGTCGCAGTATCTTATTTCAAGCAGGCTCGCAGTTTGCGCTCTGAGCGGTATCGCTTGATCGTTCATCGCAATGGCCATCGCGAGCTGTATGACCATCAGGCATCGGCCGGAGAGACACTGAACGTAGCCGACCGCTGGCCACAGGTGTGCGCTGAGCTAGAACGACTGCTCGATGCACGCTACCCAGCTCAACCGCGCTGAAGACTGGTCCCTGGGCACGGTTGCTGCGGCTAATTGCCGCTCATGGCTGGGAACATCTCACGGGCCATCTGGATACCAGCCGGGCCGACCAACACCACGAAGATGCCTGGGAAAATAAATAGCACCAGTGGGAAGATCAGTTTAACAGCGGTCTTAGCAGCCTTTTCTTCGGCGATTTGATGGCGTCTGATGCGCATCGAATCGCTTTGAACGCGCAGTGCCGTGGCCACGCTCGAACCGAACTTGTCGGCTTGAATTAAGATCGAGGCTAGGGCTCGTAGGTCGTCCACGCCGGTCCGAGCGCCCAGGTCGCTTAGGACTTGATTGCGGGCGCGGCCCATTTGCAAGTGTAGATTGCACATGCCAAATTCGTCCGCGATAATGCGATAGCTCTTTTTCATCTCTGTGGCCACTCGGCGCATGGCTTGGTCCAAGCCCAGTCCAGCCTCCACGCACACGACCATCAGGTCCAAGGCATCGGGCAGACCATAGAAAATTTGCATTTTGCGGCGCCGCGAAAGGTGATTGAGCACCAAAATGGGTAGGTAAAAGCCGGCCGCACCGATCATGAATGTGCGAATCGCAGCGGCACTGGTGAAGCCGTAGATCAGCAGCGAGCCGCCACCGCCGACGGCCAGGAAGACTAGAGCGATAATGGCTCGTAGGGCCAGATACGTGATCGGGGCCGTCTCGCTGCGGAAGCCAGCTTCGACCAGCGACTGTCGCAGCTTGCTCATCTCCTTTTCATTGGTCGGGGTGAGCGACTTGGCCAGCTTCGGTGCGCTCTTGGAAAGCACGCGTTGAAAGGCTTCCCCTTTTTTGTTGCCACGATTGGCCCGAGCCCGCGGATCGCTAAGTTCGGTTAAGCGTTGTTCGGCGCGATCCTCCTCAGGCGAAAACATGTAGCCCAGTACGAACCACGCAATGGCTCCGATAGCTATGAAGACCGCGAACGGCAATATAACTGCGTTAGATATGTAGGCGAGCAGCATGACTTAGACCCTGATGTTAATAATCTTACGAATAACCAAAGCGCCCAAGAACTGCATGACCAGGGCTGCACCCATCAGCATGCGTCCCGTCTCATCTCGCATCAACACCATGGCGTAGTCGTTGTTCAGATACAGCATGACCACAAACAGTGTTGGCGGCAGGCCCAGCAATACGACTCCCGACAGTCGGCCCTCACCGGTGAGCGCCTGAATAGCGCCGGCCAGCTTGAAGCGATCTCGTATCAGGGTTCCGATCTTATCCAGAATTTCTGCTAAATCACCGCCGGTTTGCCGCTGCAACATGACCGCCGTAGCAAAGAAGCGCAAGTCCATATTGGGGACGCGTTCGGTCATTCCTTCCAGAGCTTCCTCGAGCGTAATACCTAAATTTTGTTCTTCAAAAGCGCGTCCAAATTCACTGCCGATTGGATCTTGCATTTCGCTGGCAATGAGTCCAAAGCCGGCGGCCAATGAGTGTCCAGCGCGCAGCGATCGACTGAGCAATTCTAGGGCTTCAGGAAGTTGTTCATTGAAGCGTTTGATGCGTTTCTTGCGTTTTTGCAACAGCCACAACAGGGGCAGCACGCCGGTAGCAATTGCAAAAATGGGGAGCAGGTATTTGGGGGTTGGAGTGACCAGGCAAACCACCGCTCCGGCCGCAGCACAGCTGACACAGATGGTTAGGAATTTGGCCCCCGAGAGCTCCACATTGGCCTGATCCATCAAGCGATCGATGTTGCCAAAGTGGGCCAGGAATTCGTCGGCACGCGTCTTGGTGTCATCCAGAGAATTGCTGGTCAGCAGGCTCGCCTCTTCGCGATCACCGGCTCCTCGCTTGGTATTGGTCAGCAACAATAAGCGACTCTCAGCCGTGTTGTCGGCGGCCGGTTGCAGGGCTAATGCCGCCCCGGCGACCAGCGCAGTGACGCCGATCCCAACGGCGATAACAATTACAATTGGAAGCATGTTAGACTCTTCGGGTTAATTTGCATTTCGATCCCAGGGCGGCGGACTATGCATCCATAATCCTGCGTTGACGAAATGCGCTCGCGGGCAGACGCACTCCGGCCGATTCCAGGCGATGCATGAAGCTTGGGCGAACACCTGTGCACTCGAAGTGTCCATGCGCGCGACCTTGAGGATCGATACCGTCTTGCACAAATTTAAAAATGTCCTGCATGACCACTGTTTCCTGCTCCATGCCAGTGATCTCGGTAATGTGCGTCACGCGGCGTGGCCCACCCTGAAGGCGGTTAGCTTGAATGATCAAGTTAACGGCGCTGGACAACTGCTGCCGAATCGCTTTGATAGGCAGGTCATACCCGGCCATCATGACCAGCGTCTCGAGTCGCGCCACGCCGTCACGCGGATTATTGGCGTGGATCGTCGTTAGCGAACCGTCGTGACCCGTATTCATAGCTTGCAACATGTCCAGCGTTTCACCACCGCGACATTCGCCAATGATGATCCGCTCGGGACGCATCCGTAGAGCGTTTTTTACCAAGTCGGTCGCAGTGACCGCGCCATTGCCTTCGATGTTGCGTGGTCGAGTTTCTAAACGCACCACGTGATCCTGCTGCAACTGCAGTTCGGCGGCGTCCTCGATCGTCACGATTCGCTGGTCATTAGGGATAAAGCTGCTGAGCGTATTGAGTAGTGTGGTTTTACCAGAGCCAGTACCCCCGCAGATAATCATGTTCAAGCGGGCTTTGATACAGCCCTCCAGCAACATCACCATCTCGGGTGTTAAGGCTTTGTAATTCAGCAAGTCTTCCAGCTTAAGTGGGTTGGATCCAAAGCGACGAATCGAGACGCAGGCGCCATCGAGTGCCAGCGGCGGAATAATCGCATTGACCCGCGATCCATCCTCCAAGCGTGCGTCGACCATGGGAGATGTCTCGTCAACACGTCGGCCCACTTTGGAGACGATGCGATCGATGATCTGCATCAGGTGGGTGTTGTCGCGGAATTCGACCGAAGTCTTTTCCAGGCGGCCATTGCGTTCAACAAAGATGTTCTTCGGTCCGTTGATCATGATGTCGCTGATCGACGAATCCTTCAACAGCAGCTCGAGCGGTCCTAGACCAAAGGTCTCGTCGAGCACTTCCTCGATAATGCGATCGCGCTCGCCGCGATTGAGCAGCGTATTTTCGGCGTCGCACAAATGTTCCACGACCAAGCGAATTTCGCGGCGGAGCTGTTCGCCTTTCATGTCGCCAATCCGGCTCAAGTCCAGCTTGTCGACCAGTTTGTTGTGAATCCGGCGTTTAACCTGATCGAATTCGTCTGCCTTGGTTTGTTCCGGCGTACGCGTGGGCTGATTAAGAGTCTTCATAAAATGCAGTCCTGCAGAGCAATTGTGTACTACGTAGTGCCAGTCCAACAAGATTTACCCAGCTGGGAAAACTTGCTGCGAAACACTACATTACAAATTGCGCGGTTGCGCGGATTGCAGAAAGAATTCTTAGAAAGCCTTACTTTGACGGGTGGGCTGGCGGGCTGACCTCGTCCGTGAGCCGCTGGCTGAGATAGACCCGCGCCGCATCAACCATGTAACCGACATCACCGGCCGCTAAACTCTGCTTCAAATAAGCCGCCGCCGGCTGACTGTCCCCTAGGGCGTCGTAGTACAGTCCGACGTATAGGGCCGCATAGAATTCCGCTCGCTGGCGCTGCCGGCCCGGCGACGTGTTAGCGCGCGCCGCCTGTAGGACTTGCGCGGGTTCTATCTTTTGTTGCAGCATCTCCAACACGCTCATCATCGGCTGCCGCCCGTCGCCCCGACTGGGCATCACCGTCTTCCGCGCAGTTTCAATTCCCTGCGACTTAGCCAAGCACAGGAAGTACCACGCTGAATTCTCTACATCGTCCGGATTGACCCTGTGGTGCATTTCGAATTGCTCTGCACCGGCGGCGAACTGCCCACAGCTGCTGAGCGCGATGCCGCGTTGCCAGTTGAAAGCCGCCGATTGGGGATGCAGTGCGACCACGCGGTTGAAAATCGGCAAGCTTTCCTGTGCAGCGCCCGCACGGAATAGCACCTCAGCGGCCAGCTGCAGCAGTTGCGGAGCATCGCCTGCCAGCCGTGCGGCGGCCGCTGCCTTTTCCGCCGCCTGTGCATACTGCTCTCGGCCCAGAAATTCGTTGGCCCGCTCTAGCAACTGACTGGCCGCTGCGGGGTCCGCTACGGGGTCCGCTACGGGGTTGGCTAGCTCGTCCAGCTCGTCCAGCTCGTCCAGCT
>CAKQWG010000055.1 GCA_934278005.1 uncultured Pirellulaceae bacterium | reverse complement strand
TGGCGATGAACAGCAGGTCGATCGTTGGCGAGAATAAAAACCCTCGCCCAGTCGGCGGCAGCCTGCGACCAGGCGCTCGTTGGAGGTCGGAGTCTGCGCGGCGAGAGAGTGGCCGCTGCGCACCGGCAGGCCTGGCATCACGTTCTGTGAGAGCCGTGTGTCCGGCAGTGGCCTGCGCGGTGGATGGGCTTAAGGCTAAGGATGTCGAAGCTGCGGTTGTGAAGGCTGAAGGTTGAACTATTTTGCGCGCCATGGCTGGAACCTACAGTTGGTCGGTCAAGTTGGTGGGCACATCGCGCCCCTGCACTCGGATCCAGTGATCGTGAAAAGATATGCCTGCCGTCCACTCTACCGCAGGCATATGACACTGCACGCAATCTCCGGAGGGCAGCGTAGGGCAGTCCCGGGATGTATCCGGCTGATGGCATTGCTGGCACTGTTCGCGGTACACGGCCCGGTCGTGAGAAACCGTATCGTGAGGGTCGTGGCAAGTGGAGCAAGTCATGTTGTCGGGCGACTCGAGGTAGCAGCGACTGCGCTTTAAGCCCAGCGGCTGGAAACGCACCAGTTCGTGCGCCGCAGAGTCCGCGCTCACTTTGGTTTCGTCGCGATGGCACTGGGCACAGGAATCCATATAAGCGGCGGCGGTCTGGCAGCCTGTTTAGCTGTGGTGCAGTGTTATTTGAGCGCGGTCCGGGCGCCTGGCGGCGGATCGCGAGCATAGTCGTTGCTCATGAGCGTGGTTGCGGGCAGGGCCGAGCCACAAATCCCTTGACGTGCCGGCAGCGGGGGGCTATTCTCAACTTGAACGGACGGACGAGTCCGGTCTGTTTCGGCTGGGTCGCACGCCCCGCGCCAGCTCGCTCTGGACCGCCCAAGCCGAGCAAGCTTTCCCGAAGGACCCACTATGCCCACCAATCGCTCGTCTGCCAAACAGCTGCTCGCCAGTCAACCGTCTGCTAGTCCCACGTCGACCAAAGCCCAAAAGACCCACGCCAAGATCCTCAGTATGTCGCTCAAGGTCTTCGCTCGCGAAGGCTTCGCAAACACCGACGTGCAGGTCATCGCCGACTTGGCTGGGGTAGGCAAGGGGACCGTCTACCGGCACTTCGGCAATAAAGAACAGCTGTTTTTAGCGACCGCCAAATTCAGTTTAGAACAAGTCGCTCAGTTCGTGACCGCCAAGCTGGGCGGGCAGTCGCAGGTAGAGACGATCTTCCATCAGCAAGGTGCTGCCAGCTTGCTGCGCTCCGTTGCCCAGGCGTGTGCTGAGTACTACAAGAAGCATCCCCAGGCTGTCGAAATCATGATCCAAGAACGGGCCCAGTTCCGCGAGTCCGTCTTTCCAACTCACTTAATGCATCGTGAACAGACACGCGGCAGCATCGACGACATCGTGGCTCGGGCCATTCAGTCCGGCGAGTTCCGCCTGCTCAACGCAGCCGAGGTGACCACCGCGTACGCCGATCTGCTGTACGGCTGCGTGGTCAACGGCTGCTTGGAAGGCAGTCGTTCGAATTTGAAAAATCGCGTCACCGTGGCCGTCGATATCTTTATCGCTGGTCTGTGTAGCAACCGGTCTGTGTAGCAAGTAACCCCTTGCTAAAGAACGTCGCAACAGTAGCTGTCCCTAAGTATCCACCACATTCAACTAATTAGTACCCTATGCATCGCCTATTCGCCACGCCCCACCTAGCCCTCGCGCTCGCTGTAGTGCTGCTCACATCGTTGGGCTGTCAGCGAGAGGTCAAAGTTGCAGCTCAGCCGGCCAGCATTTCACTGAGCGATGTTGAGGTCTCAGCTCAGCCGGTCAGTCAGCAAACGCTGGCAACGAGTCTCGAATTCACCGGTAATTTGCTCCCCAAACGCGCGAGCCGCCTGACTTTTGAGGTCGATGGAATCGTAGCCAGCATTCCCGCTACCGGCACGAAATTCGATGTGACGGTTGAGGGCAAGCGCTACCAGGAGCAGCTCAGTCTGACCTATGGACAGTGGGTCGAGGCCGGTGATGTGCTGGTCGAGCTCGACGCGAGCGATTTCCAGTTGCAACTACAATTGGCGGAAGCCAAGCTAGCGAAGGCTCAGGCAGATCTGGCCCACTTGATGGTCGGCTCTCGCGACGAAGAGGTGCGAAGACTCAGGGCCTTGCGAAACGAGAGCCAAGCTCGAGCAGAGCAAGCCGAGCGAGAGAACCGGCGGATGCAAGAACTGCGCGGCAATCATGTCGTGTCCAGCAGCGAAGCTGACCAGGCTAGTACCGCTGCGGCTGCAGCGCGTGCGTTGCTAGAGAGCGCAGAGGCCATGCTCGCCTCGGCCGAAGCGGGACCGACGGCCGAGCAGATTGCTGTAGAACAAGCGCTGGTCAAACAGATGGTTGTGGAAGTCGAGCTGGCCCGACAGAAACTGCGCAAGACAAAGCTAGTAGCACCCTACTCGGGCGTGGTGGTTTCAATCAACGTTGAAGTCGGTGATCGAGTGGCCGCTAGCACCAGTCCCGTTATCGAAATGATGAACAGCCAATACTTGGTCGCCGAAATCAACCTGCCCGAAGCGCTGGTCGGCAAGGTTAAAGTGCGAGACCTGGCAGAAGTCTATACGGCCGGTGTCCAAGGGCCAACCACAGGACTTGTCGTAGCTGTTAACGAAATGGTCGAACCCCAATCGCGCAGTTTTCGAGTCCGTGTGGCCATCGACAATGATTTGCGCAAGTTTAAAGCTGGCCAGTTTGCCAAGGTCGTCCTAGCGGTGCAAAGCGATGGTAGTCAAACGCTCACCGTTCCCAATTCGAGCATCGTTTTCTCCAATGGTCAGCCCTCGGTGTTTGTGGTTGAAGACGGTCGCGTGCGACGCCAGACCGTGCAGTTGGGACTGTCATCCAACAAGTGGACCGAGGTTCAATCCGGTCTAGCCCTCGGCCGCTTGGTGGTGACCGATGACCCCAGTCTACTAGCCGACGGTATGCAGGTGCGCGTTCGCGAAGCCGACTTGAAAACGGCTACGCGCGAGGTCGCCGTGGATTCGTAGGCGAGGCTATCGCTAAGCCCACGGGCCATGCCGCGCGCTGCCAGGTTAAATCAAACCTGCGTCGGGCTGAGCAGCTCAGCCCGACGGGCACGCAGTGTTACGAGCTAAACCGATGCTCACTAATCTGACGTTCACTAATCTATAGATAACTACTCAAAAGTCCTCGCATGCAAATCGCAGAAACCGCAGTTCGCCGCCCCGTGCTCACCACGATGGTATTCTCGGCGCTCGTAGTCTTTGGCTTGGTGGCCTATCAGACCATCGGCATGGCGTTGTACCCCGACGTGGATATGCCGATGGTCTCTGTCTCGGTTGTCTATAGCGGAGCGTCGCCACAGACGGTTGAAACGGAAGTCACCGAGGAACTCGAGGAGGCCTTGAGTACCATCAGCGGTCTGAAGTCGATGCGCAGCGATACCAGCGAAGGAGTCGCCCAGGTATTTCTTGAGTTCGACCTGGGACGCGATGTCGACGTGGCAGCTCAGGATGTGCGTGATAAAATTGCTGCCATTCGTGCCGAGCTTCCCTTGGATTCGGAAGCACCGGTAGTTAATAAATTTGACCCCGACGCGGCACCTATCATGAGCATCGTGCTGGCGGGCGATGCCTCGATCCGCGATCTGACGCTGTTCGCAGATGACGTGCTCAAACCTAAGCTGGAAGCGATCAACGGCGTCGGAGGAGTTCAGCTGACCGGCGGCCGCGAGCGCGAAGTCCGCGTCTGGTTGAGACAAAATGACTTGGTCTCTCATAACTTGTCCGCGCAAGATGTGGTGGACACTCTCAGACGCGGCAACGTGGAGTTTCCCGGTGGACGCATTGAAACTGGCCGCGATGAATACGTGGTGAAAACGCGTGGCCGAGTTGCACACGTAGGTGACTTCCGGCGTTTAATCGTGGCCAACCGCAGTGATTCGGTCGTGCGCTTAGAACAGGTAGCCTTTATCGAGGATGGTCTGGAGGATCAGCGCAGCCTGGCGCGACTCAATGGCCAACCGGCCGTCGCTCTAGCAATTCGTCAGCAATCCGGTACCAACATGGTCGGTGTAGCCCGCGATGTAAATTCCCAACTAGCTGCGGTTCGGGCCAGTATGCCTGAGGGCTATCAATTGCTGGTAGTTCAAGACAATTCACAATTCGTCGAAGCCAGCATCAACGAAGCTCAGGGAGAGTTGCTGCGTGGAGGAACGTTGGCCGTGTTGGTCATTCTGCTATTTCTGCGCAGCCTGCGCGGATCGCTGGTCGCTGCAGTCACTATTCCAGCCACCATTGTCTCCACATACGCTTTCATGCTGGCTATGGGGTTTACGCTCAATACGATGACTCTGCTCGCGCTAACAATCTCCGTTGGGATGATTATCGATGACTCGATCGTAGTCCTGGAGAATACTTGGCGACATATGCAGGCTGGCCATAGCAGTACTCAAGCCGCCATTTTAGCCATGAATGAAATCGGCTTTGCCGTGATTGCAACCAGTCTCTCGATCGTGGCGGTATTCATCCCGGTGGCTTTCATGAAGGGACTTGTGGGGCAGTTTTTTTATGAATTCGGCATGACGGTGACCTTCGCTGTGGTGGTCTCTACGCTGATCGCCATCGCGCTGTCTCCCATGCTGTGTGCGACTTTTCTCAAATTGCCCAGCGAGCAGGGGCGGCTGTACAAAGCATCCGAGAAGTTCTTCACGGCTATCGAATCTCTCTATGCCAAGCTGCTGGGCTTCTCACTTCGCCGGCGGTGGTTAGTTGTAACTGCAGCCCTCGCCAGCTTCATCGCCAGCGCGATGTTGTTACCCTTCATTGGCCAGGAGTTCACGCCCGTTGCCGACGAAGGGCAGTTTCAGATCCAGGCCGAGGCACCGGTGGGGTCTTCGATCGAAACGACTAGCCGCTTAGCTCACGAGATCGAAAAGTTAGCAGTTTCGTTGCCGGCGGTGAAAGATATCTACACTACCGTGGGCGGCCAGTACGAAGGACAAACGACGGTCGCAGCGGTAGTCGTGCGGTTGGTCGACAAGGACCAGCGCGAACTGTCTCAGTTTGAGGTGATGAAAATGGCCCGCGATCGCATGGCCCGCTACAGCCATTTGCGAACGAGCGTCGATGCCGTACAGCGGTTGGGCGGTGGCGGCATGCGCTCCGCCCCCGTGCAGTACAACTTGCGAGGCGACGACCTGGTAATAATGAACGAAGTGGCCGACAAGATTGTTCAGCAGTTGCAACAGACGCCCGGCTTCGTCGACGTCAACACGACTAGCGTCTCAGGCAAGCCCGAACTGTCGGTTAATATCGATCGCGATCGAGCCGCGGACTTGCACGTGGATGTTGAGGATTTAGGCAAGGCCATTAGCCAACTGGTGGGTGGCCAAACCGTTTCCAGCTTCGAAGAAAACGGGAAAAATATCGACGTTCGCGTACGCTTGGTGGGCACTGATCGCGAACATGCCCAGTCCCTGCAAACTCTACCAGTGCGGATGAAGGGGGGTGGCCTGACTGATTTGCGTTCCTTGGCCAGTGTCGAGAACACCTTTGGTCCTGTCACGATCGAGCGTCAAGACCGTCGTCGGCAAGTTACCGTCATGGCCAACTTAGAGAGTGGCAAACCGCTGGGCGAAGCCATTGCGCAAGTGGAACAAGTTGCTGCGGGCATCGGCATACCCGAGGGGGTGCGGGCCGTATTTACAGGCACGGCAGACATGATGGCCGAATCCTTCGCAAGTATCATCTTCGCCATGTTGTTGGCCGTGCTGCTAACCTACATGATTTTGGCCGCTCAGTTCGAAAGCTACTTGCATCCCTTTACGATCATGTTGTCCTTACCACTGTCGATCGGCGGAGCCTTGGGAGGTCTGTATTTGACCGGGCGGACGCTGAACATCTTTAGCTTGATCGGCATGATCATGCTCATGGGGCTGGTGACCAAGAATGCCATTCTGCTAGTGGATTATACCAATCTGCTACGTTCGCGAGGTATGGACAAGGACGATGCACTGCGGCAGGCGGGGCCGACGCGCCTGCGGCCGATTTTGATGACTACGCTATCGACCGTAGCTGGCATGATTCCTATTGCCATTGGAATGGGCGACGGGGCCGAGTCGCGTGCGCCCATGGGAGCTTGTGTGGTGGGAGGCATGTTGGCCTCCACTCTGCTGACGCTGGTGGTGATTCCAGTGGTCTATAGCATCGTCGATGACTTGCGCGCATGGCCTGCTCGATTGGGGAACTGGCTGACGAGCAAGACTGCTAAGGTTAGAAAGTTGCAGCCTGTGGAGATGCAGGGGTGAGGCATAGTCGTCGCCCGCTCCGCGGTCCAACAGGTCGTGTTCGCGGAGCGATCAACGGCGCTGGGCTAAGCATCAGTCTCGTTGCTCGGCGAACTTAATGCGATCGATTAAGTGCACGATGTCGTTGCCGCTGCGATAGCCGGTGACGGCGGTGATGGCTTCGATGACATGCACATAGTGCAAATTGTAATCCAGGTCGATCTCGACCTCGGGGCCGTCGTCCGCCGCGGGGCCGGACTGGCCGCCGACGAGCTGTACGATGTAGCCGCGAACTTGATTCCAGTCGGTACCGAAGGATTGGCTGTCGTTGAGCACGATCTGCTGCAGGTTGCCCGCACCGTCAGCGATCAAACGCAGTTTGAGCGGTAATTGAGTATTGTCAGAAGCCGCCCCGTCACCTTGCAGAGGCATCTTGACATTGAAGTCCCCTTCCTGAGCGCTGATCTTAAAGGTCATCACGAAAAAGACTAGCAATAAAAAGACGATGTCGATCATCGATGTCATCGACAATTCGGTCTTGTCTTGCTGCGTCTGCTTATGACGAAATTTCATCAGATCTCCTCCTTAACGCGCAGGGCAAATTTCTCGAATCCCAACTCTTGGCACCTACTGATGAGATCTTGGACTCGTCCGCCGGCTACGCTACGATGTCCGCGGATGATAATGTTCGCATCCTTGGCGGTCTTGTTTTGCAATTTCAGTAGCGACAGCTCGGGCGCCAAGCGGCTACGCAGCATCTCCAGCGAAATTTCATCGCCGCCAATGACCACCGAGCCAGTACTGGTCATATGCACAATGATTGGGAATTCGATAGGAGCGTCCACCGGTTTGGCCAACTCGCTAGTTGGCAAGACAACTTTGTCGTTCTGTTCGCTCTGCGAAAAATTGATCAGCACCATGAAAAAGGCGATGAGCTGAAACGTCATGTCGATCATGGGCGTCAGGTCGGCTTCGGCCTGCGGCGCGGCTCCTCGTTTGATACGCATGGTCGTTACTTCCTGAAACGATCCAGCAATTCTTCACTGGTGATGCCGACTTGCATCGTCAAGCGTTGCACTTGATTTCGCAAAATGTTGTAGACGGCGATGGCAGGGATGGCGATAGCCAAACCGGCCAGGGTCGTGAACAAGGCGGTAGAGATGTCACCGGCCAGTTCGCCGGGCTTGGGGGTGGTGCCCGAGGTAGCGATCGTGCGAAACGCGCGGATCATGCCGTCTACCGTACCGAACAGGCCAATCATCGGGCTGATGTTACCGATCAATGCCAGGTAGCTCAGGTTGTGTTCCATCTTCATCGTCTCCTCCTCGCCCACTTCCTGCATGGCTTCCACTGCGTGCGCGTAGCCCCGATCGAGCTTGCCCAGACCGGCGGCTACGACTTGGCCGAGAAAGGAATCGTCGGTACGAATCATTTCCGCGGCCGCTTGCACATTGCCAGCGGCCAAGTTTTGCTCGACCCCTTCGACTAGATCTGGTGGACAGACGTTATCGCGGCGGGCGGCTATGATGTTCATCACGACCAGTGTCAGCAG
The DNA here is from genome assembly GCA_934278005.1 of uncultured Pirellulaceae bacterium. Lineage (GTDB taxonomy): Bacteria > Planctomycetota > Planctomycetia > Pirellulales > Pirellulaceae > Aureliella. The sequence continues at coordinate 10,168 of CAKQWG010000055.1, read as the reverse complement.
CGTGATCGACAGGGCCAGGAAGAGTGCGGTATACCAGATGCCCAGGGCTTGAAAGGTCCAGGCCAGGAGGTTGGTAGGTGCTTTGGGCCCAGTGTCAGCTTCGCTTGCAGGTGCCGCATTGCCGGCAGCGCCCCCGTCGGCAGCGGCTCCGTCGGCGGCGGCCGCTGGAGCCGGATCGGCTACCGCCGCGCCGCCCATCTCTTCGGCGAGTGCCGCATCGTCCTGAGCGGCGCCTTGGGCAGGCTCGTCCTGGGACAACGCGCGGTTGGGCAGGGCAGTGGCTAGGACGACCCAGAGCATCGCAAACGCGGCCAGCTTGGATGTCAAGCAACAGCGCCCGGGGCGATGTTTGGGCAGCGGCGAGAGGCCAATATTCATGTCACCGACCAAGTTTCCTTGACCAGACGAGTCCTTCATACTGCAACTCCAATTCGATGGCGATAGATGGTTCACGAGTCTTATTCTTTGTTGGCCCACGGGCTGGAAGAGTACTGGTTAGTCAAGCGTTGTTTAGCGTCGGCCCCGCGAGCGGGCTGCCCAGCTTGCGGCCAGAGTTTGCTTAAATGATACAGCGCCTCAGCATGCGCTTCGGCGTCCGTGAAGAAAAGCAGGTCGGTTTGTAGGTAACTTAGTAGAGCTTGGTTGGTTTTTCCCAAAGCCGCGTAGCTGGCTCCACGGGCGTTGCTAATCCGCGCGAAAAGCTCTTGATCGGTCGAGTCGTATTGCTGGGCCAGACTGTCGAGCTTTTGCAGAGCTTGCTCGGTATTGCCTAACTTCTGTTCGCTGACCGCTAGCCCGACTTCGGCAAGACTTTTCAGCCGTCCCATTTCGGGACTAGCGCTGGTGGCTCCGGCGAGCTGCTGGAAGCGAACTTTGGCCTCCTCGGCTTTCCCTTGCGCCAGTTCGACCAATCCCAAGTAGTAGACTCCGCTGGCTTTGATGTCGGGACTAGTGGCTGAAAGTAGGACGTTGAAGTATCGCAGGGCTTGATCGGGTTGTCCGACGGCTAGTGCTAGCTGACCCAGCAGTTCGCTCAATTCGTAGAGATGATGCGTACGAGGGTTTGCGCTGGCCAGCGCCAGTAGTCCCCTGATCGCAGTCGCCTTGTCTGCCTTGCCGGCCAGGCCCAATTTGCCAGTGCAGTAATAGAGATAGAACTCGATGTCCTGCTTGATGAGCGGATTTGTAATGCCCTCTGTCGACAGTTTTTTCACCTCGTCCAAAGCTTGTTCATATTGTCCCAGCAATGTGCTCTCGCGCACGCGATCGAGTCCATTCGGTTCACCGTCGAACGAGATCTTTCGCACATCGGCCATATCGTAGGTTTGGTCTTTGCTGCGGACAGTGATCTTGACCTCGGTAGGGCTAATCTCCACCAACTTGCCTGAAGCCACCGCATCGCGCTTGGGGTAGACCCTGTCCTGCGCATATCCCAGACTGCTCACAGCCAGCAGTAGAAGTATGGCCGCAATGCAGCTTGGCCTACGCATCAGAGCATCACCACCATATGCCAGCTGCTTTTGATGAGGCGCGAAACACCTTGCATTTATCAATTTCATTTTTCTCATATTCACGATCGTGTTCAGGCTATGCAGGAGGCAGGCCGATGGCTGATGCGACGCTGGCTGACGAGTAGACCATTCGGTCAACTGCCGGATTTTTGTATGGCTTTGAGCAAGCTATCAAACCTCTTTTTCATTAACGGGCCGCCCAACTCGGGGAACAGCTTAGCGGTCGATTCGATGTCGCGCGCCGCCCGCTGAATCTCTTCGGCTCGACGAGCGGGATCTGAGAGACCTTTAGCGTATTGCCAGCGGCTGTAAGCCAGCTGATAGCGAGCTTCGAAGAACGCTGCGGTGTACTTCGGTTGGTTAGCGGTTCTTTGCTGGATTTTTCCCCAGCCCCAGATCAGCTTTTCGCGAGTCTTAGGATCAGGCCGACCACCCTCGATGGCAACTTTGTGAAATCCTGAATTGCTGGCGTCACCCCAGGCTTGATAGGTTCGCGCGGCTTCCATTTGTATGTCGAGCAAGTTGCTGTTCTCTTCCAGCACCGTGGCCAATTGTTCGATGGCCTGTTTGTAATCGCCCACCCCGCGCGACGTCTTGGCCAGCCGGAGTCTAATCTGCGAGACCATTGAAGCTTCACCTATCCAGCCTGGCTGGCTTTTCTCACGGGCCAGGATGGCTTCAAGGATTTTTGCTGCTTCGCCATAGGCGGCGATCGCTTGCGCCTTGGAGGCTGGGGATTTCTCCAGCTCTTCAGCCACGGAGACGATCGTATCGGCGGACCAGTACTGCGTATTAAAGCCTTCGGCCTTGGCTGCTTCGACCGCTACAACCAGCAGCGTTTCTGACATCTTGCGTCGCTTGGCTTGGTCCGTGGTTGCCTCGAGTTGCTCACGCAGATCGCGTGCTAAACCCACAAAAATCCGGGCAAGTATTTCGTTGCTCTCCGCATCGGTGGCGGCGGCCTGTAGACGTTGGATATAGTCTCGGATCTGCTCACCCGCCTGCGCGTCAGCCAGCTGTCCCTCAGCCAGCTGAGCGATCTTCACCTGAACGGCTGTGCGGTAAAACTCCATGACTGCTCGGGCGGGCAAGCCATGGTTTGCTTGTTCCAGCGCGGCCAGTGGCGAACTGTCGCCGTCGAACATCACCTTGGCGGCCGCTTCGAGCTGTCCGTCGGCCAGCAGCATGCGGGCTAACACGCTGACCGCTTCAACCGAGCCAGCATCGACCGAACCAGTCGCCGCAGGGCTGCCGTCGGCCGCCGCGGTAACGCCCGTATTCGCACCGCCAGTCACCGCCGACTGCAAGAGATCGAAGGCTTGCTTGCGTAGACGCACGGTCGATTCGGCCGCCTCGCCGGCAGTGGCTTTCTCCTGCAGATACTGCGAGTAGAACATGAGTCCTGCATCGCGCCGTAGCTTGGCTGCCTCGGCATTGCCGCTAGGGACGAGCCTGAGGAATTGTTCGGCCCGTTCAAAGTTCTTGTCCATCAGCGCGAGCTGGACCAAGGCAGACGCCGCCGCCGAAGCTTCGCTGGATTCGGGCCAGGTGGCGACCAGGTACTCGGCAAACGGCTGCAGCTGATCGGTCAATTCAGCCTTGGACTCCGCGGCAGCCGTTCTGAGCAGATCGCTAAAACTGCCCAGTGCGACGGTGGCTGCGCGCAGCCCCTGAGGGGTGCCTGGAGCGGAGCGTGAGAGGAACTCCGCGACGCTCATCGCCTGCCACGGAAGCTGTTGTTTGAGCAGTAGAAAAGATAAGCGGAACCTAGCTTCGAACAGGTCCTCGCGTGAGTCTCCCGTCTGATAGAGTCGCAGAGCGCTATGCAATAATTCAATGGCTTGTTGTTGATCGCGGTTGATCGATTGTTCGGCCTGCTTGAGTTGTTCGCTCAGTTCTTGTTTCTGCTCGGCGGAGGTGGCTGGATCGGCCAAGCTGAGCCTGAGCGACTCGAGTGCAACGGATTCGATTTCGGAGCGTTCGAGCCGTTCGCGCGCGGCCGTGTTGGCTTCTGTAAAAGTGGCCACCTGCGGCAGTTCTTGGGCAGGTTGATCCTCGGTCTCAACGCCCAATTGTGCGAGTAGTTGGCGGGCTTGCTCAATGTGCGTGCCGGGGGTCCGCAGCATGCGCCGCAGGGCGGTCCGCGTGTCGCGTTTGAGCCGCCCCACCACGCGGTCTTGCGGGTCCTTGGCTTCGAGCGCTAGGCCCCACTCGATCTTTAGCCGAGCCAATTCGAGCTGCAAATTGAGCACAGCTTGGCTTGCCAATTCGTCGGGCCGCGCGGCGCTCAGCCACTTTTCGGCGCGATCGATGGCCGGCTGGTATTTCTTCTGAGATCCAAGTAATTTGACCAATTCGGTCGTGGCATCGGTCTGTAGCGGCCGAAGCATATCGAAGCCCTCTTGGTCGGCGATGCGCTGGAAGCCGTCGATGGCTTCGTCGGTCATTCCCAGCGTGGCTTGGATCGTGCTGCGATAGAACAATGCATAGTTGCGCACCGCAACCAGTTTCTGTTCCTTCATATACAGGTCGCTGAACATACCGAGCGCGGTTTCCAGATCGGCCTTGCGCTCGGGGCTTTGCTGAGCGCGGCTGCGACCGCGCTCCTCGATCGATTTGGCCGACAGCAATTGCGATTGTCGAATGTCGCTTTGGATCTTTTGGCGGTAGGCGATGGCTGCCGTGTCGGAAGCGTCGGTGCGTGCTCCCTTCATGCCCTCGAGCACTTCGCTAAGTTCAGCGATCGTCGATTCGAAAAGCGCGTGTGCATCACTGTAGAACTTGATCGCGTCGCTCACATCCTCGGCCGGAATGTCTGCCTTGGTCCCGCCGCCGGCGCGAATTCGCGCTTCCTCGGCTCGAGCCAACAGCAGTTCGCCGAGCTTCATGCGGGCTTCACCGCGCCGCGGATGTAATTTTTCTGCGTTCAGGAACTGCTGCAAGGCTACTTCGGCTTCGTCCAATTTCTGTGAACGCTGGGGATTGTTGTTCGGCAGTTTCGCGGCTGCTTGATACAGCAACAGTCCGCGTTCAAGCTGCAGATCGGCCTTGAAGTTGGCGGGCAAGTTGGACTTGTCCTGCTGGTGGTCCAAGTAGACCAGCGCCAAGTCAAACAGCTGCTCATCACGCAGCTTTTCTAAGAACCGCTGATAGGGTTCTTCAGCCGCCGATGGCTTGGCGAGCAGAGCTGGGCATGCCAAACAGACCAACCACAGCAGCCTGCGAAGCAGGCAGAGAGCTGCCGGCGTAGTAGACGAAATGGTAGGCCACTTCGTGCTTGACTGCGGCGGGGATCGATCCCACTGCGCAACTTTCGCGGGGCGAAAGGCGACTTCGGTTGGTTCACAGCCTAAGAGCAAATGCACGACAGACAAGTCTCGATAGAAAAGGCTAGAGCGGAATTTGTAGGTCGAGTGGCAGCTGACCCTTGTCATTAAGTTAACTCGCACATTGCCCGATCACAAGGCTCGGCACCCCCCATGTGTGCATCAAAGGCGTGGATAACCGTGCAGAGCAATCGCTTTAATCGCTTCTGCCGCTCTAACTGTGCGTGCAATGGCCGAGGGACGTCAGTGGGGCCCTCGAAGGTCAAGCGAAACAACTTGCGAACTCGTCTCAGCTGATTGCTGACTCGGAGGCCGCGGCGAGTATCGGCCTTCGCGCCGCGGTAAAAAAACACTAGTGTCCAAAACTTGAATGATTTTCAAGAGATTTGCAAAGCAACCGTCCAGGGAGAAGTCATGCTCAGCTCGCTCGACATCAGTACCAGCGCCTTGGTAGCCCAACGCGCACGCTTGAATACCATCTCTGGCAACATTGCCAATATATCATCGCTGCAGGACGAGCAGGGTAACGCCAAGCCATATCAGCAGCGGTTCACCATCTTCCAGACCGACGAGAATCCAGCCGACCCGACCGGAGCTGCCGGGGTAAAAGTGGCCTCGGTGGAAACCGACGACCGGGAACCGCTGCACCGCTATCAGCCCGACCATCCGCTAGCGATCAAAGAGGGTAAGTGGAAAGGCTACGTGGCCTATCCCAATATCAATCTCAACGAACAGTTTGTCGATTCGCTGGAGGCCACGCGGTCCTACGAGGCAAACATCGGTGTGATGGAGATTACCAAAAACATGTCGCGACAATCGCTGTCGATACTGGCTTAGAGCCCTAGGAGCTGTTGTCTGTGAATCCGCTGTCGTCGCTGCAACTGCCGCTAACTCAACGACTGATGCATGCCAATCAAGCTTCTCAGGCACGTCAGACGGCGCCACAGCAGGCGAGCGGTTCGTTTGGCAGCTTGATGACCGATAGCGTGCTGCAGGTCAACTCGATGCAGCAGGACGCAACGGGTCAGATCAATGAGCTTTTGACTGGCGGCGATGTGAATCAAGCCGAGGTCTATACGGCTGTTCAAAAAGCGGATATGGCCTTTCGCATGCTGGTTCAGGTGCGCAACAAACTTATGTCCGCTTACGAAGAGATCAACAATATTCGAATCTAGGTTCAGCAGTCTGGCCACAAGTTGCCACAGGCTCAGCTGTGGACTTTGGATACAGTCGCAACCACCGTTTAACCCTGCCAAATTTTCGTGTTCTTGATTAAGTCCTATGAACGCTCTGTCCCAAATCGGAAAACAACTCAGCGAATTGTTCCAGTCCATGACTCCCTCGGCTCGGCTGATGGCAGGCTTGATGGCGGGGGTCATCGTGGTCAGTCTGGGCTGGATGTTGACGAGCGAGTCGACCGGGAACTACGAGTCGCTGCTGGGCGGTATTGCGCTGACCAACGCTGAACTAGATCGCATCGAGACGGCTTTCGGCGATGCGCAGCTGCGCGACTATCAACGCGAGGGACGGCAGGTGCGGATCCCCAAAGGCCAGAGAGACAAGTATCTCAAGGCGCTGTCGACCGGCGATGCACTACCCAAGCAATGGGGCAGTGAGATCGACCGGGCTTTGGCTGAAGGTAACGTCTTCGAGTCCTCTGAGAAATTCAGCGCACGCATGCAGACCAGCGAGGAGCGCGAGCTGGCCAACACGCTCAAACGCATGCCGGGCATCGAGTTTGCCGCAGTTCGCTACGACGAGATGCGCAAAGGGTTTGGCCGCGAGACCGAGCGCGTGTGTAGCATCGAACTGCAGGGGCCGCACAACCAGCCAATCCCGGCTTCGATTCAGCGGAGTATCGCCGAACATGTGTCAAAACATTTTGCTGGTCTGCCCGCTAAGAATATTTCAGTGCTCGATCTGGGGACGGGCAGCGTCTATAGCGAGACAGACGATCCGCGAGCCGCATCGCAAAATCCTGTGCTGAATGCCCGACAGCAATGGGAGAAGTACTTTGACGGCAAAGTTGCCTCGGTGCTGCGCGAGTATGGTGGAGTCGAATTGATGGTCAACGTGGAAATTGACCCAACGCTGGTCTCCGAAGAAGAGAAGCTAGCTTACGATCCGACCGCCGTGACTGTGCAATCCAACGAAAGTCGCAAGGATTCAGAGAACGCTAAGCCCGTTAGCGGTGGTCCGCCGGGATCGGATATCAACGGCATTGGCAATCGGCCTCAGTCGGTGGCCACGACGGCAGCCGGACAGACCTCGACCAGCAAGCAGTCCGAGGCGAACGAGCGGCGGGTAGCCGGGCACGATGCGTCGCGTACAGAAAAAGCCGGACTGACGCCTACCAAGGTTTCAGTCAGTGTCGGGATTCCCGAGTCGTACTACCGCCAAGTATTGACGCATCGAGCTGCATTGACGGCAGGTGGCGCTACGGCCGCAACGCCCCCTGCCGAACCAACTCTTCAGCAGTTGGCCGATCTGAAAACCGAAACCGAAAACAATATTCGAGCAGCCGTCGAAGGCATCGCTATGGGTATCCGCGACGGGGATGACCGTAAGCCGTACGTCAAAGTCTACACTTTCCCCGATCTTCCAGTAGCGGCAATTCCGGGTCCTAGCTTTACGACGACGACGGTGAATTGGTTGAACGAATCCTGGAGCACGCTGGCCCTAATAGCTGTGGTGCTGGTGAGTCTGGGGATGATGTTCAGCTGGATCAAGTCTCAGGCGGGAGAGGGCGAGACCGATCGCAAGTTTGCTGAGGGCTTCGGGCTAGAGGTCCCCGAGGACATGGGGGACGAACTGGAGCTGAGCCAAGCGGGAGCTGGCGATGAGTCGGGCGAACGACGCTCGCGGCCTGAGTTTGACGTGACCGGCGGGGAGATGAAGGAAGATCTCTCTACATTGATCAAAGACAATCCCGACGCCGTAGTTAATCTTCTTAAGAGCTGGATAGGCGACGCGGCTTAGCCAAGCTGGCTCGACGCTCCGCCGCCGGTAAGCTTGGCAGCGGTGAGTATGTTGGGCAGCGAAAACGGCATTGAGTGTCGAGCCACATCGATCGAGCCTCATTTCAGCATGGCCGGAGTGACAGGCTAGACCTTAATGGGCAATAATGGGGATGGTTAGAATTCCATACACGATTGTGAGAATTTATGAATGAATATCTATTATTCTTTAATTCTTTCATGAATTTTTAAAACGCGTCCATTCCGAAAGCTTTCCGCACTTGCCAACCACCAACTTGCTAAATCCCTCGAACCATGCAGACCACGTGTTGCTCAGCCCACGCGACAGCGTGGTAGTTGCCCTGCGCAACTTAGAACCGGGGCAGACCGTGCAGGTGGGGCAGCGATCTATTGAGGTTCGACAGTTTATTCCCGCGGGACATAAAATGTCCGTCCGCCAGACTGCCGCAGATGAGCCAGTCTTTAAATTCGGATGGTCGATCGGCTTGGCCACGTGCCCAATTGCACCGGGTCAGCATGTGCACTCTCATAATTTGAGTTGCGACCACACGATCGATTTAGAAGCCATTTCGACCGAAGTTCCCGACGATCTGGAGCCGCTGAACGAATTCACTTTCGAGGGTTTTCGCCGAGCTCCCAGTGCCACGGGCCGCGAGCGGGTGGGGACGCGGAACTACTTGGCGATTATCAGCAATGTCAATTGCTCAGCTTCGGTCTCGAAACTAATCGCTAATCGCTTCGGTCGCGAAGCCCTAGCTGCCTTTCCGAACGTGGATGGAGTGGTGTCGTTTCGTCACGGCAGCGGCTGCGCGATGGCCTACGACGGATCGCGGCACCGCATGTTAAGCCGCGTGTTAGGTGGCATGGCTCGGCACCCGAACATCGGCGGTTTTCTTTTAGTGGGGTTGGGCTGTGAACAGGGGACGCTCGATCACTTGGTGCGGTCACAGAAGCTGTACCAGATTGAATCCGCCGGGGGCATCCACAACAGCGATGAAGATTCTGTTCCGGTACTCTCAATCCAGAATTCAGGTGGCACGCGGGCGACGGTCGAACAGGGCTGTGAAATGGTGGCTAACATGCTTCCGCAGGTCAACGACATCCGGCGCACAACAGCGCCTGCCAGCCATCTGATGCTGGCTACTGAGTGTGGAGGCTCGGATGGCTATTCGGGCATTACGGCTAATCCTGCCCTAGGCGCAGCCGGCGATATGTTGGTCGCCTGCGGCGGTACGGTCATTCTCTCCGAGACGTCTGAGATCTATGGTGCCGAGCATCTGCTGACGCGTCGAGCTCGCTCGCGCGAGGTGGCCGAAAAACTGCTCGAGCGCATCGAATGGTGGAAGTGGTACTGTGGCAATTATGGCGAAGTGCTCGACAACAATCCGTCGGTAGGTAACAAGGCGGGCGGGCTGACAACAATTACCGAAAAGTCCCTGGGGGCCGTTAGCAAAGGTGGCACGACGGCGCTGGAAGGGGTTTACGAGTACGCGGAGCCAATCGAGCAAGCGGGCTTCGTAGTCATGGATAGCCCTGGGTTCGACCCTGCCAGCGTGACGGGTATGGTTGCCAGTGGCGCTAACCTGGTAGCGTTCACCACGGGCCGCGGAAGCTGCTTCGGGTTCAAGCCGACCCCGAGCTTTAAAATAGCCTCGAATTCGAAACTGTTTGCAAGGTTGTCCGAGGATATGGATTTTAATGCCGGACAAGTCGTCGAGGGGCGCTCCGTGCAGGAGGTGGGCAGGGAGCTGTTTTTGCGTCTGCTAGCCACCGCCAGCGGCGAGCCAACCTGTAGCGAGCAGCTGGATCTGGGAGACGAAGAATTCGTGCCCTGGCAAGTCGGGCCGGTACTCTAGTTTGCAGCCCGAGTGGACCAGGTCGACTGTTTTTAACAGGCTGCCCGTTAAAATTGAGTATGGACATCGTCGCTGCGCCCATCAAAACCGTTTGAAACATGTATGTTGCTGGAATCCCTATGCGCACCTTACTGAATTCACTAGTCGCTTTGCTAGCCGCCGCTCAGCTGATTGTAGGTGCTGGTCAATGGTCGCCAGTGCATGGAGAGAACCCTCAGTTCCGAGCGGGCCAGGATTTAGCCACTGACTTAATGCCAGTGCCAGCGCCGGCGGCGGACGTCAGACGACTGATCGAGCAATTGGGAGCCGCCGAATTTAGTGTGCGAAGGCAAGCCTTCTTAGAACTCTGGAATCTTGGTGAAACTGCTTTGCCGGCCATCGCGGCTGCTCAACAGAGCGCTTCGGGGAATGCTGCCCAGGGCGGTTTAGAGAAAGCTGCCCAGAGCGGTTTAGAGAAAGCTGCCCAGGGCGGTTTAGAGAATGCTGCCCAGAGCGGG
>CAKQWG010000054.1 GCA_934278005.1 uncultured Pirellulaceae bacterium | reverse complement strand
ATCGCTGACATGCTTACTCGTATTCGGAACGCCGTTCGCGTTGAGCGTCCGCATGTCGATATGCCGCTGTCACGACTAAAGCTTGGTGTGGCAGAAGTGCTCAAGCGTGAGGGATATATTTGGGACTACAAGGAAGTCGACGCCGAACCGGTGAAGCACTTGCGAATTGAGCTGAAGTACGGGCCCAACGGGGAACGTGTTATTCAGCAAATTCGGCGAGTCAGCAAGCCTGGGCGACGTGTCTTCAGCAAGAGTCGCGATTTGCGACCGGTCCTCAACGGGCTCGGGATTTCCATCCTAAGCACCAGCCAGGGCATGGTCAGCGACCGAGAAGCACGTCAACAGAACCTGGGCGGTGAAGTGCTGTGCGAAGTGTGCTAGCACTTTGCCCACGCCGGTAGCGCACTTGGTTCCTTGCCCCTGGCTTGCTTGTCAAGCCCAGCCGGGGGCGGCGAGTGATCCCAGGCTGCGATGCCCAAGCCCCGGCCGGCAATACTGATGGACTGCGCCTAGTTGCAATTCATCAAGCAGTTGTAGTAACCCAATCGAGAACAAATTTTTTCTAAGTGGCTTCGCCATGTCCCGTATCGGAAAAAAACCTATTACCGTCGCTGACGGAGTAAAAGTCACGGTTGCTAACATGTTAGTAACTGTCGAAGGCCCTAAGGGTAAACTTGAGTTCCAGCATCGACCCGAAGTCAATGTGAACGTCGACGAAGACGGTCGCTCCCTGGCGGTCAGCCGCGACTCAGAGGACCGCACCTCTCGCGAACTACACGGCTTGACTCGGGCCGTGATCAGTAACATGATCGTGGGCGTTAAGGACGGTTACGAGAAGAAGCTGGAAGTTGTAGGCGTCGGTTACATTTGCTCAATTCAAGGTAAGCAACTGCAGCTGCGCGTCGGATTCGCTAACGAGTTGAAGAAGTCGATTCCGGATGGCTTGGATGTTACCTGCCCTGACCAGACGCACATCGTGGTGCGCGGTTGTGACAAGCAACAGGTCGGTCAGTTCGCCGCCGAAGTTCGTTCGCTTCGCAAGCCTGAGCCGTACAAGGGCAAGGGCATTCGCTACCAGGGCGAGCAAGTGAAACTGAAGGCTGGTAAGTCGGCTAGCTAAGCGTTGCTAGACAACGTCGCGGTGCGGCCGCGTGTACAAACGCAGTGTACGAATAGAGTGATCTACGAAAAGTTGATTGAAGGTGTCGGTGACCCGTGAAGATTAAGAAAATTGTCAACAACCGTCGTGAGCGCCGACGCTTCCGCGTCCGTTCAAAAATTCGCGGCACGGCCGAGCGACCACGACTGTGTGTGCAGCGTTCGTTGCGCCATTTCTCGTGCCAGCTGATCGACGATGAAGCTGGCCGGACGCTGGCGTCCGCCTCGACCCTCGATGCGGCTCTCGCCGGTAGCTCAAGCGGCAACGCCGAAGCGGCCGCACGTGTGGGCAAGGCGATCGCCGAGAAGGCACATGCGGCCGGTGTCAAGCAGGTTCGCCTAGATCGTGGATCTTGCAAATACCATGGTCGCGTGGCCGCTTTCGCAGAGGCTGCTCGCGAAGCTGGCCTAGAACTTTAACATATAGCAATCGGTTTTCCTGAAGGGTGCCTCCAAAGTGGCTAATCAACCTCAACAATCCAACGATGGCTCAATCGAGCGCGTGCTCAAGATCAAACGCTGTGCGGCGGTGGTCAAGGGTGGACGTCGATTCAGCTTTGCGGCACTGGTTGTCGTCGGCGACGGCAAGGGCCGAGTCGGCTACGGCTACGGCAAAGCCAACGAAGTACCGCCGAGCGTGCAGAAGGCTCAGAAACAAGCTAACCGCGAAGTAGTCGATGTGCCTATCGTAGACGGCACCATCCCGCACGCTGTTATCGGGCGCTACGGCGCGGCTAAGGTCATCTTGCTACCGGCTAACCCTGGTACTGGTATTATCGCCGGTCCGGCCGTACGGGCTGTGTGCGAGGCGGTCGGCCTAAAGGACATTCTGACCAAGAGCTTCCGCTCCAATAATCCGTCGGTACTGGTCAAAGCAACATTCAACGCATTGCAGCAGCTGCGCACCCGAGATTTCGTAGAGCAGCTGCGTGGGGTTCACTTATCATGAGAATTGACGACGTCAACAAGGGCATTACCAAGCACCGCAAGCCGCGTCGTATCGGACGCGGCAATGGTAGCGGCCAAGGTAAGACCGCCGGCCGTGGACAGGACGGTGCCAAGTCGCGCAGCGGCTACTCGCGCCACCCCGGCACTATCGGTGAAGATCTGCCGATGATCCGCCGTATCCCGAAACGTGGCTTCTTCAATAAGTTCGCTGAGACCGTGATCGCGCTGAACGTGGGCGATTTGTCGGCCGTCTTCGAAGCTGGTGAAGAAGTGACTCCGAGCGTTCTGCAAGAGCGTGGAATCGTCAAAAAGCGCTTCGACCAGATCAAGATCTTGGGCGACGGCGAAATGGATAAGGCCCTAAAAATTTCGGCCCATCGTTTCAGCGCCTCGGCGGCTGAGAAAATTGCTGCCGCGGGAGGTACCGCGACGGTCTTGCGAGCCAAACGGACTCCCAAGCAGCGCGTGGCCGACTTGGCTGCCGGCAAGAAATAGACACTGGATGCGTCTGGCCACCTGAGGAGCCTGTGCGATGTGGGAAAAACTACGGATCATTTTTACGATCCCCGAACTGCGCCAAAAGATTCTGCTCACGCTGGGCTTGCTCGGCGTCTATCGCATCGGATACCAGATTCGCCTGCCCATGGTTAATCCACCTTCGGGCGGCGGTAGTGGCAACCAGATCGACAATTTCCTTGATAAGATCTCGCTCTTCGCGGCTACCGACCTGCGCGATGTGACGATCTTCGGATTGGGCATTATGCCCTATATCTCCGCTTCGATCGTGTTCCAATTGCTCGGCAGCGTGTACAAGCCCATCGAGACCCTGCGCAAAGAGGGCCAGTCGGGAATGCGCAAGATCAATGAGTATACCCGTTACCTGACAGTGTTCCTGTGCCTCATCCAGAGCTTTGTGTACCTCAAGTACGTAGTAATGAGCGATCCTAACACGGTCGCATCCCAGTTCTGCTACCCGGGTACGAATACGCTGACCGTGGGTTGGCAGTTTACGGCGATCGCGATCATGACTTGCGGTACCGTCTTTTTGATGTGGTTGGGCGAACAGATCGACGAATACGGAATCGGCAACGGCATCAGCCTATTGATTATGGCTAGTATTCTAGCTCAGATGCCGCGTGCCCTGCTTGAGTTGCGTCAGAACATGACGACACAGTTGAGTGGTTCCTCTGGTGAGATCGGGCCAGACAAGTTGATCGTTTTGGCGGCACTGTTCGTGGCGGTGGTGTTTGGAGTGGTGTTTATCACCTTGGGCCAGCGTCGCATTCAGACGCAAAGTGCCAAGCATGTGCGTGGCAATCGGGTCTACGGTGGGACTAAACAGTATTTGCCTTTGCGGATCAACCAGGCAGGCGTTATGCCGATCATTTTTGCCAGCAGTTTGTTAATGCTTCCGGGCGTGCTGTTTGGTGTCATGGCGTCCTGGTTCGCCAGCCCATCGGCGAGCAGCGATTCATGGACGCAGCAGGTCGCCGGTTTCCTGGCGGCCCTCGGAAACACGTTTACCAGTGGGCAATCCTTGACTTACATCGTGATGTACGTCGCGCTGATTTTCTTCTTCTGTTATTTTTGGACATCGATCACCTTCAATCCGAGGGAGATGTCCGAGAACCTGAAGGACCACGGCACATTTGTCCCGGGCTACCGGCCTGGTCGACGGACGGCGGACTATTTAGAGAAGGTGATGATTCGCATTACGTACGTCGGGGCTGCCTTTCTAGCCCTCGTCGCCATCGTGCCGATCATTGTGAATATTCAGCTCGGTGTCCCATTTTCCGTGGCTTCGTTCTACGGCGGAACGGGCTTGCTGATCGCGGTTAGCGTCGCTTTCGATTTGATTCAGAAGATCGACAACCACTTGTTGATGAGAAATTACAAAGGTTTGCTGGAGTCCTAGTGGCTCAGATAGGATTGTTGCTGGCTGGACCTCATTCAAGAATTAAGACCGTAGAATCGAAGGGGCTGCCATGCGCATAGTCTTTATCGGGCCACCCGGCGCTGGCAAAGGAACCCAATGCAAGCGATTGGTCGAATGGCTGGGTATACCACAGCTGTCGACTGGGGAAATGCTTCGCGAAGTCAAAAACCAGGACACTGCATTGGCTCGCTGGGTAGCACGGCACCTGGACGCTGGCGAGCTCGCGCCGGATCACTTGGTGATGCGAATCGTCGCGCAGCGTTTGAGCCAGCCCGACTGCGAGGCTGGCTGTCTGTTTGATGGTTTTCCGCGGACGATCGTACAGGCTCAGTTGTTGGACGAACACTTCTCGCGGAGCACCCGCAAGCTCGACCTTGTGCTCGACTTGCATGTGGCCCAGGACGAGTTGGTAAAGCGTCTGCTCAAGCGGTCTGAGTTGGAAGACCGCGGCGACGATAATTACGATACGATCAAGGCGCGCATTCGAGTTTTCGAGACACAGACGGCTCCGCTACTGGATTACTACCGCAAGCGGGGGCTGCTGGTCACGATCGATGGCATGCAGACGCCGGAATGTGTCTCGGAGCAGATACGAGAAACGGTCGTCTCCCACGCTAAATCGGCGCATTAGACATTAGTTACGGCTTGTCAATCGGTGGCCAGTTGTTATAAAATGCGGGTCCAATATTTTAAAATACCTGCGTTCGCTTGCCCTGCTTTTATCGCAAGCTGTGTACAGTTAAGAACTTACGATTATTTTTTAAGGAGCTCTCCGTGCCGCGTTTACTCGGTGTGGACATACCCAACGACAAAAAGGTGACCATTGCGCTGACTTATCTCTACGGAGTGGGTCCGCTGGTTGCGCGCGAGGTATGCGTCAAGAACAATATCGACGGGGACAAGCCTGCCCGTGACCTGGACGAAGACGAGCTCAGCCGTCTGTCGACCATGCTCGAGCGCGACTATACGGTCGAAGGCCCACTGCGTCGCTCGATGTCTCAAAACATCAACCGTCTGCGTGAGATCAAGTGCTACCGCGGTTTGCGGCACCGCATGAGCCTGCCCGTCCGCGGTCAGCGGACGCGCACCAACGCGCGAACCCGCAAGGGCCCGCGCAAGACCGTAGCGGGTAAAAAGGGCGTCAAGGATCTGCGCTAATCGCCACGATCACTCGGGTGTTCTAACCGGGTTGGCTAACGACATATTTACATTCATAGTATTTTGGCTGAAGAGGTTTTCAAGTGGCGAAAGTTAAACGTCGCAAGGCGCGTCGCAATGTTACCGTTGCCGTAGCGCATATCCGCTCTACGTTCAACAACACAACGGTAACCATCACCGATACCAAGGGTGATACCTTGTGCTGGGCGAGCTCGGGTACGTGCGGATTCAAAGGCAGTCGCAAGAGCACGCCGTTCGCAGGTCAAGTTGCCGCCCAACAAGCCGCCGAGAAGGCAGCCAAGTATGGTGTGAAGGAGATCGAGGTTCGCGTCAAGGGCCCAGGCTCCGGCCGTGAGAGCGCCATTACAGCTCTGCAAACAGCGGGGATGACGGTCAAATTGATCGAGGATGTGACCCCCATTCCGCACAACGGTTGCCGCCCGCGCAAGCGTCGCCGCGTGTAACTGTGCAGGCCTCGGCTTGCGCAGCTGCACAGCCCGGGCCGGGTGCAATTGATAGCCACGGATGGGCTTCACTTCGATCAACCTAACTCCAGCTATATGTGATCCTTACTATGAGTACGCATGTCAAATGGCGCGGTCTAGAGCTTCCCAGCGCCGTGCATCCCGACACCCATACCTTGTCACCGACCTACGGCAAGTTCATCGCTGAGCCGTTCGAGCGCGGCTTCGGCACCACCGTCGGCAACAGCCTGCGGCGCGTGTTGCTGTCAAGCCTGGAAGGTAGCGCCATCACGCAGATCAAGATCCGCGGCGCGCAACATGAGTTCACCACGCTTCCGGGCATCCTCGAAGATGTCACGGACATCGTGCTCAATGTCAAGTCGTTGATCGTTAAGAATCATAGCGACTCGACGCGCGTTATCACTGTCGAGCGAAATACCGCCGGCGTGATTTCGGGTGCAGACGTCGAGACCGATGCCGACGTCGAAGTCATCAACAAGCACCAAATTCTGGCCACGCTGACCGAAGACGTGTCGTTCACGATGGAGATGGTTGTCGAGAATGGTCGTGGCTACGTGCCCGCCTCAGAGCACAGCTCGCGTGACCATGAGATCGGCATCATTCCAATCGATGCTGTCTTCAGCCCAGTGGTGCGCGTTCGCTACGAAGTCGAAGAAACTCGGGTTGGTCAGAAGACCAACTACGACAAACTCGCTTTGGAGATTTGGACCGACGGTTCGATCGGGCCAGAGATGGCGTTGGTTGAATCGGCCAAGATCTTCCGCAAGCACCTCAACCCGTTTGTACAGTACAACGAAATTGGTCGCCAAGTACACGCCACGGCTCGCGGTGGTCCCGGATCGGCCGAAGCTCAGTTGGAAGCCAAGCTCAACATGCAAGTCGCCGACTTGCGACTGAGCGTGCGGGCAGGCAACTGCCTTGAGAGCGAGGGCATCAACGTTATTCGCGAACTGGTCCAGCGGAACGAGGACCAGTTGCTCGAGATCCGCAACTTCGGCGAGACAACATTGACCGAAGTTCGTGACAAACTGGCCACGCTAGGTTTGCACCTAGGTATGCGTCTGCCTTCAACGCATACTCTGCGTTAAATAGAACACAACTTACACGCTGTCAACTGACAGCCTTTTTATTGCTAACGGTATTTTATCATGCGTCACAGAAGACACGGTCGAACCCTAGGTCGCGCCCCCAGCCACCGTCGCGCGCTATTGCGCAATTTGGCATCCGCGTTGTTCATCACCGAGCGTCCTGACTCGGAATTTGATGTCAACCCGGTCAAGGTCAAAGGGCGTATTATCACGACCGTTGCCAAGGCCAAGGAAGTTCGTCCGATGGTTGAGAAGTGCATCACCATCGCTAAGAAGGGTGTTGCGGCTGAACGTGCGGCGGCTCAGTTTGGAACGACTGCTGAACGCAATTCGAGCGCTTGGAAAGAGTGGCGCGAAGGACCAAATCACGCCAAGTGGATGGAGGCCATCGCACCAGCCGTTTTTGCTCGCCGGCGCTTGCTCCAGATCCTCTGTGATAAGCAAGCCGTGCAGATATTGTTCAATGACTTGGCGCACCGTTTTGAAGATCGCCCCGGTGGTTACACACGTATCATGCGTCTGGCCACGCCGCGGCTGGGCGATGCAGGTCCGCGAGCTATCCTGGAGTTCGTGGGTCGCAATGACCGGGTCGTAACGCGCAGCCAAAAGCCTGAGTTTGCGGCTGAGGAAAATAGTGGCGATCAGGGCGACAAGCCCGCCGCAGTCGAGCCTGTAGCCACAGAGTCAGCTCCGATCGGCGACTCAGCTAACACCCCAGGTAGTGATTCAAGCAGCACTTAAGGTGCTGTTCTCCCAGTAGCATTCAGCGGAACACTTTACGAGTAGAAATCATGGCCAAGGGCAAGAAGAAGAAGGAAATCATCCACTTAGTCTGCGAAGAGAGTGGAGAGTATAACTACACGCTGCGCCGCAGAACGGGCGGTGAGAAGTTGCGTCTGATGAAGTTCTGCCCGCGGCTGCGAAAGCACACCGTGCACGTGGAAAAGAAGAAATAATTGCAGACTTCGCTTCGATTCTCGCCTCTATCAGTGCGAGAATGCGTTGGTCATGTGGCGCATGTCTGTCGTTAAGACATTCTGCGCCGGCTTCGACTGTCTCCGGCTGTTGCCCTTCTTGGCTGCCTGCGGGCTCGGTGCTTGCTGAACGTAGCCTGCCGCTGCCCTAATCATGGCGGCACCTTTTTCTGCCCCCCCAGACGCGGTATGCAGCGACAGATCAGGAAAAGCCGGCAAAAACAGCTCCTGAGGGGGTGGACTTGAGACCGTTGGTGGGTAGGATTATGGGCGTGACGGATCTGCTAAAGTATTTGTTGCTGATAATTTTCCTATTCGTCGTCTTCGCGCTGGTATGGATGCTGCGCGACGGCTTCACCGTGCGACAGGGCGGTGGTTTCTGGTAGTGGCCGCCCGTCCCAGAGCTAAGAGAGGGATTTTGACATGCCACGAACACCGCTTCTTTCGCGTCCTCTGCAATTTGAGTCGCTCGAGCATCGACGCTTGCTGGCCTTCGATCCGACCGGTGGCGAGCAGGAGCTGTTGCAGTTGGTTAATCGCTTCCGGACCGATCCGCAGGGTGAGTTCTCCAGGCTGATCGCTACCACGTCGCCTTTGATAGCCCGCGATTCGGTGCTGCAACTCGATCTCGATTACGCACAGGTCAATGGTAGCGCATTGCAGGCGCAGCTGGCTGGTATGCAGCCGGTGCCGCCGGTGGCATGGAACGATGCTATCAGTAGCTTTGCTGCCGCCCATAATACGAGGATGCTTGCAACCAGCCCGCCACAACAGTTCCACTCGAATTCCCTGGAGCGGCGCAATGCGCTGATTAATGCGGGCGTGAACCTACGCATTGCGGCAGGCGAGAAGATCACTGCCGAGAATGTGTTTGGTTATGGCAAGTCGGCACTGCATACCTTCGCCGCGTTTGTGATCGACTGGGAGCGCGGTGGGCCCAACGGCATGCGCAGCGATGTGGGACACCGCATGGCAATTAGCAATTCAGATTTTGAGCAGGTCGGACAGGCCATCACCCCGTTTGCCGGAAGTGGCTTCGGCCCACAAGTCACCACGCAGGTATTCGCCAATATCGAGAGCCCTCGAGCGATGGTCGTGGGTGCGGTGTTTGAAGACCGCAACTTCAGTAGGTGGTACGAAGCTGGCGAGGGACTGGGCAACGTGCAGATTGTCTTTAGTGGCACGGCGGGGACTTTTACCACTCAGTCGCTCGGCGCGGGAGGCTACCAAGTCGCGTTGCCGGCGGGTACCTATACCGCGACTGCCACAGGCGTGGGCATGAAGCATGCCGTAATTCTCAGTGATGTAACGGTCGGCAGCACCAACGTCTGGAAAAATATCCTCTACGATCCTAGCCTGCCGCCGCCAGACCGGCTGGAGCCCAACAACACACTTGGCACCGCCACATTGCTTGATGGCAATAAGCAAGTTTTGGATGGTTTGTCCATCCATACAAGCAGCGATGTGGATTATTTCCGACTGACTTCGCGAGGTACCGGCACCGCCAAGTTTACCCTCGACTTTCAGCCAGCCATGGGCAAGTTGGAGCTGAGACTTTTAAATGCTAGCGGATTTGCAGTTGCCAGTTCCACCTCGACCGCGAACGGAGCGGAGATCGTAGCTAATCTGCAGCGCGATACGCTCTATTATATTCAGGTGCTGGGCAGCGGCGGCGCCAAGAACGGCGCTTACAAATTGAGCGTTGATCCCCCTGCACCGGCAGCCCCCATCGCCGAACTCGACTCAAACAACGCCAGCTCACTCTCGCCGACGACGACTATCGCCAATCTGCTTGCCAATGATCGCGACTCCGACGGCGACCCGAGCAAGCTCGTGGCCAAGCTATCGCCGGGAACCCACCCCGCGTTTTCGCTCACTGGAAACACGCTGATTTACACGGCGCCCATCGGTTACGGAGGTGTGCACCGGGCAACCTACACCGTTACCGACGATCAAGGATTAACCTCCGCACCCGGTACTATAGAAATTTTTGTAGTCAACTTTTCTGCCGATCGTCCGTGGCACAACACGCAATTCGATGTCGACGTCAACGCTGATGGACTGGTCACGCCCCAAGACGTTAGTGCAATTATCACTGAGATCAACACCCGCAAAGCGCGAGTGCTGCCCATTGGGGGCGACAGCATTTCGGGCATGTTCGGATTCTTGGATGCTTATCCCGATGGGCTGCTGACCCCGCAGGACGCGCTAGCCGTCATTAACTACTTGAACCTGAACAGGCAAGGTAGCGGAGAAGGCGAGTCGCGCCAGGCTGACGCGCCTCGGGTGTCGGCTGCCCCGATGGAGGTGACGGTCACCGCCGCGAATCACGACGCGGCCCTGGTGGCCTTGTACTGCACTCCCGTGAACGATGAGCTCTCTGCCTTGCGGCGTCGCCAAGCGTCAGAGAAATTTTAACGAGCCGCTGAGCCGGCCACGTTTTAAGTTAAGGCGACCTTTCATGGTCTAAGTCCTAGAGACCTGGCTCGATGCGGGTCGGAGGCCTGGGGTTTGACGTCAACTCAGTGCCTGCTCTGGGATAGGAGCCCGTGGTCTCATAAACCAGGAACATCGACCAGGCCAGTGATTCGTATGCAGCGGGCTCTATTCACTTGTTGACGCGACGCGTAAAGCCGATGCACACGCCGATCAGACTCACTAAGGTTAGCACAGGGCCGAGCCATGGTGTGCGTGTGAATTGAGTCGTGCCGGGCAGCAGCGCGGCTTGGGTCACCAGCACTCCCTCTTGCTGTACGGGCAGGCGATCGACGATCTCGCCGATGGGTGAGATGCTGCAAGTCTCGCCGGTAGCTGCGCATCGCAACATAAACTTGCGGCATTCCACAGCGCGGAGCTGGGCCAGCAGGCGATGCTGCGTGAGCGTGTAGGGATTTTCAAAGGCTGAGCCGTTGATCAATGAGATAAGAATATTGACCTGATTGTTGGTCATCTCTAGCGTGGCCTGTGGCACCATATCTTCATAACATAGCAGCGCACCCATTTGAGCCTTGGTAGTTTGGCTGCGGATTGGCGTGGCGCTGCCACCTGGCTCAACGTGCTCTTGCATATCGAACAGTTCGGCCATCCCTGGCACGGTCCCTTCGCCGGGCACGTATTCGCCGAACGGCATCAAGAACCGCTTGTGATACCGCCCAGTAATGCGTTCCTGCGGACTGACCAGCATGGCTGTCACGTGCACTTGCTGGGGTTCTTCTGGGTCGCCGACGTAACACTTGCCGCCGAGCAGCAGTTCGCATGAAGGCTTGGGCCAAGGCTGCATGCCGCGATTGGGCATCCGCGAGCGGGTAAACACCTCGTCTTCATCGTCCAGTGCATCGAGTCCCAGTTCATAGTCCCCGCCACTCGACTCCGGCCAGCAGACGATGTCTACTTGTCCAGCCACCTGGCGAGTTAGCGTTTGCAGATGCTCTGTACTCCAAGTGTAACTTGGGTCGACTTGCACGAGCGCAAAGCGGACCTTGTCTGCAGCAGCAATGCGTTGCTGCCACATCCACAGCGACCAGCTACCGAACAGTCCGTTGAGCACCAGCAGCGAGACTCCGAAGATAACCGCGCGGCGGGGCGGTGTGGTACCGATGGGTGCGGCTGAATCGGCTTGTGTCACCGGCGCTCGGGCGGGGCGAAAGCGTGCTAGTAAGGCCGCGGTGAGTATGATGATGAGCCCGGCGTGGGTAAAGGCAATCAGCGTCGTCCAGCCGGCCCCGAAAATGGACACCGGCTGCACTAGCCAGGGAACGGACAGTTGCGTTAGGCCCAACCGCCATGGGAAGACGCTGGGCATGGCAAATTCGAGTGTCATAGTAAACAGCGCCGCCGGGATCCATATCAGGCGCACATCGCGGGTAACTCGTGCGGCCAACCAGTAGCCCAAGGCTAGTCGCAGTCCGTCCCACATTAGAAAAGGCAAAGCTACCGCGAGACCCAGTGCATAGCCTGAGCTCAGCGTATAAGCCATCGCGTCGGGGGACCAGTGGAAGGCGATAGTCAGCGCCACCGTGCCCCAGATCCAAGTCATCCACCAGGACGCGATCCAGCCGGGGCGAGTCACTACATAGAGCCCTAGGGCGATACCTAACCAGCCGCACCAAAACCAACTGTCCAACAGCCATGGCACCCCGTGTAGCACGGCGGCCGCCAGTGCTAGAGCGATCTGTCCCGCCACGCGCAAGACCGATCGCAGGCGGGAGGGTCTAGGGGACAAGTGCAGACCGCCGGAGGTTTGCTGCGGCGAGAGCTCTACGGCTGGAGTGATTTCATCGGCCCATGCATTCTGCTCGGAAGCGCTCGCAGGGTGTTCAGAAGATCGTCGGGTAGCAGATTTGGCAGCAGGCGATGCGGATGTATTCACGAGGCAATTTCATGGAGGGGAGCTTGGACAAGCGAACATCCGTATTCACTAGGAAATCTTGCCGGCAAAACTTCAAAGAAAGCGGCGGCACCTGAGCCTTGCCCAAGCACCGCCACCGAATTTCTGCTAGATCGACTAGAACGAAGACTGGTTGAGGTCAACCAGATCATCTTCACCGATGACAACTGTCATCGTTGCACCTTTGCCGACATATGGCCGGAGCTTAGCAACTAGCTGTTGGCCTTCTTCTGCATCGACAGCTACAGCTGTGATATTGTGGTTGCCACTTTTAACTTGGAAGCTGGCCGTACCAGTGGACTCAACTTCCTTGCCGCCCAAACCCTTGAAAGCAGCGAGAGGATCGGCCGAAGCGGCCGCTCGCTGAATCCTGGCGTCGGAGACATCCGCGAATACATACAGCCGGTATTCAGTTTGGTTTTCGACGTGAATGGTGGAGTCCTTCTTGGAGCCACCATTGCCACCGGCAAAAGCCGACGACGCGGAAACAGCCAAGCAAGCAGCCACAGCGATCAACATTCTACGATTAAACATAATTCTCTCTTTCGAAATTGAAACAATCAAACGTAAACTTCTAAAACCTAAAGCAACAAAACTAATGACCTAGTACTTGTCTTCACCTCCTGCGGATTCTTGCGGGAACATCTTGATGAGCATCATTGCCAGAACGCATTCATTCCATTGGGAATGCGCACATCTTGGTCGGATATTTATCTCAATCCAATTGCGTCTGCGCTTCGCCCCCGTTGCGAGTGCATAGGCCGCCGAGGATCTTGACGTCGATCGTCAGAGGCAACAGCGTTACGTGTCCGTCGGCGTACACAGCGGGGACTCCCATCGGATGCTGCGACTCCATGTCTCCGTGCTCGTTGCTTTCCGAGAGCGCTTCGCCCTGTGCAAAGCAGTTCAGTCCACACGCCCAGCGGCCGGCGGCTTCTGGACTACGGTCGACCGATTCAGCCACGCACAGGGTGTTGCTCAGACCATCGGTAAAGGAAGCCAAGGTGAGCGGTGAACTTTGCGACTTAGTGCTGGAGATCATAGCCCCGCAACCGAATGCATCGCCGGGCCCTGTGCCCGGAGGCAAACTCAGCAGGGTGGTGCCTACGATTCCGCCATAGTCCTGCTTGCCGGAAAAATCTTTCACCGCGCTGGGACAGCGGTAGAGACTTAAGTCAGTCAAGGCGGCCTGCGCGTTGACTGCGGCGTCGTCCCAAGGCAGCTTGAGATCGATCTGATTAAAAACGGCGGGTTGCTCGATGTAGGGCAGGATCATCGTCGACCAAGCATGCATGGTGCCCGAGAGCTTCTGGTTGCCCAGCGGTATATTCCGCTTGGCATTTTCAAAATTGTGAATCGCCAAGCCGATGTTCTTGAGATTGTTCAGACATTGGATGCGCCGCGCCGTTTCTCGCGCCGCTTGAACGGCCGGCAGCAAGAGACCGACGAGCACCCCGATGATGCTGATCACCACTAACAGCTCGACGATCGTGAAACCTCGCCTGACGAGGCTGGTCTGCAGCCGCACGAGCTGTAAGCCAGTGTGCTGTAAGCCAGTGTGCTGTGAGTCGGTGGGCTGTGAGGCGGTGGACTTAAAAGCGGCTGTTGGGTGGGATTGCAGACGTTCGCTGAATGCCAACGGATGCGCAGGAGTTGGGCGGGTCGTCACGATGGCTCTCGCTTACAAAAGTGTGAGTCGTACGGACTTGAGGAAAGTTACCTGCTGGACCAGTGCGCACCTGAAAGATGCTCGAACTCAACCAGTCATTTTTGCAGTCGTCCCAAGTTTCCATGGGCTGGCTTTTACGTCCCCCCCATCAAAGCTTGGTGCCCTGTAGTTATGTGCTAGTTGTTTAGTTAACTTAAGGAGCAGCTAGTCGAAAGACAATGCTTGCGATGCGGCACCGAGAGGCACTTTAACCGGCACTCTCAGGAACGAATTTGAGCGGATGCGGATCGTCGTCATGGCTGATTTGCTTGCACTCAACAAGATTGCACCCAGAAGTTCAACGTGATTTAAGCGAGAACAAGTTATGCATAATCAACGAGTGAAAGGTCTGCGTGTGTGCGGAGATAGCTTGCGCAACTTGCGGATCATGCGTGGATTAACTCAGGCAGAGCTAGCTAGACTGGCCGGCTATTCCGAACGCCTTGTGCGCAAAGCGGAGTCGGGAGGAACGCTTAGTTTGAGCACAATTGAAGACTTGGCCGAGGCTTTGAGTTGTAGGGAGCGGAAGGTTGCTTCGAGCGATCTGTGTAGTTTTCCCGAAGCCATCGCCCGCAAGTTTGTCGATTGCTATGATGAGCATCAACACCGCATGCTCCACTACTGCGGCGAGCTATTTGCCAAAGACTTCGTGTTCCGTTGTGCGGGCGAGCCCGGCTCGCTCGTTGCGGGCGACTGGTACGGAGTGAGTGGTTTTCAAGCTTGGCTGGACAGGTTGTTTTCGATTGTTCAGCGCCCCCGCTGCAATACTTTGCAAGTGTCGTACATGACCGCTCAGGACTTGGTCACCGCGCGCTACGACGATACCTTTGTGGCTGCCGACCGGAGCCAACATGTGATGTGGGTCAACTTGCACTTCACCATTCGCCACGGCCTGATCGAATGCTTAGAGAACGAGTTCGATACCTCGCTGGCCATGAAGTTAGAGGCCGCCGCCTACACGCCCCCGCCCTATCCTCGCTGAAGCTCCCTCACGCAACTGCGCACACTAAGCCCCGACATGCTAAACCGCTGCACCCAGATTGCGAGTACAATAGTGGCGTAAGCTTCTAGCTTGCGACAGTTTGTTTAACACTTAGTGGCAAGCAGGCTGCTTACCCCACTTGGCAAGCAGGCTGCTTAGCGCACGGACCGTTCCCACTAGAGTATTACGATGCCTACAAACTCATACGCCGCTTCGCGCCGTGAATTCCTGCAGACCAGTGGTGTCGGTTTCGGTGGCGTGGCGCTCGACTGGTTGCTGCATAAGGAGCAATCCCAAGCCGCTGGGGCCGGTCCAGCGACGCACCATGCGCCGCGCGCCAAGAGTGTGATCTGGCTGTTCATGGAAGGCGGTCCGAGCCACTTAGATTTGGTCGATCCCAAGCCGCTGCTGCAGAAGCTAGCTGGTCAGGCACTTCCCTCGAGCTTCAAGGAGCCGATTCTAGCTATGGGGGAAATGGGAGCCACGTTGCTACCCAGCCAACGCAAATGGAAAAGGCACGGCCAGAGCGGCTTGTGGGCCTCGGATTGGATTCCGCATATCGCCGAATGTATGGATGATATCGCCGTGCTGCGATCCTGCTGGACCAACGGCATTAACCACGCCGGCGGCGTATGTCAGATGAACACTTGTATCAACGTGGCCGGCCGGCCATCGCTCGGCTCGTGGGTCGATTATGGGCTAGGGTCCGCCAACGAAAATCTGCCCAGCTACGTCGTCATGTGCGACACTGCCGGACGCCCGGTCAACGGACCACGGAATTGGGGGAGTGGCTTTATGCCGGCCACGCATCAAGGCGTGCGGCTCAACGGCAACCTGCCTGAGCCCATCGCGAATCTTCATCCTCCAGCCGGGCACTCCGCCACTCGCCAACGTGGCAAGCTTGAGCTGTTACAGCAGTTCAATTCGTCCTACGCCCAAACGCGGCCACAGCAGAGCGAACTTGAGGCTCGCATCAAGAGTTACGAACTGGCCTTTCGCATGCAGGCTCAAGCTCCCGAGGCGGTCGATTTAGCTCAGGAGACCGCGGCTACGCATGCGATGTATGGCCTGGATCGCAAAGAGACGCAAGATTTTGGCCGCAACTGTCTCCTGGCGCGGCGGTTGGTCGAACGAGGCGTACGCTTCGTGCAGTTGTACAGCGGTACCGGGAGCAAATGGGATGCTCACTCGGGCATTGAGGCCAATCATACGCGGATGTGCTTGTCGATGGATCAGCCGGTAGCTGCGCTGCTCAAAGATCTCAAGCGCCGCGGGCTGCTCGATCAGACGCTGGTGGTGTGGGGCGGGGAGTTTGGCAGGACACCGATGAGTGAGAAGGGATTCGGTCGCGATCACAACCCGACCGGATTTTCCATGTGGATGGCCGGAGGCGGCGTGCGTGGCGGGCAGGTGATTGGTGCGACTGACGATTTGGGACTGTACGCCGTCGAAAACAAACTGCATGTACACGACATACACGCTTCGATCTTGTGGTTGATGGGCTTGGACAACATGCGGTTGACCTACGATCATCGCGGCAGACCTGAGCGTCCCACCATCAATGAGGGGCGATTTTGCAAGCAACTTGCTTGACTTTCAGGGCGCGGCATAACTAAGCTGGACTGAAAGGCTATGACTTCGAAGAACTTTCTATCCGTCTGCGAGATTATTACCCATGGATATCTGGCCCTACTTCTGGATCACCTGCATGCTAGGGCTGATCATCGCGGTCAGCGTAGTGGCCTGGCGCGAGAAAAAAGCTCGCGATGCAGCTATGCAGAAGATGAAGCCCCAAAATATGTCTGGAGTGGCTTCTGCCCCCACCGTGTCGGCTGAAGATGGCTTCGGGCAAGCCGATCCGCTCGATGGCTTTGGCGATCCGGCCGAAGTCGGCGCATTTGACGAGGATGTCTTTAAGTAAGTCAGCGGGCCGGTAGCCGCAGGTTCGCGGCCGCTGAGCTAGTTTAAGTCTACCCAGGCACAGATATTTTTGGCGCGATGGTTATCGAGAAGTCTGCCACCGTCTATACTGGCTGAAATTTTTGATCGGTAGCCTTGGAAATCCGCTAGCGGAGTATTGCGCGTGAGTCGTTCTGGAAAACCAGCTCTTTTGGTGCTCGAAGACGGAACTAGTTTTCGTGGCATCTCCATCGGTGCCGATGGCGAAACCTTCGGCGAAGTCGTCTTCAATACGTCCATGACTGGATATCAGGAGATCTTAACCGATCCCAGCTATTGCGGCCAAATCGTGGCCTTGACCTATCCGGAGGTTGGCAATTCGGGCATCAACCGCGACGATGCGGAGAGCGACAAACCTCGCCTGTCCGGCTTTATCGTGAGAGCGGAGAGTCGTCTGGCCAGCAATTATCGATCGCAACAGAGCCTGGGCGATTACTTGCGCGAGCACAACGTGGTGACGATCGCCGGCATTGATACGCGGGCTTTGGTGCGGCGGATTCGCGATAAAGGGGCCATGAAGGGAGGCATCTCGACGGTGGACCTCGACCCACAATCGCTGCTGGCTAAAGTCAAGTCCAGCCCCAGCATGGTAGGCCGCGATCTGGTCCGCGAAGTCGTCTCCACACGAGCTCGGCAGTGGAATGAAGCACTGCATCAACTCGAACAACCCTCGGCCAGCGAAAGCGGCGCAGCGCAGGCAGCGGCAGCCACAACTAGCAGCTCCGCAGACGATTCCAAAACCGACAAGCGGCCGCACGTGGTCTGCTTGGATTACGGCATGAAGTGGAATATCGCACGACATCTGTACGAACGCGGCAATCGCGTCACGATACTGCCCGGTACGGCATCTGCCCAAGAGGTCCTGGATCAAAAGCCCGACGGGATTTTTCTATCCAACGGCCCAGGCGATCCGCAGGCCCTGGACTACGCCGTCGATACCATCCGCGAACTGCTCGGCCAGCGACCCATGTTCGGCATTTGCCTGGGGCACCAACTGCTGTGCCTAGCCACCGGCGGCGAGACCTTCAAGCTGAAGTTTGGTCACCGCGGTAGCAACCAGCCGGTACTGAATCTGGAGAACGGGCGAGTCGAGATCACTTCGCAAAACCACGGCTTTGCGGTCGAAGGTGCGTCCCTGCCCGAGCAGCTGACGGTCACGCATCGCAATCTCAACGACGATACTGTGGCCGGAGTGCGACACAGCAACAACTTGACCTTCAGTGTGCAGTACCACCCTGAGGCCTCGGCCGGCCCACACGACAGCGGCTACTTGTTCGACCAGTTCCAAGACTTGATCGCAGCCCATCTCTCAAAATAGTCAGCCCGAGAGCGCCATTGAGTTTCGAATGCACTAGGCCGCCGCCTGGATTTGAGATTTGAGAATTAGTGGGTGCAATCTGCCTGCTGCGTCT
>CAKQWG010000053.1 GCA_934278005.1 uncultured Pirellulaceae bacterium | reverse complement strand
CGGCTCGTACCGATTGCTTGGTACGGGCGTTTTGATGCCAGTTTCGCTAGGGAAGGCGCGGCAACCGTGAATAGAATTATTGCCTCAGTTGCAGTCATTTTGTGCTTATTCGCCCAATCAACACTCGACGCACAGCAGCGTCGACCAGCCACTGTGCGCAGTGCTGGTGGTCCGAGTGCTAGTAGCCCTAGTGCCAATGGTTCCACCGCCGGGCGGGCAGGTCAGGCTCAATCCTCACAGCCTACTCGCGTGGTTCGGTCCAGCCCAGCGGCGACTCGGCCCCAAAGCAATGCTGGTCGTCGCCCGGCGCAGGCAAAGTCTGCAGTCAAGCGGGCCAGCTATGGCGAGATCGTCTACGAGGACGGCGGCTACGGAGATGGCGAATACATCGATCAAGGTGGCCACCATGGAGGTTACATTGACCAAGGCATTGTCAGTGGCGGTTGCCAGAGCTGCGACGGTGGCGGCTGCAGCAGCTGCAGTTCGAGTGGGCACGGCGGTTCATGCACCACTTGCGCGGCTCCGAATCAATTCTGCATCTGCTTTCCGTCTCACGGTTGGGTGCACGCGGAGTACCTCAGCTGGTATCCAGCCGGTATGCAGATTCCTGCCTTGGTGACGAGCAGTCCTGCTGGGACGGCGCGTGCTAACGCTGGTGTTTTGGGACAGCCCGGCACGTCGGTACTGTACGGTGGCGATGAGATCATGGACGACAGCTGGGCTGGCTTCCGCATCCGCTTCGGTTGGTGGTTGGCTTCGCTGCCTGGTTGGGGCTTGGAGGGAGAGTACACTGGCCTGGGCGAACGGAGCGAATCGTTCTTTCAGCAGTCGACCGGCACACCCATTATCGCTCGTCCATTTTTCAACGCTCTTACGGGCAAGCAGGATTCTGAGTTGGTAGCCTTCCCGGGCGTCATCGGCGGCAGCATGGCAGTAGACGCCACCAGCCGTTTCGATGGAGCTGCGGTAAGACTTCGCCGCCAAATGTGCAGCACCGAGGGTTGCGGTTACTCCTTCCTGGCGTGCCAAACGGTGCCCACTTCCTCACGGCTGGATACGACTATCGGTTATCGCTTCTGGGAACTGAGGGAATCACTGCAGATGCAAGAACGCCTGACTTCGCAATTAACCAACGATCCGGGCAGTTTCAACATTGTCGATCGCTTTGATACACGCAACTTGTTCAACGGTGCTGAACTGGGAGTGCTGTGGCAAGGGCGTCGCGGCTGGTGGTCGCTGGACCTGCTGATGCGTCTAGGGATCGGCAACAATAACCAGACTGTGACGATCGATGGCAGCACCGCCACAACCATCAATAACAATACCACTAACGCTTCCGGAGGCGTGCTGGCACAGCGCACCAACATGGGGACTTACGAACGCAATCAGTTCACAATGGTGCCCGAACTAGGAGCCACCTTGGGTTACCAGATCACGCCGCGGCTGCGAGCCACTGCCGGTTACTCGCTGGTCTACATCGGAAATGTGGTCCGCCCAGGCGATCAAGTCAGCCTAGACGTTAATCCCAACCTACTGCCGCCTGAGAATGTGCCTCTTACTGGTGCACTCCGACCTCAGTTTAACTTCGTAGAGACCGATTATCTGATACAAGGTCTGAACTTTGGAGGCGAGTTCCGCTGGTAGCAATAGCTGCGAGCTCGCTCAGCAAACTTTCCAAGCGCTTCCCAAGCGGGGTTCGACCTTTCCAGTTTTGGATTAGTCGGACCCTTTTGCATTTAGTGGCGTTTTCACGGAAGGAGCAAGCTCTATGGCTAGCTTAATCACACGCATGCTTTCTCGTTTTAAGACACAAAAACGAAGCCCAAGAAATCGCCGCCAGCTCGATCGCAGACTGCGCGTTGAACATATGGAAGCCCGTCGCCTGCTGGCCGCGGATTTGGCTGTCATTTCAGGCAATGTCTACACGGATCTCACCAACAACGGTTTCGATGCCAGCGACGCGGCCATCTCGGGCGTCACGGTGAGTTTGTACCGGGACGCCGCGGGTGCTGGCGCAGGCTCGCTCGGTGCCGAAGACGGACCCGCCATCCAGACGGCAGTCACCGACGCTAATGGCAACTACATCTTCGATGGTGTGTCGTCGACTGACGATCTGTTGGACGCCTTATATTTTGTACAGCAGTCACCGGTGGCGGGCCAGCTGCAGACCCCTGCTCAGAATGTGCAGTCGGTGTCGGTCACGCCTGCCATGGCTAACGGCGACTTGGCGACCAACATCGACAATTACGACACGACCCCCGTCACGACCGCGCCAGCACCGATTTCGGCAGGCACGGGTGCCACGGTTGGGGATCGCGCGGCTACTGCGCCGGGCGAGGCTTTGGGAGGTGAACGCGACATTCTGGTCACCAACACCACCGCCTCGGGCACCGAGACGCTGGAAGTGCGAGTTAATACGGGCCTGTTGAGCATTGCTGCCGGCCCTGGCGTTGAAGGCAGCGTTATCGTCTCCTACGATGGCATCGATAGCAGTGCCGATACGCTGGACCATACGACTTTGGGCCTCACCGATCTGACGGCCAACGGTGGCGAAGCCTTTCAGTTCCTGGTCGGTTCGGAAGCTGGTAATTCGCTGACGTTGAGCGTTTACAGTGGCGGAACGAACTTTTCGACTGTCACAGTTCCTATGCCCGTGACCGGCGGTGGACTAGCCACGCAGTTTCTTAACATTCCATTTGCCGACCTGGCTATCGCCGGTGGCAGCGGCGCAGACTTGACTCAGATCACAGCCGTCCGCTTTGAGGTAGATGTAGTAGCCGGTGCCGATGCACAAATCAATTTCACGAGCATCGTTGGCCCCAACGTTACCACAGTTGATTTTGCCAACCTGAATCCGATGTCGCTTGGAGATCAAGTCTTCCGCGATGTCAACAATAATGGCTTACTAGACACGGGCGAAGTAGGCATCGCTGGAGTCCTGGTCGAACTGTATCAAGATACCAACAGCAATGGCTCCTACGACGCGGGCGATACGCTTGTTGGCACGCCGCAAACCACCGACGCCGATGGCAAGTATCTGTTTACCGATCTGTTTCCGGGGTCGTATATCGCGCTGATTCCGATCTCACAGTTTGGCGCAGGCCAAGCGCTTGAAGGCTTTGTGACGAGCACCGGCAATGATCCTGCGCCCGATCCGGATAACGACGTCGATGGCGATGACAATGGGACGCTGATAGCGGGCGTTGGCATAGCTGCCAGTGCCATCACTTTGACCGCAGGCGGAGAGCCTACGGACACCAATACCAATTTAACGCTGGACTTCGGATTCGTTCCGCAGTTTGATCTGCAAGTCGTCAAGACGGCTGACGTCAGCACGGTCGCGGCTGGAAATGAAATCACTTACACACTGACGGTGAGCAACGCGGGATTGGCGGATGCTACCAATGTACTGATTGTCGACAATCTGCCAGACCTTGCACCCGACGCGCTGGTCATTGTTTCCGCTACTGCCAGCGGAGGCGGCGTGGTGACCCAGACCGGTGGCGCCGCAGGCGAAATTGAGATCGCTTACGCGTCTCTGGCAGCCGGGCAAACTGAGACCGTGACGATCGTCGTTCGCGTCCCGTCAGCAGCGGTCGCTGCGGCGGCGATCACTAATACCGCGACGATCACTGGCGAAGGCGTTGATACCGACCCGAGCAACGACGAGGACAGCATCGATGTCGCCGTCACCCGACAAGCCGTGTTGACCCTGGCCAAAAGCGATTCGCCCGATCCCAACACAGTGGGCGGCACGCTGACCTATGAGATTCTAGTGACCAATACTGGTCCTTCGACGGCTACCAACGTGGTCGTCTCTGACCCGCTGCCCGCTGGTCTGACCTACAACAGCTCGACTACCACGGCCGGAACTGTGGCGGAAGCCACCGGCGTCATCACCGCGACCATTCCCACCCTGGCTCCCGGCGCCTCTGCCACGGTAACGATCGTGACCACGATCCAAGCTGGGTTTGCAGGCAGCACCATCCCCAACACGGCAACCGCCGTGGCCGATGAGGCGGCTCAGGTAACGGCCGATTCAACTACGGTCGTCAATCCAGATATCGATCTGCAGATAACCAAGAGCGACAATGTCGACCCGGCCAATCGCGGCGGTGTGTTGATTTATACGCTGACGGTGTTTAACGACGGGCCCAGTGGGGCAACCAATGTTCAAGTAGTAGATACTCTCCCGCCTGACGTGACGTTTGTCTCGGCCACCGGCGGAACCGTCTCGGGCGGCACTGTGGGAAGCAGCGATCCGGTAACTATCGACCTGGGCAATATGGCCTCGCAAGAGACCAAGGTCATCACGCTGACGGTCAACGTGGCCGGTACCGCAGCTGCCACATTCAACAATACTGCGGTGGTCAGCTCCAGCGAAACGACGGCCGGTTTCGATCGCGATATGACCAATAACACAGACACCGAGTCCACCGGTGCTCAGTCTCAGATCGACTTGGAACTGGTCAAAACCGATTCGGCGGATCCCGTCAAACCGGGTGAAGCTTTGGTGTACACGATCATTGTTACCAATAATGGACCATCGGATGCGACCTTGGTCCAAATGACGGACAACCTGCCCGACGGCATCCGCATTACCAGTGCCACTTCATCTGTCGGAACAGTGACTGTCCCCGCTTCGGCGCAGGACACCAATCCGACCAATAACGAAGACTTAGTCGTTGCCATCGGCAACTTAGCTAACGGAGCTTCGGCCACTATCACGATCAACGCAGTGGTTTTGCCCGGCACGACAGGCACGCTGAGCAATACCGCTACCGTTGTTTCAACAGACGCTTCGCAGGTCGATGTTGATCCGGACAACAACACCGATACCGAGACGACCGCGTTGACGCCTGAGATCGACCTGGCCATCACCAAAACCGATTCGATCGATCCGGCCATCGCCGGCAGTCCGTTGAGCTATACCATAACGGTTACCAATGACGGTCCATCGACGGCTACCAACGTAGCCTTGACGGACAATCTTCCCGCCGGAGTTACCTTCACCAGTGCAACTTCGTCCCAGGGAACGGTGACTCACACCGCGGGCGTCGTCTCGGGCAACCTGGGTACGCTGGCTCCCGGGGCGTCAGCTACCGTGACGCTGTTGGTCGGTGTCAATTCGGCAACTCGTGGCACGATTACTAACACGGCCAACGTGACCGCGACGGAAACCGATGCCGACCCGAGCAATAACTCTGCGT
The DNA here is from genome assembly GCA_934278005.1 of uncultured Pirellulaceae bacterium. Classification (GTDB taxonomy): domain Bacteria; phylum Planctomycetota; class Planctomycetia; order Pirellulales; family Pirellulaceae; genus Aureliella. The sequence goes on along the minus strand of CAKQWG010000053.1, from coordinate 13,525 downwards.
CGCAGACTACGAATATTAATGGACGAGTGGACCTGGCCATCACCAAGGTTGACTCCGCCGATCCAGTGGTGGCTGGTAGTGCCTTGAGCTATACGATCGTGGTGACCAACAACGGTCCATCGACAGCTACCGGCGTCGTGGTCACGGATACTCTGCCTAGCTCGCTAGTCTTCGTGTCGGGCAACTCCTCAATAGGGAGCGTCACCAACGCGGGTAACGTTGTGACGGCGAACGTAGGCACCCTGGCAAGCGGTGCCAGCGCCACGATCACGCTCAACACCACGGTTGTCAGCGGTACCACAGGCACGATTACCAACACAGCTAGCGTGACGGTTACCGAGACGGATACCAACACCGGCAACAATTCGGCGACTCAAACGACCAACGTGGCGGTACCGGGCAGAATCTCAGGCTTCGCCTACCTGGATGTTAACAGCAGTGGGACGCGAGACGCCGGGGATACACCGCTACCCAATGTGACCGTTACTCTGACCGGTACGGAAACGGGCAGCGGCACGGCCGTGAGCCGCCAGGCTACGACAGATGCTAACGGCGCCTACTCGTTTGGTAATGTATTACCGGGGACCTACCAACTGTCGCAAACTCCGCCGGCCGGGTTGAGAAGCGGCCAGACCAACGTAGGTACAGGCGCTACCGGAACGCCCGGGGTCAACCAGATCACCAATATTCAACTTGGCAGCGGCGCCGAGGCGGAAGCCTTCAATTTCGGCTCCCTGCGAGAAGCGCTCAGCAAACGCCGCTTCCTGGCATCAACCGTGTCCACTGGCTTTTAGCCAGCAGGACCGGCTTAGCATCGTGCGATAAATTATTGCTAAACGATCGCTCCGTCGATCGGCTGTAATGCAACGAATCGGCGGAGCGGTTCGGCGGCTATACAACGAACCGGCGGAGCGGTTTACAATCGATCTTTTGGGGTGCCCTTCCGCTTGCGGGAGGGCACTCGACGTTGGCACCGAGCTTCACAAAGCGGTTTCGATAGGGGACAATAAAGGATTGGCCCGCAGCGGAGCAGGCTTACGCTATGCGTGCCATGCCGCTACCAGCCGTGGTCTTTGAAAACGCCTCCCCCAGATCGATATCAGCTGTGAACCTAATCCCTAATCCCAGCCCCAGTCCCAAACTCTTCGCTGCACTTCGGCAAGCATTTGCGATCCACCTAGCCGGCGCCGATGCAGCCAAGGTGATCAACAATCTCAGTACAAATGATGTGAGCAAATTGGCTGTAGGCGCAAGCTGCGAGACTTTTGTCACCGATGCGCGAGGGTGGATTGTTGCGCACGCTGGCGTAGTTAAACGCGAAGACGAAGCGTGGCTCCTGGGCTCGCACCCTTCGCCCGCTGCGATTGCTAAGCATCTGGATCGCTACATCATCCGCGAAGCTGCGGTGGTTAGCGATCATTCGGCTGAGCTGGCTTTGTTCGCGGTGCATGACAGTCCGCCTGGGCAAGCCGACGCTCGCGCGCCCGGGGGGGCCAGCATGGGCGCAGCTTCCTCTGCTTCCACTGACAGTAGCCAGGCACTGATTGAGTCGCTGCAGTTAGCCCGGGTTAGTCCCAGCATCTTTGCAAGCTGGCTGCCGATTTGGGGGCCGGGCACGAGTCTGCTGTGCTGTCCGCGCGAGCAGGCCGCTGAGCTGCGCCAGCGCCTTGAGGCACACGACTTTGCCGAGTGCGCTGGCGAGCAATTTGAGTGGCTGCGAATTTCGGGTTTTTGGCCGCTACCGCCCGCCGATATTGGTGATAAGACCATTCCACAGGAACTCGACCGCGACCAACAGGCGATCAGCTTCACTAAAGGCTGTTACCTGGGACAGGAGACGATTGCCAGGTTGGACGCACGCGGCCAACTGCAGAAGAAACTATGCCTCATTGAACTCGACGCGGCCGGGCAGTATGCGGTTGGCGATGCATTTCGAAATGTGGACAAGGAAGTGGGCAAGATAACTTCGTTGGCCCGCGACCCAGTGAGCGAGCAAGTCCGCGCGTTGGCCTATCTGCGGCGCGGTAATTTCGAAACCGGTACGCGGCTTAGTTGCAATGAGCTGGTGGCGAGCGTGCTGCGCTGAGCTTCGTCCGCTACACATCGATCTCCTGCGCGTCTTCAGCCCGCTCCATGATGAAGCGAAAGCGAGCCGAGGCGTCTCTGCCCATCAGGTCTGCCATCACGCGATCGGTTTCTAATTGATCGTCGATCTGCACTTGAAGCAATTTGCGCGTGGCGGGATTGAGCGTCGTTTCCCACAGGTCCTTGGGCATCATTTCGCCCAAGCCTTTAAAGCGCATGATTTCCGGCTTAGAGCGTTTATCGGCGTCGGCCAGGATTTGATCGCGATGCTCGGCGTCGGCAGCCCAGAACGTCTCTTTGCCAATATCGACGCGATACAGCGGCGGCACGGCAATGCACACGCGGCCGTCGGCGATCAGTCCAGGCATGTGTCGGTAAAAAAAGGTCAGTAGCAATGTCGTGATGTGGTGCCCGTCCGAATCGGCATCAGCCAGCAGAATGACTCGGTCGTAGCGCAATCGCGACAGATCAAAATCCTTGCCAATGCCACAGCCTAAGGCTGTCACCATATCCTGCAGCTCTTTGTTCTCCAAAACCTTTTTGAGCGTTGAGCTCTCAGTATTGAGCACTTTTCCACGCAGAGGCAAGATGGCTTGGTGCGTGCGGTCGCGCCCCTGCTTGGCGCTGCCACCGGCGGAGTCGCCCTCGACGATGAAAAGTTCCGAATTGCCGCGACCGGCTGAAATGCAGTCGCTGAGTTTGCCCGGCAACATCGTCCCCCGCGAAGTGCTCGTCTTGCGCGAGATCGCCTCCGAGGCTGCGCGCGAGGCAGCCCGCGCTCGGGCCGAGGCGATGATGCGGGCGACCACCGATTCAGCCACGCTGCGATTGTTATTGAGCCACTGCTCCAGCGCCGAGCGAATTATCCCGTCGACAACCGACTGCAGTTCGCTGTTATTGAGCCGGTCCTTGGTCTGTCCCTGGAATTGTGGGTCGGGGACGAATACCGATACGATGGCCACCACCCCCTCACGGATATCTTCGTGTGAGATCTTAATTCCGCGTGGAATCAGATTGTGAGTTTCGAAAAAGTTGCGGAGCGCTTTACTCATACCCGCGCGGAAACCGTTCTCATGGGTTCCGCCGCTGGGAGTGGGAATACCGTTGACGTATGAGCGAACATGTTCATCGGTCGATTCGGTCCACTGCAGAGCGATCTCGACTCGCTCGTCCCCATCTTTGTGAACCGTAAACGGTGTCTCATGGATACTGCGCGCCGCGCGCTCCTTGATGACTTTGCCCAGATAGTCGACGATGCCATTCTCATGGAAAAAGACATCTTTGGCTCCCGTCGTCTCATCCAGGAAGATGACCTTCACGGCCCGATGCAGGAAGCTGGTCACCTCCAGGCGCTGGCGAATGGTATCGGGATTGAAGTCTGTCTTGGGAAAGATGGTGGGGTCGGGCGTGAACGTGATCGTCGTTCCCGAGCCACGAAAGGTCCCTTTGGCCTTTTGCAATTTGGTGATCGGCTTGCCTTGCGAGAACTCCATCTTGTACTGGCAGCCATCGCGGCGGACGACGGCGATCAAATGTTTGGAGAGCGCATTGACGGCCGAAGCGCCCACACCGTGTAGGCCACCCGATGTCTTGTAGTTCTTGCCTTCGAATTTGCCCCCCGCGTGCAGAATGGTCAGCACCATCTCCAGCGCGCTCTTCTTGGTCTTGGCGTGGGTGTCGACCGGGATGCCGCGGCCGTTGTCCGCCACGCTGACGGTTCGGCCATCTTTATGTAGCGTAACCGTGATTTCAGTCGCATAGCCGTTCATCGCTTCGTCAACGGAGTTGTCGATGATCTCCCATACCAAGTGATGCAGGCCGGATGAGCCTACGCCACCAATGTACATCCCCGGTCGTTTGCGCACCGGTTCGAGACCCTCAAGGGCCACGATGTCCTCGGCGTTATACGATTTAGTAACAGTTGCCATGGTATCTCTCAAATTTGTGTGGGAATGGTCGGCTTCGTTTTGCAACGTGGCGGAACTGCCCAAGGGGGGGCTGAGTGAAGGTCTCGCGAAGTGGGCCGGCTGGGCTCCCGTCGGCGCGCTGCCGTTCGATCGGCGGCGGGGAGCCGTACCTGTAGGTGGTCACTCATCATCCAGCGGCTCAGGCGCACCAGGCGGTAGCATAACGATCGACTTGATCTTGCCGTTTTTCTGAATTTCAATTCCCCGCCCACCCCGCGACGTGGTGCGGTATTTGACGGTGGAAATGGTCTTCTTTGCTCCGCGGTTGGTTTCCACAACAAGCAGATCGCGGTCTCCGGTGGAAGCTTTGAAGCCCAGTAAGCGATCGGTCTTGGCGAGCTTGATGAGCGTCACACCTTTGCCAGGCCCGGACAAATAGTTTACCTCTTCAGCCGGACAGACCATCGCGCGGCAGTCGGCCGAGATGGCCAGTATCGTTTCGGTGCCAGTGACCGGAGCCACTCCAATTAGCTCGCTCCCAGGTGCTACGCGTGCGAAGCGGCGACCACTGCGCGTCGATGGTTCGGCGAACTGCTCTAGGCCAAACCGCAAGGCAAAGCCATTGCTGGTGGCTGCCAGACCGTGGACTTCAGGTGAGTAATCGGGACGTTTGGGATCCTCGGCGATGTTGCCAATAACGCGTGGATCGAGCGACAGGGCCGAGACAATTCGCTCGCCGTCTTTCATCTTAAACAGCTTCTGTATGGGCTCGCCGTAGCCGGTCGAAGCTGGAATGTCGACCATTCGCGCGGTATAGCAAACTCCAAACGATGAGAAGAAGGCGATGGAAGTTCGCGTGGAACCCGCCACACAGGCCAGCACGCCATCGCCCTCTCGCAAGCGACTTTTGCTCGGATCTGCAATCTGCCGCTGACGCTTGACCCAACCGTCGGTTGATACGAGCACATTGCAGTCCTCGGCGACGATGAAGTCTTCGGCTGAATACTCAGGCTCTTCTCCAACAGTCACAATTTCGGACCGCCGCGCACCCGCTTTGGTCTTGCCGTAGGTGGTGATCAAGCCTTCGATTTCTTGGCGAACGATCATCCAGCGGCCGGAATTGATGGTGTCATTGGTATTTTCATTGAGCAGTTTGCGGATCTCTTTGGCGCGCTTTTGTTTCTGACGCAACTCCTCCTGGATCAAGTTGATTTCCAACTTGGCCAAACGATACAACTTCAATTCCAGGATCGCGTCGGTTTGTTCCGCGTCCAGGCCACCTTTGGCGGCCGGGAATCGCTGCATGATCTTGTTTGCCGCGTCGGCCTTGCCGTCTGAGGCGCGGATGATCTTAATGATCTCATCGAGCGCATCGAAGATCAGTACAAAACCTTCCAGGATGTGCATGCGGCGCACGAGCACTGCCAGTTCGTGTTCGAGCCGGGCGGTGACTACCTGCAGTCGAAAATGCAGAAAATGCCAAAGCATCTCTTTCAAACCCAGGCGTTCAGGTCGCCCGACTTCGGGATTTTCCGTGGGGACCAAGCAGGTCATGTTGACGTTAAAGTTCGTCTGCAGCGGCGTGTGTTTGTAGAGATAGGCCAGCACCTTGGCCTCGTCGGCGTCCTTGCGCAGCGGCATATCGATGCGGATGTCTTCGGTCGATAGATCGCGAACGTCTTCAATGAGCGGCATCTTGCTGCTGACGATGATTTCAGCAATCCGCTCGACCAGCACCGACTTATTAACGGCATACGGAATCGAAGTGATCTGCAGCGTCTTGGCCCCCTTCGCGTCGGTGACGGTGACGGTCGTACCACGCAGTTTGATAGATCCCTGGCCCGTACTGTAGATCTCGCGCAGCTCCTCTTTGGTGTTAATGATCTGTCCGCCGGTGGGGAAGTCTGGTCCCTGCACCGCGTCGTTGGCTACCAATTGATAGTCTTTGATCTCTGGATCGTTCAGCAGCTTGAGCAGCGCGCGGCACACCTCACCTAAATTGTGCGGGGGAATGTTTGTAGCCATGCCCACGGCAATGCCCGTCGAACCATTGACGAGCAAGTTGGGCAAGCGGGTGGGGAGCACGACGGGTTCTTGCCGCGAGTTATCGTAGTTGGCTTTGTGCGGTACAATCTGGCTGCCCAAGTCATGTAGCAGCTCCGAAGCGGCGGCGGTCATGCGGCATTCCGTATAACGCGGCGCAGCCGGATTGTCGCCATCGATGGAGCCGAAATTTCCGATGCCGTCGATCAGCGGTTGCCGCATCGCCCATGGCTGAGCCATACGCACCAGCGCATCGTAGACAGACACGTCGCCGTGGGGATGGTAATTGCCCGTCACGTTGCCGCACACGAACATGCATTTGCGCGGCTTGGCCTCGAACGTGATTCCGAGCTGGCTCATGGCGTAGAGTATTCTTCGCTGAACTGGCTTGAGCCCATCGCGCACGTCCGGCAGAGCCCGGCTGGTAATTACCGACAGAGAGTAGTTGAGGTAGCGATCTTGGGCCGCGTCGCGCAGCGATATCGGATCGATCTGCTGCAGGGCAACGTTTTCGAACAGTTGCGAAGTTGTGCCAGCCCCCCTGCCCTTGCGTTTACCGGGTGACGAGCCGTTTCTACCGGGTTTTCCATCTGCTCCCAAACGCTTTGGCATATGCTTTCTTCATCCTCCCTGCGTGTTCAGTGTCATTTAAAGATACACCATCGACTGTTTAATCCCCGCGGCACGGTGCGAGCCTAGAGAGCTGCGATTATGATAACTAGGTTATCTTTTCCAGTTTACCCGTCTGAGTCAATTCCGGTTGAATACGCAAAATGTTCTACTTGAGATGAGTGGGCATGACGGGAGATAAGCGAACTAGGCAATCTGCCCAGGTTCGCCAAGTTACAGTTAATTGCCAGTTGGACAAGTTCCGATTCATAGCCCAGGTGGTGCCGAGTTGAATGCGTCACCGAGTTTGGGACGCATGACCCCACGGAAGGAACACGAACCATGATCAAACGTTTTAGCTTACTCAGCCTGGTAGCCCTGGCGGCTTTGAGCCTGACTCAGTCCGCTACTGCACAGGACTATTACGCCAATGCTCCACGATTGTTTGTCAATCAGTACACGCAAGGCTACGCCAACCAAGCCACGGCGGAAATGTATGTAGCCCCTGTTCCCACACCAGCTTGGGTTGGGCATACCTATTACACCTACCAGCCGCTTTACCCCCACGAAATGATGTACACGCATCACCGCCGTTATCATAGTTATTATGACAATGGACGTGGACTAAACAGTACCAAAGTCCATTACTCGCCATCAGTGCACGGCATAATTTCCAGCAAGTTTGGATCGATCCTGCCGCGCCCGTAGGCTACCGTTTCATGCCATAAGGGAATTTTCTCCATGCACATTCGAATCTTGCTCGGTGCGTTGATTGCAGGCCTAGTACTGCAGACAACCGTCATGGCCCAGCGCCCATTTTCGCGTTTAAGTGGCTTGGGTCCGGCCACGCGCGGCGATGCGTGGGCTCAACAAGCTGCGGCCGGACAGCCCTGGCACGGACAGTACTACTACTTGCCCTACGGACAACCCACGGCGCTAGTCGTGCCGCCAACTGCCGTTACGCAACAGAATTACTCATGGGGCGTGTCGCAGAACACCATGACGCCGATCTATCATCAATTCGGCTATGCGGCGACACCATCGGCCGGGGGCGTGTTTTATGCCACACCGCGCTGGCCGAGCCACACTGACCAATTCGGCGTCTATCCGGTTCGCGCACCGTGGTAGCAGCTTAGCAGCCGAGTGGGCCGCAAGTGCGATTAGCGCGGCTAGGCCGCCAGCCTGCGGGCGCGCTGCTGAGCGGAACTCTGCAGTTTGCCGATCAATTGCAGACATCCATGCAAGACTTCGCTAATCTCGATGGCGTTGATACTGCTAGTCAGCGTGCGCCGCGCGCCGCGCCGCTTGTCTGGCAGAATTGTGCTTTGAATGGCGACGTGCGGATTGCCGTATGGGCCGACTTCGTCAGCCCAGGTGGGGCCGAACAGTCCCACGCAGGGCGTGTTGACGGCGCTGGCCATATGCAGCGGTGCCGTATCGCCAGTAATCAGCAATTCGCAGCGGCGAACCACTTCTACCAGTTCGCACAGCGTCGTGGGTGGCGCGGCTACTGCAGCACCGCCGCCCTGGGCGACGACCTGCTCGGCCATGGCCTGTTCCTCGTTGCCAGCCCACACGACCAGCGACCGCAAGTTATGCTGTTGCCAAAGCTGCTGCGCTATCCAGCCGAATCGTTCCGGGGGCCATCGCTTGGAGACCCAGCCCGCTCCGACATTCATGGCCACCCACCGCTGCCCGCCGGCGGCGCAGGTGGGCCGACAGTCAAATCCCATCTGCAGGCTTGGAGTGCGGCTTAACTCTAGCTCCTGCAGCGTTTGCTCTACCGATTGTGCAGCCAATTCATAGACGGGCATCTGAAACTCACCTGTCCCCGGCGCGACTTCACACCAAGGACTGAGCAGCTGAAGGTAGGTGTCGACCATGTGACGGGCCGTGCGGACGACGCGGTGAGTGGCCATCCAAGGAGCCAGCTCGCGCGCGTGCGAGTAGTCGAAGCCGATTCTCAGCTTGCTACCGCTCAGTCGCCCCAGCAGGCTGCTCTTGCTCAACCCTTGAGGGTCGAAGACCAGGTCGAACGGATGCCGCTGCTGCAGCTCACCGCGAAGGTGCTGCCAGCTTCCAGGACGTCCCAGCCAGCCTCGCTCCACCCGGTAGACCTCGTCGATGGCCGGGTGTTCCTCTAACAGGGTCGCGGCGGCACAATCGACGGCCCAGGTAATATGGCAAGCTGGCCACAACTGCTTGATCCTCACCGCTAGCGGCAGAGTGAGTATGCAGTCGCCAATAGCACTTAACCGAGTGATCAACACGTGCTTGGGAGCGGTGCCGTCTGATTGGTCAAAGGTTGGCAATTTCACCACACGAAAACTCCTGTGCGCAAATGTATACCCGAGCTTGCCGCTCGCGGGATGGTGCGAATCGTTCGAGGGCTAGGCTAGCTGATTGGGCTGTTGCACCTCAAGGTGAATTGCACTGATTGCAGCAGCGTCAAGGCAGGAAAGGTCGAGTTTCTCTTGGCTGATCTCTCAGCCACGCAGATCGATCGCTATTTTCAAAAACTTTGGTTCGCTGACTCAATGCTGCCATTGGGAGCGTTGCGTCGCTCAGGTAGTCCTCTAGAATTACGGTTCTCAAATCAGGCTGCCCGCGTGTGCCCGGCCCCTCCCATTCCTTTTGCACGAGTCGACAATTTGGATCTTCAATCGCTGCTAAGAATGATCTTTGAACTGGTAGGCGGCTTGGGGATTTTCCTGCTCGGCATGAAGAACATGTCCGACGGTATGCAGGCCGTGGCAGGAAACAGTCTCCGCAGCTTGGTGGGGGCTGTCACCAACAACCGTTTCTTAGCCACCACGGTGGGTGTGCTGGTGACGTGTATTGTGCAGTCGAGTTCAGTCACTACGGTGATGGTTATCGGCTTTGCCAATAGCGGCATCATGGATCTCACTCAGGCCGTAGGCGTCATCATGGGGGCCAATATTGGCACCACGATTACGGGTTGGATTCTGGTGTTAAACATCGGTAAATACGGCTTGCCGCTGCTGGGATTTGCGGCTTTCGTATTTCTGTTTTCGCGTGGCGATCGCTGGCGCACATGGGCTATGTTCGCGATGGGAATCGGCATGGTCTTCTTTGGTTTAGAGGTCATGAAGTCGGCTTGTGCCATAATTAAAGATCTGCCCGAGTTTGAAGCTTGGTTTGCCAGGTTCAACGCGGATACCTACTTCGGCGTGCTCAAGTGTGCGCTTGTCGGCTGTGTGATGACCATGGTAGTCCAGTCTTCCTCAGCCACGCTGGGGATCACCATCTCACTGGCTACGCAGGGGCTTATCTCATATCCAACGGCTGCTGCTTTAATTCTAGGCGAGAATGTCGGAACTACGATCACGGCATTCTTAGCCTCTTTAGGTGCGACTACGAATGCTAGGCGCGCGGCTTACTTTCACGTGATCTTCAATGTGTGCGGGGTGATCTGGGTCACCTCTATCTTCCAGTGGTACATCACATTTGTGCAGTCACTCTTGAGTGCGTCCCCCGAAACAGTCGTGCAGGTTGGTGGAGTCGATACCTATCCACACACGGTGGCTGCAATCGCGGCTACGCACAGCCTGTTCAACGTGGCCAATACGCTCGTTTTTCTGCCGTTGATGACTCCCATCGTGCGTCTGCTTGAGTGGGCGGTGCCCGCCCGTCCGTTTAAGGAGAAGCCTCGCTTGACGGATCTCGACCTTCGAATCTTGGAGACGCCGCTGCTGGCTATCGAGCAGTCGCGCAAAGAAATCTTAAAGATGGGTGATGGCTGCATCAAAATGCTCGACTGGCTGGTGGAGTTGATGCTCGACGATGATCCCGACAAAAAGTTGGCTGATCGATTGAAACAGCGTGAAAGCATCCTCGACTCCGTGCAGGACGAAGTGGCGGCGTTCGTAACCAATTTGCTGGCCGGTAACGTGTCGCGAGCAACGGCCGAGGAGGCTCGGCGACAACTGCGACTCGCCGATGAGTATGAGTCGATCAGCGATTATGTGGCTAATTTGGACAAATTCGACCGCAAGCTGCGCCGCGATGGGCTGCGCTTTTCCGAGACCCATCGCAGCGATTTGGCCGAACTGAATAAGCATGTCAAGGAATACCTGATCGCGGTTCACGAAGCGTTTAGCAATCGCAACCGTCACGTGTTGAACAATACGCTGCCGACAAGCAAACGCATCCGCGAAGAGATTAAGGGCCTACGCCGCAAGCATTTAGAGGAACTGTCAAGCGGTTCCATCCCCGCCGCAGTCAGCATTGCGTTCATGGCGGCTTTAAATGCCTACGCCCGCGTTCGCGATCACACCCACAATATTGCTGAAACAATCGATGCTGAGTGACGCCTGAGTTAAGCTGAGTAACGCCTGAGTTAAGCTCAGCGATGGCTACATTCCAGCCATGGTGTGACTTGACCCGCCGACACTTGGCTCTAAACTGGCTCTGCAGGCCATCAACGGAAGCTTGTTCCAGCCGGCCACCTCCAAGCTTGAATTTCAGTGAGCGTTCTCTTGGCCATGTGGGTATTCGCCACAGCCATGGCGAGAAAGACGCTGACTGCCGCCGGTCCGGCGGACTCTGAGATTGAGCTCGGTCGAGCCTGGCAGCCATACACACGGAAGCATTACAGTGACAGCCCATATCGCCGAATTTCCGCGCAAACTCGTTGGGCTGCTCCGCGCTGGCTGTTCGCACGCTGGCTGTATGCGCGCCGACTGTATGCGCGCCGAGCCACAGCGGTCTGACCACCACCGGCACGGCCCGCCGGATAAAACGGCTTGGCTTTCGGTGTGCTTGTTCGTCTGGTCAGCTTGGGCTGTCGACACTGCGGTTGGCGCGCAAGGACTGGTCTCAGCGGCGAGTGAATTGACTCGAATTGAGGCCGGAACGCTCATCTCCATGGATAGCCCGCAGGAGCGTTGGAATCGCATCGTGCTGTTAGCCAAGCCGCGCATCGCTAGCGGGGATGTCGAATCGTTGCCAATCGCAATCCGCGAGTCAGTCTCAGATTTTGTTCTGACGATCATGGCCTCGGTGGAAGAGTTTTCCGATCCCGACACAGCTGAACCACGCTTCCGCTTGGCCGACGTGGGCCTAGGCTATAGCACGCAGGTCGATGGTCAACTGCGGGCGGTGAGCGTGGCGGACACCGGCAAGGTCGGCATCGACTTGGGGGTGCTCGCGCGGCTGCTGCTGCTCGAGAATGAAAAGCAGTTAAAAACAGCCAAGATCATCGCGCGGACGCCAACGCTGATGATTATCGATGCGCCTGCCTACGTGCTGCGTCATGGCGAGCATTATGAATGCGTCATGCGGCACTTCATCTGGGTTGAACCGAGTACTGGCCGCAGCGCTGCCCTGGTGTGGTTGATTGACTACGACGGCGCGGGCAATCCATTCGCCGATTCGTCCGAAGCCGCGCGCTGGGCTCCCGCCGGGCTGCGCGAGGACCGAGCCATCCACGTAGACGGCCGCGAGTTCAACATGTTCGGCATGCCTGGCAAAAAGGCTTTTGCCATGGAGAGCATGCCTCCTGGAAAACCCGTGGCATGGACTGACCAAGCCCGGGCTCTGGCCGCCCACAGCAGCTATACAGTCGAAAGTCTCCGCGAGCTGAGCGCGGCTTTGAATGCCATGCTCCAGAGTCGCTGATCAATGTCTCGTTCGGCTTCGGGCAGGAGCCGAATATTCATTTGAATCGCTCACGAAGACGTTTTTTTGCGTCGTCCCAATCGACAAATGCAGTCCGCCCTTCGCGAACTGCCTCTTCGCGTTCCGCCAAAACGTCAACATGCCAATCGGGGGACGGAATATCCTCTGGGCCGCGCGACAGCTCAGTCCAAAGTCGCTCCATCAACAACAGTTTGTACGCGACCGACAGATACTCGATTGGCAAAGTGGATGCTGTATTCTTAACGTGAATTGTACAGTCCGGATTGGCTCCGGGCAAATCTCCTCATCGCCGCGCACGACCGGAACGTCAAGTACTAGACGAGGGCGGGCACCGACGCAGAGCGTTGGTCGGCGGCGGGGCGACCCGCCGTGGGAAGGAAGCCTGCGAAGATGTGCGTAAACGCCGGGTTTGGTTATCGCCACTCGGACTTCTTCTACGTCAAAGCTGCGAGGCTACGAACAGAAACTTCGTACAAGGCCGGATCGACCAGGCGAGTGAGCACCACATCACGAAGCCGTGCCAGTAACGTCGATCAGGTTAACGGAGAGCTTGCGCAGCGAAGCATCACGTTCTTATCCGGGGAAGTCTGCATAGGCGGCATGCGTGCCGCCGTCGCTCCGATCAGTAAAGCTTGCTTGAAAACTCGGAACGATCTGGCGCAAGCCAGCTCGGGCGGTGCAGAACTCAGCAGAGGTCATACATCAATCATCGGTGCGAATGCCAGTCGGGGAACGGCGGCACTAACGGCGGTACGCGCGTTTGATTTGTTAGTAAGCTGGACAGACTCGCGAACTCCCGTTCAATGCATGGTTCTCGCGGTCCGTTGGATTCGTACTCGTACTCGTACTCAGCATCGCGGTGCTCGTACTCAGCATCGCGCTACTCGTACTCAGCATCGCGGTACTCGTACCCAGCATCGCGCTACTCGTACTCAGCATCGCGCTACTCGTACTCAGCATCGCGGTACTCGTACTCAGCATCGCGGTACTCGTACTCAGCATCGCGCTACTCGTACTCAGCATCGCGCTACTCGTACTCAGCATCGCGCTACTCGTGCTCAGCATCGCGGTACTCGTACTCAGCATCGCGCTACTCGTACTCAGCATCGCGCTACTCGTACTCAGCATCGCGGTGCTCGTACTCAGCATCGCGCTACTCGTACTCAGCATCGCGCTACTCGTACTCAGCATCGCGGTACTCGTACTCAGCATCGCGGTAC
>CAKQWG010000052.1 GCA_934278005.1 uncultured Pirellulaceae bacterium | reverse complement strand
ACATCTAGCTAATACATCTAGCTAATACATCTAGCTAATACATCTAGCTAATACATCTAGCCAATACATCTAGCCATTACGCCTAGATCCCCAAGCAGCCACATCAGCCAGACTGAAGGGGCGCCGCGGCGCTACGGCACCCGCCTGCTACTGCCGCAGCCTATAGCCTCTGATTATAACCTCGCTCATCCACATCCTGACAGCCTTGACCGCCCCCCGCGATTGTGCATCACAGCCACAGCCATCTCGCCGGCAGCTTACCAAGCTACGCAATAGTTCATGACTGTCCATGGACCTAGGGCTCTAATGCCAGCGTAGCCTGACGGATGATTTTCAGCCCCGAGTCGATCGCTTGGGTTCTCCACCTAGCGGAGCTCGGACAGAAACACTCGACCAGCTCTGCTTTGGCTGCCTTATAAGCGGAGCTGTTCACATTTGCGTAGTGGTGGGCGCGGTTCTCAGCCCGGATAGCCGCCAGTACCCGCAGCACGTTGTAGGTTCCGAACTCCGCCCCGACCACCCGATACTCGCGGGATGCAAAGTGCTGCTGCATCCACTGATCAAACAGACCCGAGACTTGGTATGCCGTGCCGACCTCTGCATCTAGCCGTTCGACGCACTGGCTGCCGAACGCGTGGGCGTACCACGCAAAATCCTCGGTTGAGGCGAGCGCCGGCAGCAATAATTTGTATGAACCAAATGCTCCTAGACCACTGTGAAAATCGATGTGCACCACGCGCTCTGCCGCACCAATCCAGGCGTCACAGTTATCGTAGATGATTTGGGTCGAGCTGCACGGGCCATGCCCACCGAAGAAGATGCCGCGGGGATATTCGTATTGTCCGCCGGCCACAGTCTGTTTGAGGGACTGCAGACCGTTTCGCCAAATGTTCCACAGTGCCTTTAATGCGAACGGTTCAAAACGCTGTGGCGGCGACGCTGGATTTAGAAACGCATTCAGGCTGGCATATCCCGGTGGCGCACCTTGATAAAAGCTGTCGTCTGCGTGAAAGTTGCGATTGAGATCGACGTTATCCTCATTGAACCGCCGCAGCTGAGAAAATCCAAACGGATTCACGCTGTGGATCAGGACGTAGCGAATGTTGGACTGGGGACGGATGCTGCTGAGCTGTTTGAGCAGGGCAAGCTGGATGGCGGATCCGAAAAAACCTTCCACACCGTGGACGGCAGATGAAACTACGATGGTTGGAGCATGCTCTTCACCAATGCAAGCCACATCTATCGCCAATGCTTCGTCGATGTCGCTCGCCACTGGGTACGAACGGATGAGAGCTCCGATAGCTGCCGCGGCCTCGTTAAAACGCCGTCGGGCTTCCGCGTACGATTTTGAGAAATGGGTTGCGTTCACAGTTTACTTTAACAGACTACAACTTGGCGGTCGTGCGAGAGATGGAAGGTTACAGACTGGACCACCAGGCAGCTAATTGGAGGGCAGCCATTTCGACGCGCAGAATCCGCGGCCCCAGATCTACGGCCGGCCAACCAGCCTGCGCCCACTGCTGCATCTCGGCGTCGGTGAAGCCCCCCTCGGGTCCGACTGCCATAATCCCACCGGCGACTTGCCCAGCTTGGCAGTCGGCCAATTCGCTACGAGCCAATTCGCTAAGAGCCAACTCGCTAAGAGTCTGTCGAGTTCCATACGGATGCGCAACGCAGCGCAGTCTAAACTGGCCATCGCTCTCCGAGATATACTGCTGCGAAATTGCCTGCGAAATCGTGTAGGGGGCCGAGATAGCCATCAACTGGTTGCGGCCGCACTGTTTGCTCGACTCCACCACGCCGCGCTGCAGTCGCTCAAGCGCACTGGCCGTGGGCTGGGCAACGCCGCGCTGGCAGATCAGTGGAATTAAGCGGGTTACGCCCAACTGTACCAAGCCATCGACCAGCGTCTTTTGCCGATCCCCTTTGGGAAGTGCTACGAGCAGCTCCAGTGGCCGCCGCAACTCACGATTGGAGTCGGTACGAGCAGTGATACTAACCACCACGCTGCGCTTGTCCATGGCTGCCACTGTCCCCCGTGCTTCGCCGCCGCAGCCATCGAATAAGATGACCTCTGCGCCAAGTTCCAGACGCAGCACATTGCTAGCATGCCTGGCTTCTGCATCATCAAGTGCAACGTCGCCGTCGGGAGGCAATTGGGGATGGAAAAAACGCGGCAATGACATCGAGAAAACCGAGGCAAGAAGATTGAGTTTAAGTTGACCAGCTGAAGTGCCGATTGTAACGATAAGCCGGGTTATCAGCGATTGAGGCATGGCCTACTAGCTTCGCTTTTGACGAGTTGGCTGCCAGACCGGCGGCAGAGGTTCGTATACAAGGGTACAGACACGTGACATACTGGCGCTACTGGCAACTAAGTGCTGCTCCCTTCAGCGGACCTGCGTTCTTTCGCGGAGCCACTATCGACGAAGCATTGGCTCGAATCGAGTTTTTGGTGAGCAATCGCCGCAGTGTCGGAGCCTTGGTGGGAGCCGCTGGAGTTGGCAAATCGCAGGTGTTGCGCCATTGCGCCGCCAATCCGCCGACGGGTACTGACATTCCCGGCTTGCGGGTGCTGCGAGCATCTCTGCTGGGGCTGGCCCCCGGCGAACTGCTCGTCGATCTAGCAGGCCGGCTAGCTGGCCACCGCTTCACGGGCCAGCATTTAGTGGGGCTTGGCCGAGCCCACCAGACCCCAGCAGCTTGGGGGCTGATCTGCGACTATTTCGATGCGGCCCAGCGAGAGGAGACACAGACCGTCCTGTTGGTGGACGATTGCGAAAGTGCCACCACGG
The DNA here is from genome assembly GCA_934278005.1 of uncultured Pirellulaceae bacterium. Taxonomy (GTDB): domain Bacteria; phylum Planctomycetota; class Planctomycetia; order Pirellulales; family Pirellulaceae; genus Aureliella. Next base: position 16,042 of record CAKQWG010000052.1, on the reverse strand, counting down.
CGGCAGAGGCTGATCTGACGCGACTGCTGGCGATGGGCTTCCCGTTGACCGCGATCTTCGCGGTGGAGAAGCAGATGGCCGGCGGCCTAAGTCGTGCGATCGTCGAGCGTTGCGAGTTGCAGATCGAGCTACCGGCGTGGGATCTTGTGCAGTCCGCCGAGTTCTTAGCGTGGATGAGCATAAGCCTAGGGCGCAACACGCCAATCTTTACCGATACAGCCGTAGAGCGGATTCATGAGATGAGTCGCGGCATTGCGCGGCGGATCGTGCACATCGCCGACCTCGCGCTCGTTGCCGGTGCGGTGTCTCAGGTCGACTGTATCGACACCGACTGCATTGAGCAAGTCGCGCTGGAGCTGCCCAAATCCGCCGCCGCCTAATGCCGTGGATCGCTGCGCGATCCTTGCTCCTCCCCCCAGCCACTCTTTCCACCCACTCCAAGTCGATTCGGAACTTTGGTCATGGTGGCTTTCTGCTCCTCAGCTTGTATTCAGGCGCGGCAAGCACGTGGATTGCGGAGCGATCCACGACAGAGGCTCACCTTGCCGAACTTGGCCGGTAGCCATCGACCGTCTTGGGCAAATCGACGAATGCCGTCTTGCCAGCCATGGCGAGCAGCAGCAGGAAGCCGATCAAACCCGCGGCAATGGTCCACGGGCGATTGACATGCGCGCCCATCACTGCGCGAGAGCTGGTCAACCACAGCAGGACTCCCGCCACCAGCGGCGCGGCCACCACAGTTACGGCCTGTGCAGCGATAATCGTTGGCGTGCGATCAAAGTCGAATTGTTGCACGGCGATTCCAACCAGCATGCCGATAACCAGCGCCACCGTGGTCAGCACGCGTGGCCCCAAGTCGCTGGGCTTGCTCCCCCAACCTATGGCATCGGCGGCCATAAATCCACCCACCATCGAATTGATCAGAAATGAAGAGTAGGCTGCAGAGAACAGGCCAAAACAGAAAATGAATTTCGACGTCGGTCCGAAGGTAACTTCCAACGACTGTGCGACTTCCACTGGGTTGTTCAGCCTGACTTCTTCCCCGGTGTACAAGCCGGCGGCGGCGGTCGACATCAACATAACGGTGATTAAAAACATCACGAAGGCACCCACGCGGGCGTCGACTAGGCCGAACTTTAGGTCCTCTACCTGCCATCCCTTTTGGCGCACCAGATAGGCTTGATAGAAGGCACCGGCAATCACCAAGGTCGTGCCGATCAAGCCAAGCAGTGGAAGCATATTCGTCGATTGCCCGACCGAAGGCACGAACCCGGCGGCCATCGCGGTCAAATCGGGTTTGAGCAGCACGAGGTTGATAGCGAAGCTGACCAGCATCAATCCCACAAAGCCCATCATCACGCGTTCGAGCATAACATATAGATTGCTAAAAACGTAAAGGAAGCTGATCGCCAAAGCATTGAACACGACCAGTAGCAGAGTGACGATCCACTTCGACTCGATAAAGACTTCAAAGGCTGCGGCGACTCCGATGTTATTGCCGGCTTGATAGGCCGAAGCGATAAAGAACACGCTCAGTCCGAGCATCCATGCAAGTGGCCAACCCGCTTGGCGGCGAATAACTGTGCCCGGCGAGGCATCCGCTACCGCTCCGAGTTTGGCTCCCAGCGACATGAACAGCAGCATGAAGGCTACCGACACGGCCACGACCCACAGCATGGCGTAGCGCTCGTTGGCTCCCAAAGTTGAGCTGGTCATGATGCTGCCTGGACCGATGACCACACAGGCGGTAATCAAACTAGGTCCGATGCGTTGATACCAGCGAACTGCGGGAGGACTATTATTCATCTACCAAAGGCTCCGTGGAAAGAACTAGTTGCGGAAAGTCCGGGTGGCTAGCTGATCGGGGTAAAACTGTTCGCTAGAATAAACGCTCGCGGCAATTCTATCCTCTACAGCGTTTGAAAATTTGCACTTATGCACCAATTTCTATCTTTGTGCAGTCGCAGCCGCCTAGCTACATGCTGGCTCATCAGTTGTTGCATGCTGTTACCCAGTTTGGCCCATGCGCAGCCGCAGCCCGGCTCACAACAGGCTGGCGGCGTGACCACTATTGAACACGTGCAGGATGTGATTGCCAACTGGGCTCCCAATCGCCACGTGTTTGTCAAGGGCGACATTGGCGTGGGACGCCGTCAACTGGAGGAGCTCCAAGAGTGGATTGCCGCGCATGCGCCCCATTGGACCGTGGTGCTCATGGAGTCTGCCGCTGGCGAACGCTACGCTGCCGCCGATGGGCGGGCTTATCAAGGACTCGATGCCGTCGAGCATGCGCTGGGCAATGGACTGAGCAATCGTACCGCATTTGGCAATCTGGAGAATGCGCAAACCGGTGAGAGTGACGGAGCGATTTTCGTTTTGTTTTTGCGGGAGCGGAAGTTCAGCTATTTCGGTTCCGATGCCCAGGACCGTCGCGGCTTAGGCGAGTCGGCTTGGATGGGGCGATTGGATCAGCCAGCCTTTCGCGCCATGCGCGGCGGCGGGCGGATTATCGATGCAGCCAAAGACACTATCAAGTCGATCAACGCACAGCTGGAACGAGCCATCCGCGCCGAAGCCGACTCGGCCGCGCGGGCTCAGCGCGAACGCGAGCGGGCGGTCCAGGAGGTGCAGCGGCGGCTCAAGGCCGTCGCCGATCAAGTCGAGCAGGTGCAGCTGAACGCGGCCAACCTACGGCAAGCCAATCCAACCGCCAGCGGCGCACTAGCCGCTCCGCCGCTAGCGACCTGGCGCACCGAACTGGACGCCATAGCGGCTGAGCTCACACCAGCCACAGCCCGCGACATGACCCAGCGCCTGTCGCGACTGAGCGACGCCGTTGAGCGACATCTCAATGGCTACGCTTCGGTGCACGGCCTCGAGCAGCGGCAACAGTCGCTCGAGAGCACGCTTGCAAGACTCGAACAATCGCCCGGTAAAGTGGCTGCCGCCAATGTTGACGCAATTCGCAAACTGATCAGCCAAGTGCAGCGCAGTGCGTTGCAAGGTGAGCTGGGCATCGATCAAGCGCTGGCTGAGATCGAAACACAAGTGCAGGCCGGACAAGCATTATTAGCTCAGGAAGCGGCAGCTATACGCCAAGCCGAACTGCGCCGCATGTGGATCCGCGGTACTGTGCTTTTTATGCTGGGGCTGCTGGCCTTGGTCCTGGCAGGTGTGTTGGTGTTTCTCAATCGCCGCCGCCGCCCCGCCATGCTTCAAGCTCAAACCGAACTGTCCGAGCGTCAGCGTTCGGTGGCCGAGCAAACCGACGGGATCGACACGCTCTTTGTTCGCAATGAAGACATCCTCGGCAATCGTGAGAAATTAAAAAAACGCGGCTACGAAGGACGCACACAGCTGCTGAGCGATCAGGCACTCGATTACGTCGACGATTTGTTCATCATGTCCAAGGAAGTTCGCCGCGTGCTCAGCCAGGCGCGTGAATTGGTCTATCCCAGCAGCTGGTCCGCGCGCTTGGCAAATCAATTCAGTCCGTCACGTTACCAGCAGGCCATCAATTTGGTCAGTGGCAAGCCATTGCGATTCAACCGCGTCGATGGCCTGCCGCTGGTGCTGCGCGACCAGATGCCTCAGGATGCTAGTGGGTCGCCTCCCGAGCAGATTTCGATGACATTTGAAGAAGTCTTTCAAGCCTTCAAAAAGCGCGGGCAGGACGCGACTCAAGCTCTGGACACGATCGAGAATTGCTTAGCGAATGTTAACGACGAACTGAGCAAGCTGCAGGCCGAGCTGGAGCAGATGACTGTGCGCGAGAAGCAGCTTGCTCAAGCCGCGGCCGCCGATCACTATTTCTATCTGCCGAACTTCTTTGAGCAATTTATCCCGCGAGTGCAGGAGGATTTGGCGACCGCGGATCAACTAGCGGCTTTCAATGCCGTGGAAGCCATGCAGGGAGCCATCCCTGAAGCGAGACGCCAACTGCATCAGGCTGGATCGCTGGTGGAGCAGATCCGCCAAGCTCGCGAACAGCTCTTCCCTGAGCTCACCGCAGCAGCCGAGCAGCTGGCCCAGTGGCGTTATACGTCGACCTGGATCGATGATGACTTGAATGAGTTGACCAATGCGGCCAACGGTTGGCTGCAGCAGGCCACGGAGCGATCGATCGAGACTGAGCTTGTAGAAATGCAAGATCGTTTCTCTGCGCTGCGCGCCAAGGCGGAGAAATGTGTCGACCTGGCCAAGCGTATTGAAGAGCAACTGGATCCTGACCTGCAGGCGCTGAGGTCGCGAATCGAAGACGCGCGGAGGTCGCTCGCCAGTCAACTGGGCATTTCCATTGACCGCGTGCTCAACGAACCCGACCGCGACCCGGACGACCGCTTGGCTACCGCAGCGGAGCAATTGGCCACCGCCCGCAGCACGCTCAGTATGGGGCGGACCTCGGTAGTGGAGTCAGCCATAGAGGCGATGCAGTCCATGGCCGCGCAGGCCGAGGCTCTGGTCCAAGCTTCGCAGGCTGCCGCAGAGAAGTACGCTGAGTATCGGCAGTTGCTGCAGACCGAAGTCGAACGCCTGGCGCAGCGGCTCCCGCAGGTCGAGCGAGAATTGAAGGAGATTCAGCAGAGCTACGAAGCTTCGGCGCTGCTCATGCCGCCCGCTTCTCAGGACGCTCAGCTGCCAGCGGCCGCAGCGGTGCCGGCCCAAGCCGAATTGCAAGCGGCTAAAGAACCACGCGGTCGCATCGATCAGCTACTGCAGCGTGCGCAGCAGTCGCGCGACCAGGCGCTGGTCTTGCAAGCTGCCGATGATCTGCACGAAGCGGCCGCCATTATCGGTGAAGCCCATTTGAAGCTGGATCGCATCGAGCAGCTGCTCCAAGCCATCGCTGCTAAGGCTCGCGAGAACGAGAGTCTGCTTAGCCGTTTGAATGACCAGTGGTCGGACCTGAGAAACCTGAGCAGCGATCCACTGATTATGCGCCGCACGCTGGTAGCCATCGAGTCGGTCGGAACGGCGCTGGCGGGATGGGAACGCGAGCTGGCGACCGATCAGCTGCATCGCAATCCCTTTGCCGTCGGCAAAAGTCTAGCCGAACTGAGACAGAAATTAGAGCAGTTAGCCGGCCAGGCCGTGGCGGATCGTCAAGCTCACGCCGAAGCGGCGCGTGCGGTCGTGGGTGCCGAACGTCAACTGCGGGCGGCTGAACAACTAGTTCATGATTCGCAAACTGACGGCATTCCCGATAGTCGAGCGATCGTGCAGGTCAACTCGCGAATCGCCGAATTGGGACGCGCGTTGGCAGGCGTGCAGGAAGAGTTGAAGGCAACGCACGGCGATTGGAAGATGGTCGATGACAACGCTTCAAAGCTTCAGATCGAGCTGCGCACCGCCGGCGATCGTCTGGGCGGAGAGCTACAGAACGCTACGCAAGCCTTGTCGAACTTCCAATTGGCGTCTCAATCGGTCTATCAAGCCGAGCAGTGGTCTGGAGATTATGGAATACAGGTTGTTGGCTCGCCTGGGGTGCGCGAATTGGATCGCGCACGGCGCGGACTTCAGCAAGGCGACTATGGGCTCGTGCTCGAGTTGACCCGTGCAGCCGCAGCGGCTGCTCAGGCTGCCGTCTCGCAAGCCGAGCGCGAGGTGTCGCGCAGACGCATCGCGGCCCAGCAGGCGGCAGAAGCCGAGCGCCGTCGGCGAGCGGCTAGAAACAGACGCAATACGCCGCTGGGTGGCGGTGGTTTTGGCGGCTTCGGCGGTGGTGGCGGCGGTTTCGGTGGCTTTGGCGGCGGCAGCTCCTCCGGCGGTTCATTTGGCGGCGGAGGCTCATTTGGCGGCGGAGGCTCCTCTAGCGGCAGCGGCTTTGGCCGCTCCGGTTGGTAGCCGCGGAGGTAAGTCGCAACCTCGCCAATGACACAAAACGTCTTATGAGAGCTCGTAGGCGGCGCCTCGTGTGAGTTGAGCTAGGTAGCATGCGGCCCGCTGGGCAGACGGCTTAACGAGCATGGCTTTTCCCCTTTCTATTACAAGACATTACTTTGTCCAGTTTTCTCAAGCGTCGCGATCGTCTGCGAAAAATCATCCGCCAGGAACAGGCCGAGGGGGTCGTGGTGACCAATCCGGTTAACGTGCGCTATCTAACGGGCTTTACCGGTGGCGACAGCTACTTGTTGGTCACCCAAGAATCCGATTTATTGCTCAGCGATCCGCGCTACGAAGAGCAAATCAGCGAGCAGGCTCCGGAGCTACAGGCATTCATCCGCCAGCCTGGAGAGTTGCTGGCAATGGTAACCACTCGCGAGCTCAACCGCCTGGGGCTTAAAAGTCTCGCTGTCGAAGGAGATCACCTATCGGTTAATACATTTGACCACTGGCAGGCACAGCTCAACCTGTCGCAGTTGCTGAAGACCAGCGGCTGGGTGGAGCGGCTGCGGATGATCAAAGATCGGCACGAGCAAGACGCTATCCGCGCCGCCGTCGACGTGGCTCAGAGAGTATTCACCGCGTTGCGAGTCCAGTTGAACGCGCGTCAAAGCGAGCTGGATGTGGCCAATGAGATCGAGCGTTTGACACGGGCTTTGGGAGGCTCCGGTTGTGCATTTCAGCCCATCGTGGCCGTTGGGCCGCGATCCGCCCTGGCCCATGCGGTGCCCGGCCAGAGCAAACTGGGCTCTAGTCCCTTTGTGCTAATCGACTGGGGAGCCATCGTCGACGGCTACCGCAGTGACTTGACGCGTGTTCTGACGACAAGTAGAATTCCAGCGAAATTTGCCAAGGTTTACGACACCGTCTTGGCAGCTCAAACGGCCGCTATCGAAGCTCTCAAACCGGGCGTCATGGTCAGCGAAATCGATGCTATTGCCCGAGACGTAATTGCTGCTGCTGGCATGGGCCCGCGTTTCAATCATGGATTGGGCCACGGCATTGGCCTTGATATCCACGAAGCGCCACGATTGGGCAAAACTCCGGACCAACCACTGGTAGCTGGGATGGTAGTCACCGTGGAACCGGGCGTATACTACGCGGGCTGGGGCGGCGTGCGTATCGAAGACGATGTGTTGATTACGCCCACTGGCTGCGAAGTGCTCAGCTCGTTGCCGCGTGCTATGGTAGAGAACAGTGCCCCGTTACTCAGTTAGCCCGTTACAAAAACAGAATGCTTAGGAAATCCTATGGCTAAAGCGGATAGCGGCTCCCTCAAATCGGGAGACGTATTTGACCTGGCTCGCATTCGCGACTTGATTGCATTGATGGAAGAATGCAACATGAGCGAGGTCGATTTAAGGCAGAACGAACAGCAGATCCGTCTGGTGCGAGGGGGCGTAGTTGCGCCGCCTGCCGCAACTCCCGTGGCTGCTGCTGCACCTGCTCCGGCACCCATTGCTGCCGCTTCGGCAAGCCCTGCGCCAACGGCCACCGCCGATGGGGCGCATATCAAAATCATCAAGTCGCCCATGGTGGGCACCTACTACTCCAAAGCCAGCCCTAAGCACGACGACTTTGTCAAAGTCGGCAGCAAGGTTTCCAGCGATACCGTGGTGTGTATCGTTGAGGCGATGAAGGTTTTCAACGAAATCCCGGCTGAAATCAGCGGTACGATTGTCGAGATCATGGCCAGCAACGAAGAGGCCGTAGACTTCGATCGTCCCCTGTTCAAGGTCGATACTCGAGGGTAACTTTTCCTCGCATGTACAACCGAATATTAATTGCCAATCGTGGCGAAATCGCGTTGCGGATCGTCCGCGCGTGCAAAGAACTTGGAATCGAGTCGGTGGCCGTGTATAGCACGGCCGACCGTGACTCAGCACACGTGCGCTACGCAGATCAAGCCTACTGCATTGGTCCGCCCAAGTCGGTCGATAGCTATCTGCGGATCGAACATATCATAGGCGCAGCGGAAGTCAGCGGCGCCGAAGCGATCCATCCTGGCTACGGTTTCTTGGCCGAGAACGCCCACTTCAACGAAGTCGTTCGCAGCAGCAATTTCGATTTCATCGGGCCTACCCCACAGGCTATGCAGCAACTGGGGGACAAAAATGAGGCTCGTGCGGTCGCTATCAAAGCCAATGTGCCAGTCGTCCCTGGGAGCGACGGGCTACTGGCCGATGAAGAGCACGCCATCGCCGCGGCTCGCGACATCGGCTACCCCGTGCTGATCAAGGCCACGGCCGGAGGCGGCGGTAAGGGCATGCGGGTTGCCACCAGTGAGCAAAATTTGCGCACGGCGTTTCAGCAGGCTCAGACCGAAGCCCAAGCGGCGTTTGGAAATGCCGGCGTCTATCTGGAAAAGTTCGTCGATCGACCGCGCCACGTCGAAGTGCAAATCATCGCCGATCTGCACGGCAATGTGGTCCACCTCTACGAGCGCGACTGCTCGGTGCAGCGCCGCCACCAAAAACTGATCGAAGAGAGCCCCTCGCCGCTGCTGTCGGATAAAACTCGAAAAGCAATCTGCGAGGCGGCCGCCAGGTTGGTGGCCGTCGCCGATTACCAGAATGCGGGCACGGTCGAATTCATCGTCGATCAAGAAGATAATTTCTACTTTATCGAAGTCAACGCGCGGATTCAGGTCGAACACCCCGTCACCGAGATGGTCACCGGCATCGACTTGATCCAGTCGCAGATACGAGTCGCCGCCGGCGAAGTTTTGCCATTCAAGCAGTCGGATATCCAATTGCGCGGAGCGGCCATGGAATGCCGTATCAACGCTGAGGATCCCAGCAAAAACTTTCAGCCTTGCCCCGGTCATATCCAGAAACTGTTTGTGCCCGGTGGCCTCGGTGTTCGCTTCGACTCCCACGTGCAGGCCGGCTACACCGTGCCACCTTACTACGACTCTATGATCGGCAAGTTGATCGTATACAAGCCAACGCGCGAAGAGGCCATCGCCTGTATGATCCGCAGTTTGGAAGAGCTGCAGGTCGAAGGCATCGCCACCACGGCTAGCTTCCAGATTCAAGTGCTCAAGCATCCCGCCTTTGTCGCAGGCACCGTCGACACCAAGTGGGTCGAGCGTGAGCTACTCACTGCCGGGGTGTAGGTTTCCGGTGGCGTAAGCTTCTAGCTTGCGAGGTGGCGTAAGCTTCTAGCTTGCGAGTGCTTGTTCTCATGCAATGGCAAGCAGGATGCATACCCCACTGCGCGGCAAGCAGGATGCATACCCCACGTGCCGTTTCGCGCCTTACTTTAAGCGGTGTGGATGGCGCGTTTGCTGACCGCCATAGCGGCTTCGTGCAGAAGCTCCGAAAGCGTTGGGTGAGCGTGGCAGCAGCGAGCGATGTCTTCGCTGCTCGCGCCAAACTCCATCGCGGCTGTAGCTTCGGCTATCAGGTCTCCGGCACGAGCGCCGATGATGTGCACGCCTAGCACGCGATCGGTGTGGGCGTCGGCCAAGACCTTGACCCGCCCCTGCGTTTCGCCCAGCGCCATCGCGCGGCCGTTGGCACCGTAGGGGCAAATCCCTTTGATGAATTCTACGCCAGCCTCCTTGAGCTGCTCTTCGGTGCGGCCCACTGAGGCGATCTCGGGGTGAGTGTACACCACCGCAGGGATCGCGTCGTAGTTGACGTGGCTCTTCATGCCAGCGATTCGCTCAGCGCACACCACGCCTTCTTCGCTTGCCTTGTGAGCCAGCATCGCGCCGCCGATCAGGTCGCCTAGAGCGTAGATGCCCTGCACGGCGGTTTGCAGATGCGCATCGACGGGGATAAAGCCGCGTTTGTCGGTCTCGATGCCAACGCTCTCCAGGCCTAGGTCATCCGAGCAAGGGACGCGGCCAGTGGACAGCAGCACGCGATCGCACTCGATCGGCTCGACACCCTTGCACTGCACAACGCATCGCTGGCCGTCAACGCGAGCGCTCTCGACCCAGCTGCCTGTCTGGAATTTGATGCCCTGTTTTTCGAAAGTACGGTGGGCCAATTGCCCAATCTCTAGATCAAGCCCCGGCAGGATGCGGTCCAAGGCTTCAAGCACGGTGACCTGGCTCCCCAGGCGGTTCCATACGCTGCCTAGTTCCAGTCCGATATAGCCGCCGCCGATGACTACCAAGCGCTTGGGGACATCGCTGTACCGCAGTGCGGCCGTGCTATCGCCGATTCGCTCGCCGTCCAGTTCTACGCCGCGCATGGTAGCCGGCTTGCTGCCAGTGGCCAGAATGATGTGCTTGGCTTTGATCTCCTGGGTTCCAGTTGGCGACTTGACGGCCACGCGATCGACGCCGGCCAGCTTGCCACGACCGTTGTAAGCGGTGACTTTATTGCGTTTGAGCAGCATCGAGATGCCACCCGTCAACTGGCTAACGATCTTGTCCTTGCGCTGCATCATAGCCGTCAGATCGAACTGCACGCCGGAGACCTGCACGCCGTGGCTGGAGAGTTCGTGCTGAGCTTGGTGGTACAGATGCGTCGATTCGAGCAGCGCCTTGCTGGGAATGCAGCCTACGCGGAGGCACGTTCCACCGAACACGTCATTTTCGTCGATGCAGGCCACGTCGAGTCCCAACTGGGCTGCGCGTATTGCTGCTACGTAGCCTCCGGGGCCTCCGCCAACTACTACGACATCATGTTCTACGGCATTCATGGATCGACTCTCCTGGTGACTGGCCTGATTTAGTTTGGGCATCTGATTATATGGCGAATTGCGGGCACAAGGGCGCCCTAATCGTCGATCAACTCATCGACGTCGTCATCGCCGTCGACATCCACGTCATCATCTCCGACTGGAAACATTTCGCTGTCGTCCGGTTCAATTTCGTAGTCGTCGTCGAGTTCTTCTTCGAAGTCGTCATCGAAGTCATCGTCGAAATCATCATCATCGAAATCGTCAAAGGGGTCGTCGTCGGCATCGTCTGGCTCGAGCGGGTCGATATCGATTGGTGCATCGTCGTCATCGTCCTTCTCATCCGCATCGTCGATGTCGTCATCATCGTCGTCTAGGCTGACATTCCAGACGGAGTAGGAGGGGGCGGGCTGCACCACCTCTGGCACGGACAGGGCTAGCTGCGACCAATCCTCTAGTGGAGTTGGGCAACCTGGTTTCTCGATCAACAGCGGCATCACGAATTCCTGCGAAGGACAACAGTTTGGGACGAAGTGAAAAACTCGCTTACAACGCGCGTTTTGTCAACGTAGCTACGCACTTTTTACGCTGGCAAATCGTTTATAATCGGCCGTCCATCTTGGCTTCGCCAATGGAAGCCTATAACTAGCTCATGTTAGGCTTTCCTGGCCCGGGCGCGCGAGCTGGACTTGCGTGTGCAGACCATAGAGATGAACTGGTCGCTTTGATCGCTGGCTTTTTAGCACGGGCTTTTTAGCACGGGCTTGCTGGGCCAGTGAGTGCTGCAGCAGCAGTCCATGCGCACTGTTGTGCGCGCGCAAGTTCGCGTGAGTGAGTTGCTTTGACAAGAAAACGGGCAACCAAAATAAGAATGCTGTCGAAAAGGCCCACGCGAGCCGATGACAAGTCATGACTCGCTCTGCGCCGCCTGTCAGCCCACTCGCCTGTGGGCTTGGTGTGCTGCGCAAGTCGTTTACCTGCAATGCTTTGTTTCGCTAGGCAGATCCGCCTGAGGCGATTGCAATCCAGCTTACGGTCGCCACGCGCGCGACCGGAGTAGGCAGATTTGTGCCTGCTCTGGATGAGCAAATATCCACTCCTGTGAGGCGAACAAGAAATTCCCCACAATCAAAGTGGCATTTGCGGTTGACGCTTTGCAGAGTCGTCCATAAACTCTCGTGCTTCCCATTCAGAGGAATAGCTCAAGCGATTTTGGCATGCCAACATCGACTCTAGCGGATGACCTGGATAGGGCAGAGTACGTTTGTGTTTTAGCGTGGCTATGGGTTGAGAGGATAAACTGTGTCGGCAGGTTCGCACGAAGTTATTCGCATTCGGATGGAGGCTTACGATCACTCGGTGCTCGACCAGAGTGCTCAGGAGATCGTAGATACCGCCAAGCGAACGCACTCAGAGGTGCGTGGGCCGATTCCGCTCCCAACGCGTATTGAACGCTATACGGTGCTGTCGGGTCCGCATATTGACAAAAAAGCCAGGCAGCAGTTCGAGATTCGAACGCACAAGCGTCTGATTGACATTCGCCAGGCCACAGCCAAGACCATTGAGGCCTTGAACAAGCTGAGCCTGCCTGCGGGTGTTGATATCAAGATCAAGGCAACGGCACGGTAGCTTGAGAGCTGGTCCTGCCAGTTTTGCAAGCGATCTTTGTGTGTGCCTGAGTGGGCGCTACTAGCGGCCACCCTGCATTTATTATTTAATTCAACGAGTCCAGCTCTATGCCACGGAGGCCAGTTGGGTAACTCGGGGCTACAGCGGCTCCGGTCCCATTTGGCAAGCGTTTGACGGGAAAGCAGAAATGACCAAGGGTATCCTCGGCCGTAAGGTCGGTACAACGCAGATTTTCCAGGAAGACGGCACGGCTGTCCCTGTGACTGTATTAGAAGTTGGCCCCTGCCATGTTCTTCAGGTCCGCACCGTCGAACGCGATGGCTACGAAGCTGTGCAGCTCGGTTTTCTGGATAAGCCACGCCGCCTGTCGAGCCGTTCTGAGCGTGGGCAAGTTGCCGCGATCGGAAGCAAGCGCTCGCGGCGACTCTCCGCCGCCGGGGTAGAGGCACTCGCCAAGCCCAATTGTGAGCCACAGCGTTTCATCCGCGAACTGCGTGGCAAGGCTGCTCACGAAGTGGGTGCTCAGGTCACCGCCGCGATATTCGATGGCGTTAAGGCTGTCGATGTGACGGGGACCAGCAAAGGTCGTGGTTTCAGTGGAGTTATGAAGCGGCACAATTTTGCTGGTCAGCGTGCCTCGCACGGTGTCAAGAAGTGTCACCGTCACGCCGGTGGTACCGGTATGGCAACCTATCCGGGTCGCGTTTTCAAGGGCCAGAAGATGGCTGGTCAGTATGGCAACACTAAAACTACTGTACGTAACCTGAAGGTGGCTCGGGTCGATGCGGACAACAACCTGATCCTGGTCCGCGGCTCTGTGCCTGGCCCGACGGGTTCCTATGTAGTGGTTCGCGAAACAAACAAAGTGGGCTAAGCCTTGCCGGCTTTGGCTGCTGGTGCAGTCAGTCGGGCGGGGAATTGAGACAAACGAAGCTTTTTAGAGTACAAGTCTGAAATGGTCACATTACCAATCTACGATCGAAGCGGTGCTGAGGTAGGCAAGATCGATGTCGATCCGGCGGCTATCGCTCCGCGGATCAACAAGCAATTGCTGCACGACGCGGTCGTAATGTACATGTCCAACATGCGCCAGGGTACGAAAAAGACCAAGGGGCGTGGAGAAGTTTCCGGTACGACTAAGAAGATGTACCGTCAAAAGGGTACGGGTAACGCTCGCGCGGGTTCGAAGCGAGCTCCTCAGCGTCGCGGTGGTGGTCACGCCATGCAGCTTCGCCCACGGTCCTTCTACTACCGTATGCCGCGCAAGGCGATCCAACTTGCTACGCGGATGGCCATCGCTTCCAAGTTGAACGACGGCCAAGTAGTGGTTATTGACAACCTGGATATGGAAGTGCCGAAGACCAGGGAGTTGGCGCTGACACTCAAGTCCCTAGGGCTCGAAGGCGTAACGACCTTGGTGGCGACCGGCGACTACTCGAGCGTCGTGTACATGAGTGCGCGCAACATCCCCAGCGTAGAAGTCACTCGTGTAGCCGACTTGAACGCCTTGAGCGTCTTACGCCCAAAGCGGATGTTGGTTACCAAGCAAGCCCTAGAAGCACTGCAAGAGCACTATCGAGCTCCTGAAGTAGTGGCTAGATAGATCCTTTAGAACGCCTTAGAAATCGCAGTGGAATTGGAAGTCATGAGTGCAGCCAAAACAGTCAAGCCAGGTTTAAAGCTGGAGCCGCATCAGGTAATCCTCCGTCCTTTGGTGACAGAGAAGGGGGTGCATCGTGCCGCACGCCACAATCACTATGCATTTGAGGTCCACCCGCAGGCGACCAAGACCGACGTGCGTCACGCCGTGGAGCTGTTGTTCAATGTTGAAGTAGAACGCGTGATGACTCAGAATCGTCACGGCAAATCGCGCCGCTATCGCCAGCGTATGGGCATGACCGGCGACTGGAAGAAGGCGGTGGTCAAGCTCAATGCTGAACACCGCATCGACTTCTTCTAGTAAGCCGCAGTTAATCGCTGGTAGTCACGGCTGGTAATGGCCAGATCAAATATTAGGTAAGTACGATGGGTATTCGCAAATACAAACCAACCTCCGCCGGTCGCAGAAATGCATCGGTGAGCGATTTCGCCGAACTGACCAAGGGTGCGGTTCCGGAGAAGTCGTTGCTGCGACCCAAGCCCAAGAAGGGCGGACGCAACAACCAGGGCAAGATCACTGCTCGCCACCGCGGTGGCGGACACAAGCAGATGTATCGGGTAATCGATTTCAAGCGCAATAAAGACGGCATTCCAGCCAAGGTTGATTCGGTTCAGTATGACCCTAACCGGTCCAGCCGCATCGCTCTGCTGGTTTATGCAGACGGTGAGAAGCGATACATCATCGCACCAGACGGGCTTAAGGCCGGTGACCGAGTTGAGAACGGGGCAAGTGCTCCGCCGGTAGTAGGTAACTGCATGCCACTGAACCGCATGCCTGCTGGTACTGAAGTATTTTGCATTGAACTGCAGCCTGGTCGTGGCGGCGTAATGTGCCGCAGTGCCGGTACACTGGCGACGTTGATGGCCCGCGAATCGGATTGGGCGCAGATCATGTTGCCCAGCGGTGAAATTCGCCGGATCCCTGGCGGTTGCCGGGCCACGATCGGTAAGGCCAGCAATCCAGATCACAGCGCAATTGTGCTCGGTAAGGCTGGACGTAAGCGTTGGATGGGGCGTCGTCCGCACGTGCGCGGCACTGCGATGAACCCGGTCGACCACCCGCACGGTGGTGGTGAAGGCCGGACTAAGGGTGGCCGCCATCCAGTTACGCCTCAGGGCAAGCCAACCAAGGGTGGATCCACTCGGGCGCGGCGTAAGCCATCGAACTCGTCGATCATTCGCCGGCGCAAGTCGCGTCGCTACGGACAATTGACAATTAAGTAAGCGATGGCCAGAGCTGGCTCCATGAGTTCGGCTCTGCTGTCCGCAATCATGCACAAATTTCCGACGGTCCAAGTGAAACTAGAGTTGATTTAAGTTATGGGACGTTCAACAAAAAAGGGTCCATTCGTCGACCCCCGGCTGTACGGCAAAGTGGTCAAGGTCCAGGAAGCTGGATCGCACGAGCCGATTACCACTTGGGCGCGTCGTTGCACGATTGTACCTGAGTTCGTCGGAGTAACCTTCATGGTTCACAACGGCCGACAGCACGTAAAAGTAAGCGTTTCCGAGGATATGGTTGGCCACAAGTTGGGAGAGTTTGCACCCACGCGAACCTTCCGTGGGCACTCCGGTCGTGGCAAGAAGTAGTTGGTTTGACGTAGTTTCGTCGCAGAAATATTAAGAGTTAGGGTTGTCACTATGGCATTCACGGCCATTCACAAATACGCTCGGATCAGTGCTCGCAAAGTGCGACCGTTGGCCGATTTGGTGAGAGGCAAGTTTGCCGACGAGGCGCTCGACTTGCTCAAGTACCAGCCGCACCGCGGTGCTCGGATGCTTGAGAAAGTTCTGCGCAGTGCCGTCGGCAACGCACAGGATCCCGATCAAAACAAAGGTCAGTCGATCAACCCGGAGCGTTTGGTTGTAACCGACGCTCGCGTAGACGGCGGACCGATGTTCAAACGCATTCGGCCACGAGCACGTGGGATGGCTTTTGGCATCCTGCGCCGCACGGCACATATACGGATTGAGCTCGAGCCAATCGACGACATGTAGAGTCCAGTTTCGCTACGCACACAGGGTAGCTAGGAAAGTTCAAGCGAGTTGTAGTTATGGGACAAAAGGTTAATCCTGTCGGCTTCCGGACTGGCATTGTCATCGGTTGGAAGAGTCGCTGGTACGCCTCCAAGAAGGAGTTTGCCGAACTGCTGGTGGAAGACCAGAAGATCCGCAAGTTCATCAAGGATCACCCAGACAGCCGATTCAAGATGCAGTATCGCAATGCGGGCAT
>CAKQWG010000051.1 GCA_934278005.1 uncultured Pirellulaceae bacterium | reverse complement strand
GCTTTCCTAAAGCCTAGTCGCAAGTTCGATTCTTGCCGGGGGTATTGTTCCAACTATCGGCAAACATCTCGAACCATCAGAACCCTTGTTTTTCAAGGGATTTTTCGCTTTGTGATTCGCACGCGTGCTGAACGTAGCGCGCGATCCAGCGCACGGCGCGGTGGCCGATGGGGACGTAGCGGTCATCTTGCACCTGCCTCTAGCGGCATAGCCTCAACCGCAAAGCGGTGACAGCTGACAGCCTGGGATGCGAATCCCAGGTGACGATATAGGTTCGATTCAAGAAGTCGCGAAGCGACGACAGATGGCGGCATGGACGCGAGGCCCGACGCCTGTCGCCCCTTTCGGGGCTTTCGCTGCCCAGAGCTCTACTTCACCTGGGATTTGCATCCCAGGCTAGCACCTGCCGTCCCTATCGGGACTCAGCGGGGCATTACGCTCTCTCTAGAGGATGATTTAGGCCCACATGCGCCTCGTGGATTCTCAGCGAAATAACGATGCAAAGAATTCGAAAGGGCTCGCCAGCACAAATGCGATCGCTATCAGACGCCAGTAGTATTCAAGTGTACTGAGCCCCGAGTTCGTGGATGACATACTCTCATGCGTCTCGAACGCCATCAACTCGCTGCGTTTGTAAGCCAGCAGTAGGCCGTAAAGAGCCAGACCGACCCCGATACCGGTCGGATGGATCCACCAGTTAGGCAGTGAAACTGCATGGACGAACTGTCGCGGCTCCATGTAGTGCTGCGACATGTCGTAGCTTTAGCAGACGCTCAACCCTACGCTTTGCCAAACGGTCCGAAGTGTTGCTGGGCCGCGTCGCGGCTCCTTGTAGTGCTGCGACATGTCGCAACCTTGCTGTCCTCTTTCTCCTTGCAGGTAAACTCGCTCTCACCCGCTCTTTTCTTACGGCGGTTTTTCATGCAGCGTAGCAGGGAGCCGCGAAAGTCAACAAAGGGTGCATTGAGTAAATGAGCGAGTTGGGAAGGCCGCGATCATTCGCCTTGGTCGGGGGTGTGATGCATTAGAGCCCCGCGTTGGCGGATGCCCCGCAGCTTCGCCTCAAGTGCCTCTGGCGAGACAGAAAAACTCTACAGCAGCCGGCCTCGCGATCCGCGCACATCGCCAAGGAGCGATTATATTGTGTGCGGATTGTTTGGTTGGTAGTCCGCGCAGGTCCCCGAGCGGCATGCGAGACGTAGCTTGGGTAAGTCGCTTTGGGGACGTTGCATCGAGCTTATCTGGTTCCCTATTTTGAGCGAAACTCGCCATGCCCGTTTTTCAGCTTTCAGCCTGTGACCCATGGCCGGTTTTGCCAAGTGCGTGCTGCTACAAAGCCTTAGCTGGACACAATCCGAATTGGATAGCCGCTATTAGCGCAGGCCTGAAGCATACGCCGGTGGTGCTTGCGCATCGCAACGCCGGCGGCGAGGTGGACGGAGTTTTACCACTCGTGCGAGTCGAGAGCTGGCTGTTCGGCAAGTTCTTGGTGAGCCTGCCGTACCTCAATACCGGCGGCGTGTGGGCGACGAACCAAAGGGCAGCCGCTGAATTGGTTTCGGCTGCCTGCGACCTAGCTGATAAGCTGGACGTTCGCTATCTCGAACTGCGACACGAGATTCCGGTGGTGCATGAAAAGCTGACGGTCAATCGTGAGGACAAAGTCCACATGCGTCTGGCACTGCCGCAGTCGGAGCAGGAGCTGGATGCGTCGTTCAAGTCGAAGCTGCGGAGTCAAATCAAGAAGACTCACGAGCATGGCCTGCAGGTGCAGTGGGGAGGGCGCGAACTGCTGAGCCGATTCTACGCCGTGTTTGCCATCAACATGCGAGACTTAGGAACGCCCGTGTTCTCTAAAAATTTGTTTGCACAGATTCTGCACGCGTTTCCCGATACGGCAGAATTGTGCGTTGTGAGCAAAGAGCAACACGCGGTCGCGGCGGGCTTGCTAATTCATTACCCTGGCGAGCGCACGGAGGTACCCAGCGCCAGTAGCTTAAGGTCCTATAACTGGACGGGGGCCAACATGTGGATGTATCGCCAGATGCTCGGGCGAGCCATCGAGCGTGGCAGCCCACAATTTGATTTCGGCCGCAGCAGCCAAGGCAGTGGCACCTACCGGTTCAAAGCTCAGTGGGGCGCTGCTCCGCATGCTGCCGTCTGGCAATACTACGTACGCAAGGGACGGGCCGAGGACCTGCGGCCGAGCAGCCCGCAAAACCAAAGGCTGGTCAAGCTGTGGCAGAAGTTGCCACTCTCTGTTTCGCGCTGGCTGGGTCCGAGCATTGTCCGCGGAATTCCATAGCCGCAAGTCGACTGCGGGAAACCGTCGCACTTAGGGAAGATCATCGGGTAGTTATTCAGAACAGCCGTCCAATGAGTAGCTCTAGCGCGCTTGTTTTGATCAGCAGTCATTGGTCGCTCAGCCAGTCAGTCGATCGTAAATCTTCCTAAGCCACTACTGCTCGCGGCAATTAGTAGCACATGTGTCGAGGTTGCTATCTACAGAAGGAGGGGTTTATTGAGGCGATCCAACAGTAAATTTGCTGAATGCTCTCATCGGCGCGCAGAATGCTTGACAGCCTGCGTTACCTGTCTAGTTTAAGGGTATACGTCGCTTGCATCAGGCCTGATCGCGCCAGAGACGTTTCAAGAATTTAACAGCATGTGGTTCGCATTGTGAATGTCAAAATAGTTGTCTTGTGCTTGTGTCTTGCCAGCAGTTGGTCGTCTGCTGCTAACGCCGCGACGCTGTCCGCCGGCGACGTAATCCGACTGGATCGCACTGGCGCTTTCGGCGGTGCCCGAGGTGGCGGCGAATTCACGGTGTGGAAGTTGACCAGCGCGGTGGGCACGCCTGATATCTGGACGTCCTTAAACATCCAGACTTTCTGCTTGGAGTTCAACGAGCACATCGTGCTTGGGCAGAAACTGCTGGTAGGAGCTGTCAGCGATCGAGCGGTGCAAGGTGGGGTGGGCGGACAATTAACATCGGATCCCAATCCTTTGCTCAACGGGACCGATCCACTGGATGTCCGCACGCAGTTTCTTTACAACAGCTTTGTTGACAAATCGCTGTCGACGTTGACCAGCTTCAACGATTCGTCTGACGCTTGGTCCAGCGCACTGCAGGAAACGATCTGGTACTTAGAAAACGAAGTCAGCGAGTTGACGAGCGCCCGAAGTAGAGAGTTGTTTGCTTTCGCCAATAGCTACGTCGGCCCTGCGCTCGATTCCGTGTTCGTGCTGAACCTGTTCTCCGAAGGCGCCCCGATCGCAGGCTTCAATCCGCTCGATAACCGAAGCTGGGACGCGGTGTCGTCTTACCACCGTCAAGATCAGGTGTTTTACCAACTGCCGCAGTCATCGCCGCGGCAGTTGGCTTCACCTACGATCGTCCCCGAGCCTGCCTCAGGTGTACTGTGGCTATCGGCTGTGTGCCTGATCGGCTGCTGTGCGCGAGTCCGCACTAGGCTAACTCGCACACGCATCAATTTGTAAACAGTTGGCGGATGCCATAGATGAAAAAGGCATACATGCCAAAGGTCATGGTTTCTTCGACCGGGCTGTAACGCAGGAACAGCTTGTCCCCCGATTGCACTAGCAATCGTTCGTGATCATCGGCGACAGCCTTCTCGAGATCGACCTTGATGGTGTATTCCGTTCCATCGGCTCGTTCACGGAAGATAAACAGCTGCGTGGGAGCGAGGCCCGCACCGGGAGGAATCCCGCCGCCACCACCGCCACCGCCGCCACTGGATTGGGCCTTGCCGTAGGAGTAGCCGGCGATGGACATGGCTTCGAAGATGTCGATGTCGTAATCACGTGGCAATTGATGCTCGCCCCCGGGCAACATACCTGAGGTATAGAACACCTCGGTCGAGCGATTGGAGATGTAGACTACGTCGCCATCATGCAGCAGAATGTCATCGATAGGTATATTGATCTGTTCCCCCTCGTAGATTCGCAGTGGGATGACGATGTCCGGCGCGTCTAAGGCATTGGGGCCGGGCATTGGCTGATAAAATTCTCCGTTCTGCATCTGCAGAAGCCCCGGCTGGCTGGCAGTCGGAATATAGGTGGCCGTGTTGCGGTAGATGCGAACTTCGTTTTTCGCGCGCAGCCCCGGCATACCGCCTGTGGCCAACAAGGCATTGAGCACGTCGTTTTTATAGGCTGCCAATTGAACGCTGGATCCATTGGCTGCCTGCTCATCTTGGGGGCCACCCGTGTCTTCGCGAACCACCAGGACGTTGTAGGTTCGTGGCTTGAAAAGTGATACCAGCGGTACGATGTTTTCGTCGGTGAGTATCTTGCGCTCCACATAAGCTGCGGTGATAGCTTGCGTGGCCTCTTCAATGGTCAACCCGTTAACATCAACCGGTTGAATTGCAGGCAGGGTAACTTTGCCGTTCTCCAGCACGACGAAGGGCAAGCCGATCGTCGGAGGTAGCTCACTGCCAGGGTCGGGGAAATAGACTGGCGGCGGTGAGGGGTCTGCGGTTGGATCTTGAAATGGGATAATACCGGGGATATAGATCCCGATGGTATCGCCTGGTCCTAGGCGGTAGGCGTCGGGCCGAGGCTGAGCCAGTTTGGAAACTTTGATCGGCACCAAGCCGCGCTTCGGGATAGCCAAGCACTGCGGTGGTAGCTCTGCCGCTGGCACGCCGCGAATGCGGAAGGTCAGAGCCTGACAGCCCGTGTGCGTTGCTAGGAAAAGGGCTGCGAGAGTCCATAGGACAATCGACTGCACAGGCGAAATGTGTCTTGGCACGGTAGAAATCCTTTTCTCTAACCAGCGAATCCGATCGTCGAGAACATCATGCTCTCGCGGCACAGCTCAAATCGGACGATGAGCCAGACTGAGCAAAGTGCGCCTCAGAATTAATATTCTGACGCAGATTTGCTCCTATGTGTTCCTGAGCGGTATGCCTACGTGAATAGGTCTACCGCCGTCAGCAACATCAGTTGCATGCTCATCATCTGATTTCTGCCTCTTTACCGTGCGGACGACATCCTCAGATATTTTCCGAACGTGCCTCATTTCATCGGCAAATCGCCAGGGTTTCTACCTTCAATTGAGGAGAATGTCAGACAAACTGGCTCGTCCAGAGGGTCTGCGCGGGGGGATTTGCGGGCTGGGTATAGCGGAGGGAGCTTCTGTGGCACATCAGTATGCCTATCGGCGATCCCAGCGGTCCGATATGTCGGCCGCTCCATCCCGCAAGGAATGGACCTCCGCCTCGATTTCGTCGGTAGCTCAATGCGAGTCGCGCTGCTGCTAGCTTTGCCACTGGAATATCGGCCCCACCATAAGAGTGCGAAAGCGGCGTAAATTGTCTAAAAGCTCTATTAACGTGGAGCTTAAGGCAGATGCAGAGCGATAACCTACTCTGCGCGGATTGTCGGGTGCGAGCCCCGAGATGTCGGATTGCTCCGCCATTAGGTGACGCAGTAACTGGCGAAAACAACACGGCAAATTAAGGTGGTACCTCCGTGCTAAAGGAGCCCGACCTAAAGATCGCTTCAATCCTCAAACTCGGCCGCGTTTCGGTGCAGTTCTTAGCCTGCGGATCGTTTCTGGACGACTTCCGGCAGCCAACAAAGGTAGTTTTCAAATGTGCCCAAGCCCAACCGGTAAGTTAGGTGCAAGCATCATGAACTACCTACTTGATTGAGAGACCCGCAACATGCCGTGCGCTGCTGTTAACGCATCCTCCTCCGCTGCCCCCTCCCAATTGCATTTTTCGAGCTCGTACGAAGCTAAGCCCAGCATCGGCCTTGCGCGAACGGTGGAGGATTTGAATCAAGCTTTTAGCCTGTTGTATGATTCGTATGTCTCGGCTGGCCTGACCTCAGCTAACTCGCTAGAGATGCGAATTACGCCATATCACTTATTGCCCACGACGGAAGTCTTTGTAGCCAAAGTCGCAGGACAAGTTATCTCGACGCTAACCATGACCGGCGATAACGCTCGGGGGCTGCCGATGGAAAAGATGTATGGCAAACAGATTGCTGAGCTCCGCAGTCGGACACGCATCGCGGAGATGGGCTGCTTCGCCGACCGACGCCAGTCACCAGCAAGATTCATGCGTGTATTTACTGCGTTGTCGCGTTTCATAGTCCAGGCTGCCCAAGCTCGAGGCATTTCAGCCCTGGTTCTGGCGGCTCATCCACGACATGCCAAGTTCTATGAACGCGTGCTGGGATTTCAACATTTAGGCGGCTTGACCAGTTGCCCGTATGCCCAGGGGAATCCCGCCGTCGCACTGGTCATGGACTTTGACAGTCTGCGAGGCACCGACATACACCAGCGTCTGTTCGGGGAACCCATCGATTCAGAACATCTGGAGCGGACACAATGGACGCCTGCAACGACCAACTATCTGCACTTGCTGTATGAACAATTAGCAGAATCGCGGCAGCCTGCCCCCTGCTCCGCCGCTGAGCGCATCGCCATCTAGGCAGATGCTAAATCCCAAAAAGTGTGCAATCTGCTCGCTGCGCCTGCGGAACTTGAATTCTAGTGAACCAGGTTAATTGGTAGTGGAAATTGCCCAGGCTCAACTCGGATCGAGCCCGAGTTAGGGCTGGTGGCAAGCGATCTGAGCCTGCACCGGCGAGATGTTATCAAGCGTGCTGATTGCGGAAATTCTCTTAGCCGCTTTCGCCGGGCACTCAGACTGTGATGATTTTCCACAATTTCTTTTGCGTAGTGCAGGCGTGCACTGCCTTGCGCCACCGCCCATAAGACTGGTGTTGCCACTGCCAATACCATGCTGCAGTGGTATCTAGGGAGGTATAGATCCCCACAACAGCCAGCAACAGGCAGCCTGGGTCCCCTCCACCCCCCCCGGATCGCAGTTGTTGCTTCTTGGAGCATGTTCCTATAGTCTGGCGAATCTGGTTAGAATACAGCTAGGGTTTCTAGCTCCGGTGATACGCAGGCTTTGCTCCTTGAATTCTCTTCTCCGAATCGGCATGTGGCTTATCGTCGTTTGCGCTCTCGCAAATTGTATGGATTAGCAGGTTAAAGGACACGCATGAAACGCATTCTTGTGCTACATCGGAACGGGCTGTTCCGCGACTGCTTGGCCAACTATTTAGAAGCCACGGGCAGATTCCAGGCCTCGGCCCAGCCGCATGAATCGGCACGCCGGGGTGATGAACTGGTGGGTGAAGAGACAGACATTATTTTATTGGATTTGAATCTTCCCGATAATTTAGCCAAGCAGATCGTCGGTGCCGTGCAGACTAAATTCGCGCAGATGAAAGTCGTTTTGCTGGTGCCTGACGATCATCAAGCACTGTTTGAATGCATGGCGACAGGCGTGCATGCCTGCGTGATGGAGCGAGCCCCATTGCAGGAATTGCTCCTGGCGATTGAAAGTGTAGCTGCGGGCGAGGCATTTTGCTCGAACGATTTTGCTAAGCTAATGCTTTCCGAAATGGCCAGGTTCGGCCAGACTTTTAACTGGCAACTGCCCTCGGCAACGTCGACCAGTCGCTTGACTTCTCGTGAACAACAGATTCTCGAGTTGATCGCAGCACGCATGGGCAACAAGGAGATTGCCAAGAAACTATCGCTGTCGCTGCACACCATCAAGAACCACGTGCACAATATCCTGGAAAAATTAGACGTCGAGAGTCGCTTGGAAGCGGTCGAAGCCATGCGGCAGGGGAGTTCGCTCAGTCGTTATTAGGTCGGGAGTGGTCCTCAGGACTAGCATTTGACCATCATTAAATGAATCCAAATTAGTCCTTGAGATTCATTGTCCCGGCCGTTGCGATTTGGGACAATGCGCTTACTTAAACATCGGTACTATTCAAACTCGGTACACTACTCAAACCCTGCCCGGCCGTTAAAGGATCTGTATGACACGAAAGATTTTGCTTTCGATTGGACCACTAACCTTCCGCGAACTGTTGCGGCAACAATTGGCGAGCCAGCCGAAAGTAGAGATCATTGGCGAATCGTGCAATTACATTGAGTGTTTGACCTCCATTGCACAGCACCAGCCTCAGCTCTGGATTCATTCAGCGCCTGAAGGACCCGATTTGAAAGCGGCCATCGATCGCGCTTACGAGCTGTCGCCGCAGCTGATGGTTGTGCGAATCACCCCCCAGGAGCCTGGGGCTTACCTGCAGGTCCGTCTGGAATCACTGGACAAGCTGCTGGCCTTTGTCGAGCCGACGAGCTCAGAACTCGCGTACTCGGCTTAACTGTCATCGCGACCTGATTTATTAGGCCGCCTTCTTGAGCCAAGCAAGTGCTCTAGCTCCTTATCTACTTCTTCTTTTCTTTCAGCCTTTCGAAATTTTTAGTCTTAGAGAGATAACACATGCACACATCGTCCATCGAGAGCTGCGCTATTAATTCTGCTAATTCTGTTTCAGACGCTCGTTTTGTCAATCTTGAACAACATATCGAGAGCCCGATTATCGCGTCCGTGTGTGAACACACCGCGCAGCAGTTCTCCATGAAGGTGGCCAATCAGCCGTCCGACCGCAAACAGGCATTCCAGTTGTGCCACGATGTGTACTGCCGCGCAGGCCTCATTTCAGGTGAGCAGCGTGGACTGCGCGTCATGCGCCAGCACTTGGCCGACACGACTAACGTGTTGATCGCTCAATCGCTCGACGAAGTGGTGTTTACTGTGAGCTTGGTGGGTGACGGTGAGTTTGGGCTCCCGATGCAGTCGCTATTTGGTGAAGAGGTCGGGCGCATGCGGGCCGCCGGTCTTCACTTGGCAGAAGTTTCGTGTTTGGCTAGTAGCATCGATCCTGACCAAAAGCGGCTGAGGTTCCAGACGCTCGTAAGCATGATCAGCCTACTCATCCAGTCCGCTCGGCGGCGTGGCGTCGACCGCCTGCTCTTGGCCGTGCACCCCAAGCATGCCAAAGCCTATCAACGTCTATTCGGCTGTGTGCCCTGTTCGGATGTCAAGTCCTACGCAGCTGTGAGCGGCAATCCCGCCGTGCTCTGCATGCACGATTTTGCTCAATTGGATGTCACTCGCTATCCACTTTACGATCAGGTATATGGTCCGCAGTACGCTCCCTGGCAACTTGATGGGGCCAACATGCTGGCAAGCGAGAAGTTGTTTTACGAGCAGTTCCTGCCGGCCGAGGAGTATCAAGTCGTGCCGGTGGCCGCTTAAACTTAGGCAAGACTCCACACTAACTTCCCGATTGCTGCGTTAGAACTGGGGGCGATCTGCGTAATGCATCTAGTTTTTGGCGAAGCCGTTCGCGCGGTCCCCATTTGCACTGGCCTACTGGATCAACGCGCAGCGAGTAGTTTGACGCCGAGCCGCAGCAAGCCGCCGATGCACAGGGCAACTCGTCCAACATACGAAGCTCACCGCTTAGAAAATGCATGGTAAAAGACAGAGGCTCTTCCCTGGGTCGCAGCACAGACCGCTTCCTAAACTGCATCGCCGGTAGACGTGGTTTGTGCAGGTCACGTCACACGGCGTCGGAGTCAGTGATGATTCCCACACGCGGCATGCAAAAATTCAGAAGTGCCGTGACAGTGGCTGCCGTTCGTTACTTGGTACATCTTTCAATCATCCATTTTCTAACTTTGGCTCGCGCAGCTTCTCTCAATATGCGAATTACTGGCTTGGTCGCTGCTTGTCGCTATGACGCGACACGGTGAGGCACCACCACGCTACCCAACCTTTAGCCGCGGCCTGCGCAGGTGACGGCACTTACCAGGATCCAGCATTCCAGGCGACTCACTGGCCTGGTCTCTGCGTGCCTTCCCGCACAGGCTCTACAATCGTCAAGCCGGCGATGAATTATCGACAAACAAGTGCGTAGAGGACTGGCCTAATAAACTTTGGCTAAGCCCAAATCTAAGCTTCGACAGTGTCCAACTTTTGACGGGAGTGCCTAATGAGGCGAGTAGTTATAACGGGGCTGGGGATTGTTGCACCGACCGGCGTCGGCGTTCAGGCGGCCTGGCAGGCTGCGCTGTCGGGGCGTTCGGCCATTGGTCGGATTGTGCGTTTTGATACCACCGGTTTGCCAGTTCACATTGCCGGCGAAGTGCCCGACTTCGACGCGGTGCAGTTTCTGGGCGTTAAGAAAGCGCGGCAGACATCGCGTTTTGTCCAGTTCGCTGAAGTGGCCGCCCAAGAGGCGCTTCGCGATGCGGATTACGACGCCACCCAACATGGATCGCGCTGCGGTTGCATCATCGGCGTAGCCATTGGCGGCTTAGGAGAGATTGAACAGAGTGCGATTACCTTGAAAGAGCGCGGCCACACTAAGGTCCTGCCCCATACGCTACCCTATTCCCTGCCCAATATGGCATCGGGCGTGGTGGCCATCGAACACAAACTGCTCGGCCCTAATTTGGCCATCGCCACGGCCTGTGCCAGCGGCACGCATGCAATTGGCGAAGCGGTCATGCATATCAAACGTGGTGAAGTGGACATGATGCTTGCCGGCGGGGCCGAGGCGGCAACCTGTCCGCTGTCGATCGCCTCCTTTGACCGCATCGGCGCCCTGAGCCGCAGAAATGATCAGCCCGAATTGGCGTCGCGTCCCTTCGACGCGGATCGCGACGGGTTCGTGATGGGAGAGGGTTGCGGGCTGCTGGTGCTAGAGGAGTACGAGCACGCTCGTCTGCGAGGCGCAGAAATTTACGCTGAAGTAATTGGCTATGGGCTTTCGGCAGACGCACACCACATCACGACCCCGGCACCCGGCGGGGCTGGTTTGGCGAAATGTATGTTGGCGGCAATTAGAGAGGCTGGCTGCGAGTTGTCGGACGTGGACTATATCAATACTCATGGAACATCCACCGTGGCCAACGATACTTTGGAGAGCGAAGCCATCCAGCAGGTTTTCGGAGCCGAGGCGCGGCGTTTGTCGATCTCGTCGACTAAGGGGGCCACTGGGCACTGCCTAGGGGCCGCCGGCGGTATTGAGGCTGTCTACACGGCATTGGCCATAAAGCACGAACTGGTGCCACCTACGGCCAACTACGCCCGCGTCGACCCGGCCTGTCCTCTGGACTATACACCTCGAGTCGCCAAGCAGCGCAGGCTGAACGTCGCTCTGAGCAACTCCTCTGGGTTCGGCGGGCAGAACGCCTGTCTAGCTTTCCAGCGCTGTGACAGTTGAACTTGTGTGCCACGCAGTGCCTGGCGCGCTTGTGACCAAACAAGGCTTACTCTACTTATCTCTAACCCACTGCTTTCAACTTCTCTTAGGTAGAAAAAAATGATCATGTCCATCAACCCAACGAATCAGATCCGGTCGTCCTTACGAGTGACTATCTCAAGTGAGCGCAGTGCAGAAATTCGGCTAGATCCTCTGCGTGCGGCGCAGTGGTTGGTTTGCGTGGAGGAGCTTTTGGCGGACTGCGAGTCCCCTGAGCTGGAGCAGTTTTATGGTGAGCTAAGCGACGCTTGTTGGCTGGCGCGGTGGAAGCGCGAAGAGCCGTGTCTTAGCGTAGATCGACTGTTGCTTCCGGCGCTGGCTGCCGCATCGATTTCCGAGGCAGCCTTGGCTGACTGTCGAGTGCGCATTGTCGAAGATATCATCAGCAGCTTGACCAGCTGCAGCATCGCCTAGCACCTCCGATAAGATAAATGCGTTTGTGTTGAACTGCTTTCACCGATTGGGCCTGTTCGGGGCGGACAACTACTGATACTGGCAAGCCTAGGCAAAAAACCGGCGAGCTGGCTAACTGGCTGCCGTAAATAAGTCAACTTAAAAATTAAAAAAACGCTCGCCTGCTAGCTCTAGTTGGGGTAGGATTGGGGTCATAGTGGCCGATATGGCTGGCTAGTTCGCGCATTTCTTTTGAGATGGTTGCCATCATGCAGTCCGCCGATAACACCGCTAGCGCAGCTTGGAGTTATGAAGAGGCGTTCTCACGGAATCTCGGCCTGGTATCGCCCGAGGAGCAGCAGCGGCTGCGGCAGTGCCGTGTGGCCATCCCCGGCATGGGTGGCGTAGGTGGCAATCACTTGATGACCTTAACACGCCTGGGCATTGGCAAATTTCACATAGCCGACGCCGATGCATTTGAAACCAAGAACTTCAATCGGCAGTTTGGCGCCACGCTCGACAATTTAGGGCAGGCGAAAGTCAGCGTGTTGGACGCCGCGGCGAAGAGTGTCAATCCCGAGCTGCAGATTGAAGTATTTGACAAGTTCATCACGCCCGAGAACGTCGCCGCCTTTTTAGATGGCGTAGACCTGTTGGTCGACTCCGTCGACTTCTTTGCCTTCGAGGCGCGGCGTATGCTTTTCCGCGAAGCTCGTCAGCGCGGCATTTGGGCATTGACAGCCGGCCCCATTGGCTTCAGCACCGCCTGGCTCGCCTTCGATCCCAATGGCATGAGCTTCGATGAGTATTTTGACTTGAACGATGACATGCAGGCGGTCGACAAGCTATGTGCCTTTGCTCTAGGTCTAGCCCCACGTTCGACGCACCTTCCGTACTTTGATTTTTCCTACGTCGAGAGCAGTGGTCGAGGTCCCTCTGCCTGTGCTGCTTGTCGTTTGGCCGCTGGCGTAGTAGGCACCGAAGCCGTCAAGATCTTGCTCAACCGCGGCGAGGTCAGGGCCGCTCCGTATTTTCAGCAGTTCGACGCCTACCGTTATTTATTGCGCAAAGGTCGCCTGCGCTCGGGCAATCGCAGCTACCTGCAGCGTCTCAAACGCCGCATCATGCGTGGCCGCATGATCAAGCTCGGCTATAAATAGCATGACTTTGAGCAGCTAGCGTTTTGCGCTACGCGCCGACAGAATCGTGCAAATGGTAAGGCTCAACAGGGTCAACAGAATAATCAAAAGCAGTGTGAAGACTGGTAATCGCTGCTGCGTATCTCCTAGCAAATCGTCTCGGAACTGCAGTCCGACCATTCCCGAAATATCTACGGCAATCGCTACAAATAGGAACACCAGCCCCAGTCCAATACCCCACGTTGTACCTCTGAGTATCAAGTTCCTAACACCAATCAACGGCAGGTATAGGCAAAAGAGTATTAGTAGCAATTCTAAGGTGGCATGAATTGGGGACTCCTGCCCAGCCACGCCTATGGCGACATACAGCATTCCTACGGTGGCCCAGGCAGACAGCATGAGGCCTAACACGATGTACACTAGTCCTGTAGTACGACGTGCGATATCGGGACTGTTTACGAACCAACGCAAAAAGCGAGTCGTTGGCCCCTGCGCGCGGCTGTTAATGGAAACTCCAGCTAAGTAGCGATTGAGTTCGCTCTCCAGTTCAGCCGCATCTTGAAAACGATGTGCGGGGGATTTTTCAAGGCACTTGAGTACGATCGTTTCAAGATCCAACGAGATGCGTGGATCGAGAGTTCTAGGAGATGGTGCTGGGGTTTCAATCGTCCTTTTTAAAATGGCATGTGTTGTTCCGCGAAACGGTCTTTCGCCGGTCAGAAGTTCGAAGAACAAGACTCCCATAGAGTAGACGTCGCTGCGCGTGTCAGCTTCCCGCGACTCTCCTCGAGCCTGCTCAGGGGACATGTACGCTGGAGTGCCCAACACCTGTCCTTGTTGGGTCATAAGCGATTGCTCTGCCGTGTCGATCTTGGCCAGCCCAAAATCCAGCAAATAAGGATAGCGGGCCGCATCGATCAAAATATTGCTAGGTTTTAAATCTCGGTGCGTGATTGCATGGCGATGAGCTTCGGCTACAGCATTGGCAATGCGTTGACAGATTTCAGTAGCCTGTCTAGCTGATAGCGGGTTGCCATTTACAAATTTATCGATGAGAGGCTCCCCATGTACGAAGTCTTGCACGATAAAGTGCTGGCCGTTAACACAGTCGACATCGTGAACCGCCACGATGTTAGGATGACGCAATTGCGCCGCAACTTTGGCTTCTCTAATGAACTGTGCTTTATCTTCCCTGCTCATGATCAAGAACCGCGGAATTTTCACAGCGACTTCGCGGTTCAGTCTGAGGTCCTTGGCTCGCCATACCGTTCCGAATCCGCCATGGCCAACTATCTCTAGTAATTCGTAGTGTCCCAGTACAAAACCTGGCTGTAGTTTGTCTTGATCGACTGTATCGTCCGAGCCGCTTTTAGTTGTAAGATTACGGTGAAACGAAAGCGTGCCCGCAAGCAACGCCGTCGGATCTGGCGACACGCCAGGGGGATTCTCTCACCTGCTTGATCACTTCGGTTTCGGCTGTCTGAGAACGAAATTCGGGCAGGTGGCGGGGAATCAATGGCTGCACTTCGGCGAGATTCCCAGGGTCACCGTCGTCTGGAACCAGCTTGTCACTCGGTTTCATAGAGATTCTCGCGAGCTTGTTTAGCCACCACGACTCTGTGTCTGTTTGACTCTTTCAGTCTAAATGATTCCAAGCCCAGCGTGTGCCTTTGGAAACACAGCAGGCAGCTGAGTTTTGAAATTACTGCTGAGGAGTCGGGTTTTGTTGCGCCAGCGGGTGGTCAGGTAAATGGCTGTCTGCATCAGTAGCCGCGAATATGTTCGCCACAACCGCGTTCGCGCGATACAGCAGGAAATGTATGGAGCGTCGCCTACAGGGGACCCTGCAAGCCTGCAAGGGAACCTCCTGAGGTTGTCTTGACAGTCAAGCCAGCAATTG
Organism: uncultured Pirellulaceae bacterium; assembly: GCA_934278005.1. Classification (GTDB taxonomy): domain Bacteria; phylum Planctomycetota; class Planctomycetia; order Pirellulales; family Pirellulaceae; genus Aureliella. The sequence continues at coordinate 4,263 of CAKQWG010000051.1, read as the reverse complement.
TCGAGAATGACCGTTGGTTAAACCGTGCGCATAACAACGACGTCTGGGCCACGCGATTGAGGACGCGTGGGGTGGTGCCATGCGGTCTAATAAAGCACTCCGTGAAGACAAAAGGGTGAGCATTGATGATTTCATCTCAAGTATTCGATGCTATCCTTCAAGCCGCCATCGCCGCCCCGTCGCCTGACAATAACCAGCCGTGGCTTTTCCGTGTTGAAAACGATTCCCTGCTGGTCTACCTGGACCATTCTCGTTCGTTGCCTTCGGATGTTAAGTCGATGTTCGATATGACTTCGATCGGCGCTGCTGTCGAAAATGCAGTTATTGCAGCCGCTGATTTGGGGTTGGCTGCGGAAGTCATCTGGCGTGGTGAGCCACATGTGGCTTCCTCGAGCGAGAACCTTAAAGTTGAAATCAAGTTTCGCTCTGGCGGCACGCGGGACCCGCTGGTTGAGTCGATATTCAGTCGCTGCACCAACCGCAAGATGTACGCCAGCGACCCGTTGGAGCCGAGCTTGCTAGACCAACTAACTGCATCTTGCGCAGACTTTCCAGAAGTTCAGATCGACTGGTTGACAAGCAAGCACCACAAGCGGCGATTTGGCAAGTTGATCGCCAGTACCGATGCTTTGAGGTTTCAGCACCGTCCCTTCCATGAAGAGCTATTCCGTCAGTTGCGATTCACAAAGCAGCAGGCCGAATCGACGGCCGACGGCTTGGATTTGCGCACGCTGGAACTCCCCCCCGGTCTCTCGAGCATGTTGCCCCTGCTGCGCAATTGGAAGGTGATGCGCGCAATTATCGCGATGAGAATGCTGCCTCTGCTGACCATGCCCTCGTTAGTTAGCGTCAAGAAATCAGGCGCCATTGCGATACTGTCGGTACCCCAGGAGTTAGTCAACGAACCGCACAATCCAGCCCAAATCTTCGCCACTGGCGGTCGCGCCATCCAGCGTTTGTGGCTGGCCGGAACTGCGGCCGGTTTGTCGATGCATCCACTTGGGAGTGTCTCGATCTTTCTATTGACCGAAGATCCCAAGCCGGATTTTCGAACAACCATCGATCGCGTCCGCGTAGCCACCCATGAACTCATCCCTCAACTTGCTGGCCGTACCGTTCAGCTCGCCCTACGTGTCGGCCGAGGCGCCGCCCCGAGCATCCGATCAATTCGGAGGCCACTGGAAGCACTTACGCTTAACGACAGTGTCTAGCTCGTACTTTGTCCCGTTAAATGTTGGGTGGTGAACGAGGTTACGACTCCGATTGATTCGGTGAGTCTGAGGGACTGGTAATCTCATCCACTATCCCAACCCTAAAATTGAACTTTAAGAAAGCACTAATAATTTGCAGCTGATTGGGATGTGCGATTTTGCAGGCAATAGCATGAAAAATCCTCCACCCCAAAAGAGGAGGAGGACATTCCAATGCGTACTAAGCATTTTTCTATCGCTACGCTGGCTAGGCAACTCGACGACTACGGCGTGGCAAGACGCAACCGACAGCCAATAACCCCCAAACCATAAGCGATGCTGGCTCGGGCACTGCATGCAGGCGAGCAGGATCCTGACTTATCAAGGGATAAGGATGGCCGTCTATAAAGGCATCTTTGTTTGACGTCACGTTACCTTGAAGCGCAAGTTCATTTAGTATAGCGCCAAGTGCGGCCGCCAGGGCCAAAGGCGTACCTACAACTGGTGGCTGCGTAAACCCGTCAACATAGGTCGTTCCATTCGCCGCATAGAGTTGTTGCAAGGAAGCAGCAAATGTCGCAACTGTTCCAGTAGCAACGGAACCTGGAGTTGCACTGCCAATTGCATTCCAATAGTAATCAGTCCCCCAGACAGCGCCTGGCTTGGCACCAAACGCGGCAAACAGCGTACCGTCCGTTGCAAGCGCTTCTGCTGCCGCGATAGATACCGAAGTCCCTGCGCCAAAGAAATCTGGGGTATAATCTTCGTAGAACGCTATCATCGTGCCGACTGGAATCAGCCCCGGTATTGAACCTGGAAAGGTCGCTTCGGGACCGAATTGAAACAGCGAGTTTCCAGCTGAGTCAGGAGCCGAAACAGCCATTACTCTCGTCTCGAAAATCCCGGTCAATTCGAAACCGTCAGGGAAGCGATTGGGGCCAGAGCCAGGAAAAAGCGGCGACGAAGAGGTAATCTCAAATATCCCCCGCAGGGTATCACCCACTTCAATTTTCCCTGTAGTCCCACCATCAATATTAATCGCTTCAAAGTTTTTAAGCTTCAACTCGATCCCAGTTGGAGAGTCCAAGAGCTCTAAAGCACTACCAACAGTCCCCGCTACCGCCGAGCTTTGCAACAAACCTACCACCAAGAATAAACACAAAAAACGTTTCATTATCATCGTTCCTCATTAAACCAACATAAGCGAAAAGAGTTAAAGTCATTTAACAGACACTCTATATCGCTACGCAGGTTTCAGCAGCCCATCGAATATAGGGGCTGGAGGGAGTGAGCCATCGACGGGCTGAAGAATGCCAGTAAGGATGGGTGCAAAAGAGAACGAGTCAAGCACACTTAAAGCGGCAAGCAGTGTGGGAACGCTAGCGGAAACGGAAACACCCATCGACGATGCAGGTGCCCCCTCCTCAAAATGTACCGGCAACTCAGGCGGCATCGTGTCGTTGTCCGACGCAGCCATTGCCGAGCCTGAATCCCAGTCGATACCTACCATCACCCCAGCGTGCGCGGGGCGACCGAAGAGGGTAACGAAAATAGCGAATAAGAGGAATCGAGTGCACATGATGTCGATTATATCAAGTCATTACAGCGTAAGCAAGTGTCTCTAATGTGACTAGTAGTGAATGTCCGGGATTTTCCGCTGTCGGGGGGCTAAATGAAATGAATGAGCCGGGAGGTAGCCGGTAACACGATAAGCGAGAAGAACCAATGCGGGATACTCTCATCGAAGACTGCTAAAAGTGCCTTGCCTTCAGTTCTTGCGACGCACCGCGAATGCAACCGCTCTAAGCTCTGCGATTTGCTCGCTCACTTCCGCTGTCGAACTAACAAAATCGAATGGAGCCCGGCGGACCGCTAAATAAATCAACGCGTATCCCAGCGCCGCCGAGAAAACAGCAACGGCACTTGGTGTTAAAATGGTGGGTTGCGGGTTGTTAGACTAGTGATATTCCATTGAGCCCCGACCAGTACTCCTAGAGCGGCACCGATTCCTGCCCCGGCGGAGCCGATCGCGTCGTCCAGAGCTGCGGTGTGCGTCTCGACAAATATCTTTGATATCTCTAAGAGCACGGCCAGCAGCCCTGCCAGGGCGGCGGTGCTAACGCGCTGCAAAACAGCCTCGTAAGTGTCCAACCGACCGGCGAGCAACAAACTCAGCGGGCAGGCGTAGCAGCGCTGACTGCCAACGGATAGGCCACTTGCAGCGGCTGCGACTGGTGATCCGAAAAGATAGCCAACTGCACCGCGCGCGATTTCGATTTCACTGCTATTTCGGAAGGAGATATAGCCGGGATAAAAGGCAGCAGCATCCACACCACGTAGTCCGCAACGTATAGATCGAGCAGTGCCCCAAGTCGCGAGGGGCGAACGTGGCACCTTACCACAATGAATACTCGGCCGATCACCCACGTCCCAACCAAGTAGGTCCCCGCGGCACTTAGCGCACCTCCTAAAGCTCGAGCGGCCAAGTCTGCGTACGAGACCGCGCGGCCTCGCAGCAGGCGCTGACCGAGTTCCACAAGCACGTGCCACGGCGCCACAGCGACAACGACTCCCACCGCATTCAACAAGCGGTCTATGCCGGAATGAGCAGCTCTAGCCTCAGTCCGCGTTTGGTAGAGTGCTGCCAATGGAATGGCATACTTCATTGGATTACTAAAATAAGCAGAGTAGACATTGCCGTCGGTGGCTGCAGCATTCCATGCAGCAATGAACTGCGCACAAATTATGACATGATCTTGGCCCCCATCTCCACTCCTTTCCGTATTTTCCGATTTTATGGTCCAGTAGCTACTTGAATAGCTCCTTTGGTTTATGGTAGCATTCCATTATGATTAGATTTGCGTGCCTAACCTTCATCTGCATTCTGTCCGCCCAATCGCCCGCAAGCGCGGGGGCGATGCTCCATTCGCACAACTTGCGGGGCGACAGTCAGGTAATTCAGAATCTCATTGCTGGCAGCGAAAACGAGCAGCATCGGGATAAGCCCGCAGACGATTTTATTGAAAATTTGGGAGGGGGCTGGCAAGGCGAGTCGCTCTCTTCAGATTCGTAT
>CAKQWG010000050.1 GCA_934278005.1 uncultured Pirellulaceae bacterium | reverse complement strand
AAAAAGCCCACCTGCCACGAAGGGCGGGTGAGCTTGTTATCTTTTGACAGATGTCGGGGATTTTTCCGAATCGATCGCGGGACGCGGCCGTGAGCAAGGCAACTGAGCTGAGCGGAAAACGCTTAGACCAGTTCTTTTTTGCTGCCGACCAGGGTCCGTAGACGCTCTGCCAACAGGCGAGCATCGAACGGCTTCTTGAACGTTTCGTTAATTGCCGAGCGATCAAAGCTGAACGTTTGGCCGTCGTCCGGAAGCAGTGCGATCAAAGTGATTTCGGTAAAATCGTTATTCTTACGCAGATTTTGGCAGATCTGAAGCGCTTCCACTTTGCCGATTGAGAAGTCTACAATCATGCAGTCGGGATGGAAACTTTCAGCCTGGATGCCCGCCTCAAAACCGCTAGCTGCCGTGCCGACTTTGAATCCACGCTCGGGCGGTAATTCGCGCCGAAGATTCTCGATCAGAACTTGGTCTTGAGCAACGATTAAGACTTTGGCCATTGCCTCATCTTCCAGGTCGCCTAGGGGCATACCATGCTCCTTGAGGAACCGGATTAGATATTCGCGTGGGATCCGGCGGTCTTGCGAGCCCGGAATGCGATATCCTTTGAGTCGGCCGGAGTCGAACCATTTGCTCACGGTTCGAGGGGCCACCTTACAGATCTTTGCGACCTGTCCTGTGGTGAACACCTTCATATGCAGGATCTCCGTTTTCCTTACGTGTTTTAGAGCCAGCTAGATTTCACATTCGAAATCCGATCTGGCCGTGGTCGCCCCTGCCTGTCAAACTACATGGGATGAAACATCCCGCATAACGGCTGCCAATCCATTGACAAACACATTCGACAGACACTTGGGTCAGGGCTCTCTTTGGAAACCAATTCCGGTGACCGAGAACTCAGCTTCTCCTCAGTCGAACTGGCTTCCCATCTCCTCAAATTCGGTCAGTTGCCTTATCGTCCCGCGTTCACAAATCCAACTCGTTAGCCACACCCCCGAGCAGCAGTGCGAGCCATTGATTCGAAAATGAGCCGTGATGATAGGACCGTTTCAGCAGGTGTAGCCGAAACTACCAACGGAGAACCCGTGGCGATGCTCGAAGATACACTGCTCGCGCAGTTACCCACAAACAACTCCGGCATAACCGCACACAGCGAGTGCGCAGCTTGCTCAGTTAGATTCCCCCCTAACTGAACCAGTTCTTCAGCACGCCTCCCGAACCAATCGATTCGTTGGGACCATGCAGAACAAACTGTCCGCCATTAGTTTTCGAGTCAACCGGGGTGATTTCTTTAGCGAGATTACGCGTTTGGTCAGGACCAATGCGTATAATCGTTGCCGCAGTGACAGAACCAACGCTATCACCCGCAAAGATGGCGCCTCTTAACATAGTCTACCGTTTTGGACGGGTGATGACCAAGTTCGTTCCCTTGCTAGCAAACTATAAAATTATTCTCGCCCAGCCTGCCCGGACTACCGCTGTCAACTTCTCTTTACTTGCCAACTGCGTATGATGTAGGCTTAACGATGCTAGCGCAATTCAACGGAGTCTTCCGCAGAGCGTGTTGTCTGCCATCAGGTGCATCCTTTTTTTAGCCACATACTTTTCGATTTTTCTTATTGACCCGCTGTTTTTATAGACTCATTGTTAGGAACGTCCTCATGAACGGAATCGGACTTCTCGTTCTAATCGCCGCCGCCGGGCAAGTCGCCGCGGCGCCCCCCAGTGGTCCGAACCGCGACTTTGGCTGGGAGCGAGATACCCAGAATCCAGACCGAGCGCTGTGCTACATCATCCAGCTCTCGCCTGCCAAAGTGGCTGACATGCAGGGCAAAGCGATGGAGAACCCAAGCGATATGCCCCCGGAGCTGGTAGGCCGGGCGACCCGGATCTTGGTTCGTATCGGTACCGATGTGCTCCCCCAAACACCGTCGCTGGAGGAGCTGCGGAATATGCCGCGGGTGAATTCTCCCACCGATGTGACCGCTCAACTGGGCGGCGGACGCTTGTCCGACGTCGAACCGAGCGACCTATTGAACGTTCAGCAGCGCGGTAGCAACCCTGCATTGCCTACCTTCCCAGGGCAGTCCTCAGCTACACCTTCCAATTCAGCGCCAGCAAATACACCCGCGGCCTCTAACCCTGCTATGCCGCGATCGACTTTCGGCGACTCCACCTCCCAAGGTTCCACCAATCCCATCGATCAAGCAAAGCAGCTTGATCGCGGCGCACCGGCCTTTCCCAACACGAATGGAAATCCGCCGAACAACTCACCAGGCAGCCTCTCTCCCACGCTCCCTAACTACGCGGACTCGGCGAGCAACCAACTCGGCCGCGGCGGTGCCGCGACGAACAACAACCCCTCAAACCCTGCCGGTGACTGGCGGACGCCCAGCGCCAACGACAATTCGCGCAGCCGAGACGAAATCAACCGCACCGCTGACAATCGCTTCCAAAATCAAAGCGGCGCTGCCGGGGGCGATTATCCGCAAAGCACCTACCCACAGAGTTCGCTGCCACCCAACTACGATACGAGAACTCCGCCGTCGCTGGATCCCTCTTCGATGACCGGGCTTCCCAATCGCTCCAACATCGGTTTTGGCGCGAACCCCAGTGGGCAGAACCCCGGGAAGTTTGGACTCTCCACCCCAGGCTTTGACAATTTCTCCGGCCAAGGGGGTGTCTTAAGTCAAGGTGGATCCGCCGGCCAAGGCAATGCATTCGGTCAAAACGTTCCCTACAACCAGGGTTACGGCAACGGCCAGTATATCAACGGACAAAATCCCAACGCGCAGTATGGCGCAGGACAGTTTCCCGGCAATGGCCAGCGTCCCAATGGCCCAAGCGGCTATGACGGCTTTGATCGTGTGGCCGCGAATACCACGCTCTCACCACCTAGCCAGGGTCCCGGCACCCACAGCGGCTCCACGCCCCCTGCGCAGTCGACTTCAAAAAATCCAAGCGGCGACAGCAGCCCAGGGGATCTCGCCAACTCCACAATACTGAACGGCCCGAGCAGTTCAAAGACCGGCGAAAATATCCTGTCAGTTTTCTTCCTGTTTTCGTTAGTGGTTAACTTTTATTTGGGAATGCTCATCCGCAAACTGCTAACCCGCTACCGCGCACTGCTGGCTAATATGCGCGGCCAAGCCTCCCCCACCGCTTTTAGCTCGTAAGGCCTTTGGCCGTTGCTAAAAAGTAAGTGTCCGCTTTCGATTTTTGACAGCGTCCGAACTTTGAAACGCTCTCCAGTTACAATTCTTACAGTAATTGCCTAGAACCGCCTAGTATCGCGTCGCTTAGTGCACACGCTCGCGCCACCTCGGCCGAGAGTTCGCCACCGGGCACCGGGCGCACGGCACGGCACAGCGCGTGCGCAAATCTTCTAACCACACATCTTCTAACCTCTGTCCGGCCGATCTAGACCTGGCTGCATCGAGCGTGACAGGCTTCCTAAAACCAAGAACCATTCGGACGGTTCTTGGTAAGCAACGCCTCAAACTGTGAGGCTGCGGTACGGATTGAAGCGTTGGTAGTTCAAATGCCGGTAGAGTTCGTGTCGCTGCAGCAGCTTAGCGTGGGTGCCTATGTCTACAACCGAGTGATCGTGAAGTATGATCAGCAGGTCGCAATGCCGCAGAGTCAGTAGGCGTTGCGGCAAGACGATCGTGAACGCTTCGGGGCTGACCAGGCCGCGCATGGCATCCAAGGTCTGCTGCTCCATCGCCGCATCGAAATGCGAGGCGGGTTCCTCGATCACGTAAATCGAAGCTTTGGTTAGGGCGGCTCTGGCCAGCGACATGCGGAAGGCAGTGTCGCCAAACAAGCGGTCGTCTCCGGGGGAGATGAGCGTCGCCAGACCGTCGGGCAACTGGTTGACCATCTCCTCCAAGCGGGCCAGTGTCAAAGCCTCGTTGACAGTCCGACCATTCTTTTTAGCCGGGGGTTGCTGCAAATTGTCGACCACCGAGCCGGCCACCAGGGCCCCATCGTTGGCCACCCAGTGTGAGCAGTTGGCCAGATTTTGCGGAGTTAGATCCCCCACGCTGACACCGTCGAACAATAGGCGGCCGCTGACAGGACGACCAAAGCCCATCAGCAATTCGACCAGTGCGTTAGACTGCAGGCTGCCACTGGCCAGCACGCCGATAAGCATGTTAGGCTGGAAGACCACAGACACATCCTCCAACAGCTTGCGACCGTTGCTATCCTGCACCGTGACATGTTCCAGTTCGACTTGGCGGCTCACATTGCCAATAGGCTTGAGAGTCTGGCCGTCGAATTCCTCCACGGGTATCGCTAGGAATCGCTCCAGTTCATCCGCCGCTGAGTCGACCGAACGCAGATCGCGCCAGCCGCGCACCAACCGTTGCCCGCTCACCGTGGCAGCGGCCAAGCACAGTGTGAAGGCCAGTGCCGAAGGGACCGAAAAATCCGCCTCGCTACGTAGGACTTGTACAGCAATGACAAACAAAAACAAGCACGCTAAACCGCCCAGCACCAACAGCAGGGCCGGAATCTTCCAAACGGAACTGGACAAACTGCGAAACGCATCCTGGCGATAGTGGACCAACTGATCATTAAATCGCTTTTCAATTGCCGCACCGTCGTGCACCGACTCCAACAGTGGCCCCTTGATGCTCAGCGCCACCAGCGATTCTCTGTGCTGAGTTGCTCGCTCGCGCACCACCGGCAAGTTAGACCTGCGCAAGCGATCTAGCGCGCGGAAGCACAACACGACCAAGGCCACAGCGGTCAATGTCAGCAATGCCAACAGCGGCTGAATTAAAAGCGCAATCAAGACGCACACAACCAATTGAACTGCGTGGCGTGGGTAGACTCGCCACCACCGACTGAGCACACCGCGGACGCGCGGCAGGTGGTAGTCTAGACAATCGATCAAAGCCGTCTGCTGAGCCGACAACGTGCGCACCGTGGCCAGCCGTTTGGCCTGCCCTTTCAAACGAACGATCATGGCTACTTCAAAGTCGACGGCCGCGCGCTGGATCATGCGATAGTATGCCAATAGGGCCAGCGACAATAAGCATAGCAATAGCAGAGCCACCAACAACAGCGCGCTGACTCGCCCTAACGGCGACAGATCGCCCGGAAGCATGGCGTTGAAATCGGGCAGCCAAGGAGATAACCGCCACGCGGCGCCGTTGATACCGCTAGCCGGTGAATGAGCGGCCAGCAGAGTGGCCGTCACGCAACCCAATAGCAGAGCCAGTAGTGGCACACCCAGCGCAACGAGGCTGCCCAGGATGGCCAACCCAAAGTAGCCCGATGGCGCGACGCGCTTCAGCAAACCGCTTAATGATTTTGAAACCAACGTACCAACCTCCCAGAATTCGTGCCAACTGCAGCCTCCAGTTTAATCACTACGGCCGCGCACGTGGGAAGGGATGGCACCGCTAATCGCTTTGTTGCGAAAGTTGTCAGACGACAGACGCTGGTAGATCTCTAGCTTAGCACCTCGCGCACCACGCGCGCCTCTTCAACGCCGGTCAAACGCACATCGAGTCCCTGAAAGCGGACAGACAAGCGATGGTGGTCGAGGCCCAACTGGTGCAGCAGCGTAGCGTGGATATCGCGCACATGCGCGGACTGACCCACTGGCCCGAAACCCAATTCATCGGTTTCGCCGACGACCTCCCCAGCCTTGAAACCGCCCCCGGCAAACCACATGGTAAAGGCTTCGATATGGTGATTGCGACCAGTCGATTCACGAACTTCGCCCATCGGCGTGCGACCGAATTCGCCACCCCATACGACAATCGTATCGTCTAATAGACCGTGCCGTTTTAAATCGCGGACCAGCGCCGCTGCCGGCTGATCTATCTCGCCACAAACCTGCGGGAGGTGAGTTTCCAAGTTCTCGGTAGGCCCGCCGTGATGATCCCAATTGGTGTGATAGAGTTGGATGAAACGCACACCGCGTTCCACCAGGCGGCGCGCCAGCAGGCAGTTCCGAGCAAAGCTCGACTCGCCCGGTTCCTTAATGCCATACAGGTCCATCGTCTCTTGACTCTCGCCCGAGGTATCCATCAGCTCCGGCGCACTGGACTGCATGCGATAGGCCATTTCATAGGCATTGATCCGCGTGGCGATCTCTTCGTCACCGGTTTCCACCAGGTGTTTTAGGTTCAGTTCACTGACCGCGTCGACCACTCGTCGTTGCTGCTGCTGGTTAATTCCCTCGGGCGTGGACAGGTTGAGAATTGGATCGCCGTGGCTGCGCAGCGGCACTCCTTGATAGCTGGTCGGCAACATGCCACTGCTCCACAGCACGCCGCCCCCGCGCGGTCCACGGGGACCGCTCTGGAGCACCACGAAACCAGGAAGGTTGTCGCATTCCGAGCCCAGTCCATAGGTGATCCACGAACCCATGCTCGGACGGCCGAAGAGTCCCGTGCCAGCATTCATAAATAGCTTGGCGGGCGCGTGATTGAACAGATCCGTTTTACAAGTCTTAAGAATCGTTAGTTCATCGACTATTTTTGCCGTGTGTGGCAACAGATCGCTGACCCACGCTCCATTGCTGCCCGCTTGCTGGAATTTGCGCGTCGGTCCGAGCAGATCGATGCGGTGGCTGGAATCCATGAAAGCGAAGCGTTTGCCGGCGATGTAGCTGTCGGGAATTGGCTGTCCGTTGAGTTCGGTCAGCTTGGGTTTGTAGTCGAACATTTCCAACTGCGAAGGGCCACCTGCCATGAACAGGAAGATGACACTCTTGGCGCGGGGCTCAAAGTGAGGCGGTTTGGGGGCCAAGGGACTGGTCGCCTGGCCACTGACAGGCGCCGCCGGTGTGTTGCTGGCCAACATCGAGCCCAGGGCCATCGATCCAACTCCGATACCACAGCGGCTAAAAAAGTGCCGACGCGTAGTGTCTTGCAAAAATGCGTTTCGCAGTGATGAGCGTGCATGATCCATGAGACTCTCTACTCCCTAGTAACTGTTTCGTCGAGGTTCAATAGAACCCGGGCAGCGCTCAGACTGTCCAGGCTATTGAGCACTTTCAATTCGTCTGCCCGCGGCGGACGCGAGGTGCAGCGGCGAAAGGCGGCTTCGACACCTTCGCTGAGAATAATTTTTTCTAGTGCCGTAGCGAATTCATAGAAGCCGGCATCGTTCAATAGCGTCAAGGCCTGCAGGGGCGTGTTGCTCCGCATCCGCCGGGTGCACGTGCTCAGCCCATCCGGCGCGTCAAACACAGTCAGCGCGGGCGGCGGCGTACCACGATACAGAAAGGTATACAGCCCACGCCGATAGCGGTCGGCTCCCTGACTGGTCGTCCACTGACGCTTGACTTGGCCCACATCCATCACGCCCGCAGGAATCGGGGGAAATACTGGTGGACCGCCCAACTTTGGCGACAGCAAATCGCTCGCTGACAGAGCCACGTCGCGAATCAATTCCGCCTCCAAACGCAGCCGCTGTTGCTTGCCTAATAGATAATTCCTGGGGTCGCTGGCCTGCAGTTCGGGCCGCTCCCGCGAACTCTGCTGATAGGTGTGCGAGCTGACGATCAAGCGGTGTAGCTCTTTCAAACTCCAGTCGTGCGACTGGAATTCAAGCGCGAGCCAGTCGAGCAATTCAGGGTGCGATGGCGCGGAGGCTAATGCACCAAAATCGTTTTCCGTCTCGACGATGCCTCGCCCAAAATAGACCTGCCATACGCGGTTGGCAATGACCCGCGCTGTGAGCGGATTGTTGGGACTGACGATCCACTTGGCCAAATCGAGTCGAGTGGCGATCGCATCGCCGGACTGTGCGCCGGACTGTTCGCCGGACTGATCACTTGACAGCTCGAGCGGGTGCAGCACTTCGGGAGTCGCCGGCAGGACCTCTTCGGCCAGTCGCGTGAAATCCCCTTTGATGAAAAGATTGGTAACCCGCGGTTTGTCGCGCTCATGTAGGACCAGCGTGGTGGTTACGCTCTCCGGATCGCTCCCTTGCGGGTCGCGGCGATAATCGTGGACCTTGAGCGTCGGTTCATCCTGGTTGTTAAAGAAGGCGAAAAATTGGTAGTACTCCTTCTGTGATATCGGATCGAATTTGTGATCGTGGCATTGCGCACACCCAACCGTTAGACCTAGCCACACTGTACCGGTAGTGGCCACTCGGTCCATCACACTGTCGATCCTGAATTGCTCCACGTCGATGCCCCCCTCTTGATTGAGCGGCGTGTTGCGGTGAAAACCAGTAGCGATCTTCCGCGCCTCGGTCTGCCGGGGATCGAGCGATGGGGGCAGCAAGTCGCCGGCGAGTTGTTCAATCGTAAATTGGTCAAACGGCATATCAGCATTCAGCGCGTCGATCACCCAATCGCGATACATCCAAATCGTTCTGGGCGCATCGATCGAATATCCGTTGCTATCGGCATAGCGAGCTTGATCGAGCCACCAGCGGCCCCAGCGCTCGCCATAGTGCGGGCTGGCCAGCAATCCCTCGACGACGGCCGCATAGGCCGCGTCTGCGTCCTCGGCCCAGGCTGCTTGGAATGCGTCGATCTCAGCTAGGCTAGGGGGCAAACCCGTTAGGTCCAAACTCACCCGTCGCAACAAAGTGGCCGGCGGCGCCAGCGGAGAAGGGGAGAGCCCTTCAGATGACAACTTCGCCTGCACGAAGCGATCGATGGGATGAGTAACTCCTTCGACCAGCGGTGGCGGAGTCGCCTCAGGCAGCTGGAAAGACCAGTGGGTTTGATAATCCGCGCCAGCCTCGATCCACTGCCGCAGCATTTGTTTTTGTGCTGGACTGAGCGTTTTGCCCGAATCGGGCGGCGGCATCCGCTCGTCTTCGTCCTCGGCTTCGATGCGGCGAATTAACTCGCTTGCCTCGGGAGCGTTGGGAACGATGGGTAGTTCTCCCGAATCGGCTTCGGCCAGCGCTCCGGCTTGCGTGTCCAGTCGCAATCCACCCTGGCGAGACTCCGCATCGGGACCATGGCAGGCGAAACAAGACTCGGAGAGAATCGGTAAAATGTCGCGATTATATTCCTGACCAACCGCTAAGCTCGCCAGCCACAGCCACCCTAGGGCAACCAAACGAAAACAGTGTGCAGTGCGCCTCACGAGAATAGCTTCCCTTACGACTTGAACAATTATAGAATGGCGATATGAGACCATTCTAACAGGTCAGCGTGGATCATCCCAAGGTTTTGAGGCTTCAGAAAGCCCTTTTCTAGTTGACTTTGCGGCATTTGGTGGCACATTTGAGCGATACGCGCTTATAACGCCGGCCTATACAGCCCGCAACGCCCCAGGACGACCAGCCCATGCAGTTGCTCAATACGCTCCACGAGAACGTCGTTCATAGCCGGCGAGTCAACTCGCTCACGCAGAGTTTACTGCCGCTGCTTCCGGAGATCGGGAGCGTGCTGGATGTGGGCTGTGGCGACGGCTGGCTGGCGCGACGACTGGCCGAGCACCGACCGTTGAGCCATTTCTGCGGAATCGACGTGCTCGTGCGGCCTGATACCCACATCCCGGTCTCCTACTTCGACGGGGCCCAAATCCCTTTTCCCGACGATCACTTCGACACTGTTTTAATAGTGGACGTCCTGCACCACGCGGACGATCCGGCTGCGTTGCTGCGCGAAGCCAAACGCGTGGCTCGTACTAGAGTCGTCCTCAAAGATCACACTCGCGATGGTATAGCCGCACATTCCACGCTGCGCATCATGGACTGGGTTGGCAATGCGCACCACGGGGTGGCTCTGCCCTATAACTATCTATCCAAAGCAGAGTGGCTGCAGATGTGTGAGGCTCTAGAGTTGACCGTCGATCAGTGGATTGCTCGGCCGCGGCTGTATGGTGCGCCTGTCGACTGGGTCTGCGGACGCTCACTGCACTTTCTGGCTAGCTTGAGCGTTTGAGCCACTGGCTCCCACAGCAGTGCTCACAGCAACCTGTGCAGCGGTGCCCACAGAAGCCAACTTGATCCGCCCCTCAGCATCGTCAGCCTCCAGCTCCCAGATTGTGTGAGTGGCTTGGTACTTTTCGATTAAGCGCGCGTTCCAGATGTCGGATTCACCACGCGCCCATAGAACTTTAGCGTCGTCCAAGTTGGCCAAATTATAAACCCACTCTTGGTGCACGTTGTGATCCGCCGCGTAGCGGACGAGTATCAAATGCTGTCCATCGCGCTGCTCTAATTCAGCCACGATGCCAGCGCGACGCCGAGCCCACGCGCCGCTGCTGTTATCATCCCGTATGCAGTGCACGACCAGCAATAGGCACTGCGCGCACAACATGTAGCCGACAAAGCGTGGAGGCCGCGCGAAGCCGGCCCAACGAACGCGTGGGCCAACCGACGGCTTGGCAAATACCCTCGATACATGCCGCAGGCCGAGCACCGACAGGGCTACCAGCCAAGGTATCAAAGGTGCCAGATAATGTAGGAAAATCCAGCACACGCTGGCCGATAGCAAGACCTGCAAAAAAATTGCCGCCGCAAGCCACCGCGCTGCACGAAACCCTCTCCACCAACCCAGCGTCAGCAGTGGCAAGAGCACTAATACACTGACGCTATGAGCCAACGTCCACAGCACTTCTGAGATGCCCGACAGCCATCCTGAGCATCCTTGACGCTCGCGAAAACCATCCAGAGCCCAACCGTTGTGAAAGTCGCGTATCGTCCCCGGCAGATCTGTCGCGGTCCCGCGCACTGGCTCGCGTGGCTGGCCAAAGACAAAGACAGGGGTTACTGCATATTGCGCCTCGTGCAATTGGTAAGGCATGCGGTCCAGGCGGCTGGTGGTGGCTAAATTGTGCAGGCAGATGAGCGTCAACGCAGCCCCAATCGGAATGGCCGCCGCCGGTACCGCGCGGGCGATCGATTGCAGCTTGGCCGCTACACTGCGCCGCTGCCAAAGCCCCCAACAAACACCGGACAGCGCCAGCGTGGCCATCAGACCTTCAAACGGACGGGTCAGCGCAAGCCAAGCAATGCCAACACCGCACATGGCGGCTGCCCAGTGGCTGTGTCGACGGCGCAGTCGAAAAATGCCCCCCAGCAGCAACGCGCTTCCGGCTGCCGGCAACCAGCCACTCATCAGGTTCTGGGACCAGCTGATTTGCAAAGGAGGGTAGCAGGCGATCAGCAATCCTCCGATCAGCGCCCAGCGGCGACTGGTCATCCCCGCGAGCATCCACGCAATACTCGTCGCACAGATTCCAGCCGCCAACCAGCACCCGGCGATCGGCTGCCCCAGCAGTCCCCAGCCAGCGGCCACCAGTAGGGCTAAGCCCAGCGGATATTTCGAAGCGTAGGTCGGCTCGACGATAATGTGAAAGGACTGAAACGGCTGCCAGACGTCAGGCGTGGCGTTGGATAAGCGCCCCTGCAAAAGCGTATCCGCCGCCAATAGGTTGCTGAATTCATCGTGCACGGTGGGATAGAAGGGGCACAGGGCTGAAACGACGGCTGCCATTAGGAATGCAAAGACACCGACGGCCAGTAAGCCTAGTGGCCAGCGCCAAAACGAACGCGAAGACTTGGGGCGCGTCGAGCAGTCGTGCCGCACCTGCTTATCATCAGGCAATTTGACTTCCATTGCACATCTGAACTACATTGCGAGAACTCAACTCAGCCCCCCACCACGTGGGCAGCTACCGGAATACATGCGAGCCGAAAGGAGGAAGCCCCCGGCCCGCTGAAAACGCCGGCGACGCGGCAGACCTCGACTTTGATTGCGGCAGTTAGCGTCTAGCCAAACGCAAAATACTGTGCAAGAAACCACTAAAGGCCAGTTGGAAGCCGAGTGCGATCGCTCCCACGGCGGGCACGATCCAGCGCATGGTTTCCGAATAGTCAAGCGGTCCAAAGCCCACCCCGGCCCAGCCAAGCGATTTCCAGGCGACGACTGCCACACCGCCGGCTATCAGACCAGCGGCTGCACAAAGTATCCGCTCCAGTGACCAGCGGCGCGCTAAGCGTTCAACTCGAGCATCCCTGGGTAGAATTCCTTCGCTGGCTGCAAACGTCTTGGCCAACACGGCAAAACATCCCAGCTGAGTTGCGATCAGCAAAGCCACCATCGAGACCAACAGCGTGTGGGCGTCGAAAACCACGCCCGCCACACTCACGCGAGCCATCACCAAGAAACAACCCAACGCACCAACAGCCCCCAGTGCTAAGCCGGGCGCTAAGAATGTCCAACGCGGTGAGAGCATTAGGAAAAACCGCAGCGTCCGCCAGCCGTCGCGGAACGTGCGCAGATGAGGGCGGTGCGACTTGCGGCCGTCTGGATGCAGAATGATCGGCACCTCATCGATCCTCGCCCCAAACAGCGAACTTTTGATAATCATCTCCGTGGCGAATTCCATGCCAGTGCA
Organism: uncultured Pirellulaceae bacterium; assembly: GCA_934278005.1. Lineage (GTDB taxonomy): Bacteria > Planctomycetota > Planctomycetia > Pirellulales > Pirellulaceae > Aureliella. The sequence continues at coordinate 6,902 of CAKQWG010000050.1, read as the reverse complement.
GCGTTGGTCCAGACGATCGTAGAGCTCTTTGGTGAAACCCCGCATGCCACAGTAGACATCGTGGATCGGAGCCTTAAACATCTTCTGCACCAACCAGGTCAAACTCGGATTTCCGTACTGATGCAGCCACGGCATCGCACCTGGCATAACGCGCCCACCGCCGGAGGCTAAGCGGCAGCCCTGGACAAGTTCCGCGCCGTCGCACAACTTGCGGTAGAAGCGGTGAGCCTGAGTGAAATCGTAGCTATCATCGGCATCTCCCATGAGCACGAATCGACCGCGAGCCGCTTCGATCCCGCCCATCAAAGCCGCTCCGTAACCGGGTTGATCTACGTGCACCACGCGGGCGCCCAAGGATTCCGCGATCTCGACCGAGTCATCGCGACTGCCATTGTCGGCTACGACGACTTCACCGGCGATACCCATTTTTTCGATCGCGTAAAGCGCTTTGAGTACGCAAGTGCCAACGGTGTCCGCTTCGTCTAAGCAGGGCATGACAATGCTCAACTCGATCGCTTGTGCGGCGGGCGATGTGGGAGAGTCCGCTTCCGCTTTGCCACTGTGCAGCGACAGTACCGTCGCGCGGCGTGGCGCTTCCTCCGGTTCCATCAACTGGGGCTCTGCCTCAGCGCTTCTGCGGCGCGGTACCAGCCGCTCGGTGACTTGCCCGGCGCGCTCTGCAAGGGCAGTTCCAACAGACTGCGCAATGGTTTGCGCTGCAGTTACCTGCCCACCATACTGATCCAGAGCCTGCTCGGCAGCCAGCATCTCAATGAGTTGATCGATCTTCTGTTCGGCATGCGCCAGAGTACTCAGAGGACCAGCAGTTGGTCGTACGCGGTCGCGATAGGGAAGCCGAATTTCTTTCAACTCGGCTGACATAGCAGGCAGATCATTAGCACGGGAGTAGTTGATTTGTCGCATAGATAGTCTTTGACGGGCTTCTGATGAATCTGCAGAATCAGATTCCGAATCGGCAGGTGGATACGATTTCGACAAGAAAACGTAAACCACGCTTAAGGCCGGTCAAATCGTTGCCAGCGCCCTCGGCGTAAGTCCTGGGCAGTTCACGGAGGGTTTGGCGGCTGTAGCGATTATGCTGGGCGATGGATGAGTGTGGCCCGACGCTCCGCGTCGGTATTCTTAAGCGTTCGACGCGAAGCGTCGAGCCACACTGGGCCACACTGAGCCGCTAGGGTAGCGCGTCATGGCTCTGGAGCCAGTGATCGATCCGCTCAAGCATCTGAGTCGTGACGCTGCGCAGCGAGTTAAACTGCTGCGTGGCTGTGGCGATGTCACCACACCGCGCGAACTCTTCAGCCTTGCCGGCGATGCTGGCCACTGTATCGGCTTCAAATAGTGCCGCCGCGCTGCGTAGAGAATGGGCCGCTCGAATGAACAGCTTGGCGTCATTGCTATCGATGGCCCGAGTCAACTCGTCCAAACGTTGCACCGTCTCGCTACGCAAAGTGCTAATCAACTCATACTGCTGCTCACACGTGTAGTTGAGTTTCGAAAGCGGCGCTGCAAAGTTTATTTTCAGCTCAGCAGTCGGCCTCTGCGGCGCGCGCTCTAGCACCTGCAGGTCCGCGCCAAACTCAAGAGCTGAATCCAGATCCAGGTCCAAGCCCGATTCCTCGGCGCTGAGTGTGGCTGACTGCGCACCGCCATTCGGCATGTCTGACCGTGTAGCACAGGCGCCCGCGGGGTTGTCGCCGGGCACGCCGGTGGCTTGGGAGGCTTGGGTGAACTTGGTGGGATCAGTCCGCAAGCGAGCAATAATGCGCTGCATCTGATTTAAGTCGACCGGCTTGCTCAGATAGTCATCCATCCCGGCGGCGCGGCAACGGGCCTGATCTCCCTCCATGGCTGCCGCGGTGATGGCAACGATCGGAATGTGAGCCCCACTGATTGACTCTTCCTTGCGAATCAGCTCTGTGGCCTGCAGTCCGTCCATGACGGGCATCTGCACGTCCATAAAAATGGCATCGAAATCAAATTCTCGCCAAGCCTCGACGGCCGCTCTACCATCCTCAACGGAGGTCACGTGATGGCCGTCGCGTTCCAATAAGCCGATAAAAACGGCTCGATTGACAACGCCATCTTCGGCCAGCAGAATGCGCAGGCCAGCCCGACCAGCGGCTATAGACTGCGGCGCTACCGCGCCAGACTGGCTCGACACAGCGGCAGAGCCGGCGGCCTTAGCCGCCTGATCAGTGGCCAACCAATGATGCAACGCGGCGCAGATCTCCGATTGCAACGCCGGTTTTTGCATGATTGAAATTACTCGATACTGGCTCGAAAAGTCGGCCGGGATGGGTCGCGCCAGTGATGTCAGCAGGATCACTCCGGGTTGAAAATCGGGGTGGCTACCTACAAGCTCACCAATCAAAGCAATACCGTCCGTGGTTGGCGGATTGTGGTCGACAATCAGCGCGCATCTGAGCGCATTTTGAGTTGCAAACTGTTCATATACGTGCAGAGCGTCGGCTGGCGAGGCGGCCGTCATGACGCGCAGGCCGCGCAGCTGCAATCCACTCTGCAGCGTCTCACGACTGGTCAAATTCTCATCAACCAGCAATACCGTGAAATCTCGCAGGCTGCCATTGGTCTGCTGGTCCTCGTCCTCGGGCTGCTTGTTCGGAGAAAACGTGGCTGTAAAGTGAAACGTCGAGCCAACTCCAACTTCGCTCTCAAGCCAGATTTCGCCCCCCATCATGTCGACCAATTGTGAGGAGATCGACAACCCCAGGCCGGTACCACCGTACTGTCTGGTGGTCGACACATCGGCCTGCGAGAACGCCTCGAAAATAGCCGCTTGCTTGTTGACAGGAATGCCGATACCCGTGTCGCGCACGGAGAAGTGCAGCGTGTAATCGGACTCGGTGGGCGGCCCGTTAACTACCGCCACGCGGATGGTAATCTCTCCATGGCTGGTGAATTTGATGGCGTTGCCAACTAGATTAACCAAAACTTGACGCAGGCGATCAGGGTCTCCCAGCAGGCGGCTAGGGACATCGGGCTCGAGCTTCAAAATCAGCTCGACTTGCTTTTGACCGGCTCGCGCAGCCAGGCTCTTGGCAGCGTGGCTTACACAACGATGCAAATCAAATGCGCGGTGTTCCAAATCCAGCTTGCCAGCTTCGATCTTTGAAAAGTCCAAGATGTCGTTGATGATGCGCAGCAGAGACTGTGCGGACTGCTCGATCATATCGACGAACGAGCGCTGGTCATCCTTCAGGGGTGTGTGGCTGAGCAGTTCGGTCATGCCGATGATGCCGTTCATTGGTGTGCGAATCTCGTGGCTCATATTAGCCAGAAACTCGCTCTTGGCCGCGTTGGCTCGATCGGCTTGATCGCGTGCCTCACGCATCTTCTGCTCTACTTCGATCATCGCCGTAACATCGCGAGAAATCCCAAACGTACCGACGACGCGGCCACTGGGGTCATACAGTGGCAGCTTCGTGGTCGAGGACCAGGTGTCGCTGCGATCGGGCCACGTTTCACGCTCGACGTTGGCGATCATGGGTTGCCCCGTCCGCATGATGTGTAGTTCATCTTGCCGGGCTTGGTGGGCATGTTCGCCAGTGAAAATGTCCGCATCGGTCTTGCCGATGGCCACCTCGGGATCGGACAGGTTGAACTTCTGCGCCATGCCGCGGCTGATTCTCACAAACCGACTCTGCCGATCTTTGAAATAAATGGAATCGGGAATATTGTCCAGCAGCGTGTGCAACAGATGCCGTTCGCGCTCCAGCGCAGCCTCGGTGGCTTTGCGGTCCGTGGCATCCCAAAACAAAACCTGGATGCCGGTAATGTTGCCATCGGCGTCGCGTAGAGGACCTTTGACCGTCTCGGTCCAGCTGCGAATTCCCTTGGGATCGATGTTCTCTTCGAATTTATGAATGACCTCACCGGTTCGCAACACAAGCTCATCATCGGCCTGATACTTAGCGGCTAAATCTGGCGGCAAAAGGTCCGCGTCGGTTTTGCCGATGAGCTCCGCCAAAGACTGTTCGCGCAATTCCAAGTAAGCGCGATTGGCATAGATCCGTCGGCATTCGGTATCTTTGAGCACTAGATTTATGGACAGACTATCGACGATCGAGCGAAAGCGGGCCTGCGTTTGACGCAGTATCTCTTCTGCGGAATCGCGGCTCAATGGGCTGCGGGCCAACAACAAAGTGTGCTCCACGCTGCGGAAGATACTATGCACCTCCAGCGGAATGGTCAGCCCTCCCGAAGTTTTCGCATCCAAGTGCAGGGTGGGGACGGCGCGTCCGCCGGCCCGGCCCTGGCGCAGCTGTGCCAGCAGCGCTGCCATGGCATCGGCCGACGCGTGATTGAGCAAATTTGGCCAACACGGCGCGAATTGCTCTATCTCTCGGCGGCTCCAGCCCAAGAGATCCGTAGTGTGCGGGTTGACATACTCGATAACTTGACCGTCGGCGGAGACCAACAGCGCGAAATCACTTATGCGGTCCAAGAAGGCCACTGCCGGCAGTTGGTCGAGCTCTCCCAGTTGCTCAATCAGCATGTTCGGCATTGCAATACGACTCCCTAACTAACGATGCACTGTTTGATCATAATGATTTCGTTGCCTTTGGTATTGAAAGTAACTTTGTCCATGAAGTTACGTATCAACACCAAGCCGCGACCGCTGTCGGTGCTCAGCGCCTCAGGACTGACATCGCTGGCAAAGTGGCTGGTGTCAAAGCCGTGGCCCTCGTCGCGAATGGCGATGCGAATTAAATCCGGCATCAGCCGCGCATCGTAATGTACCTTGCGATTCTTGTAGGGTGCCGACTCCAGACGCTCGCTTACAATGGGCGAAGGAACGATCGCGTGCTCCTCTTCACTAGAGCTCTGATGCCACTGCACTCGCGTCAGTTCCAAATTGCCGCGGTAGATCGCATTGGTGGCCGCGTGTTGCAAGGCGGTCCACACACGATAGCGATCCGTGCCGGACAGCAGGTGCATGCCCGCGGCTAATTGCATTGTCAAATCGATGGCAGTCGTTAGCACGGACAGTTTGTTGGGCAGTTCGAAGACCAACCGGTTTTCCACCATGCACTGGATCAGTTCAGCGTAGCTACGATCGGTGCGGAGCACGCCCAGCACGTCTTCCACCGTGCCCAGCAGCATGTCATCCACCATCGACTTGGGCACGTAGGCGGTGGCCCCCGAGCGCAACGCCTCGGCGGCTAAACGCTCCGAACCCTGTCCGGTAACCAGCACTGCCGGGATTTGGGGAAAGTCGCATTGCATCTGCTTGATCAACTCCAGTCCGTTCATCAGGGGCAGTTCTAGATCGGTCACGACCAATTCGTAGACGCCATTTTGCAAGTGCTCGATGGCCGGCATACCATCATCGCAACACGTCACCTGATGCGCGGCTGACTCCAGCAGCAGCTTCATTTGCATGGCCTGCGTAGGGCTGTCCTCGACCAAAAGAATATTGGACATAGTCGGCCTCGTGTTAGAAAGAGCTGAGGAACATTGATAGGCATCCGCCCAAACTGACTCCGATTCACGCGAACAGTCAGAGCGCATGCCGATGCTGGGAGTTTACCACAGTCGATCTGCGAAAGCTTGCATTTAACTCTTTAACGCCGCGGTATTCGCGGGAATCGACCTTTCCTCCTATCGCTCATTTCGTCACAATCCGGGCGAACCTGTGGGATCGTTGTGAGGATAGGAGTCTGAGGGTGAAACGAAGAACTTGGCTGAAGATGGCTCCCTTGGCGGGCTTGGCCCTCGGTGGCTGCTGGGGTTGTAAATCAGCCCCCGTCACCGGTCGTAGACAGTTAATGCTCATTCCCGAGCAAAATGAAGTCGCCATGGGGACGCAAGCCTTCGCCGACATGCAGAAGGAGCAGGCCGCCGCCGCCAATTCTCGCTATAGCGAATTGGTGCATCGCGTCGCCATGCGCATCGCCGGTGTCAGCGACCGCAGCGACTACCAGTGGGAAACTCGCGTAGTGGCCAGCCCAGATCAGAATGCATACTGTCTGCCCGGCGGCAAGATCGTCGTCTATGACGGTATTTTACCGGTGTGCCAGAATGAAGCCGGACTGGCCGTGGTCATGAGCCACGAAGTGGCCCATGTGTTGGCCCGACACGGCGGGGAACGCATGAGCCAGCAGACTGCCGTCAACGGCGTGCAGACAGCTGTCGGCTTTGTAATGCGCAACCAAGAACAGGTGTCGCAAGATATTTTCAACAAGGCTTACGGCATGGCTACCACTTATGGCGTAATCCTCCCGTACAGCCGTAAACACGAATCCGAAGCCGACCAAATCGGGCTGATGTTGATGGCTCGCGCAGGCTACGATCCTGCCGAGGCGCCCCGATTTTGGACCCGCTTCGCCGCCGCCAACTCAGGCGAGAAACCGGCCGAGTTTCTTTCGACTCACCCGGCTGACACCCGCCGCGCTTCGGATCTAGAAAAGCTCCTGCCCGACGCGCTTGACGTCTATCGCACAGCCGCCGCTCCGGTCGGCACCGGCGAAGTGATTGTCTAAGTGCCTGGCAGACCAACCAAAACTGCTGAGACTTTGTCTCAACTCTCTCGCCCTTCATCGCCACGCCGGGCGCTTGGCTATTCTTGGGAGTATGCCAAACGTTTTTATGGGGTTTCATCTTGCAGTAAGTACGCACTGAGCTAAAATCTTAGTGGCTGACCCTTCTGACCCCTTGTGATCTAAAAATTGCAGCTGGAGTCCTTGGCACTTTTTATCCAAGGCCGAAACTTTTCTGAATTCTCCAGGTTCAAACAATTACTCAGGCTAAAGCAGGAAATCTTCCAAGTTTATTTTCATTAAGCGCCCACGCATAGGCTTCCTGCTTTATCAAGCAACCGTGGCTAACGCCAAAGCGGCTAAACCGTGGCTAACGCCAAA
>CAKQWG010000049.1 GCA_934278005.1 uncultured Pirellulaceae bacterium | reverse complement strand
TGCTGCCGCCATTCGCGTCGCTTTTTCCATTGGTGTCTTGGTCGCTGCTTGACGAGCGTTTGGCCGGCAGTTCTTCTTCGGGGCTGACCACTTCAATCTTCCGCAGCGACCGTTGGCTTTCCGTAGCATCGGACGAACTTTCCGTAGCATCGGCAGCTTTATTTTGATCCGAAGCGGACGACTGTACGGCCTCGCGCGGCTCGCCATAGGTCACCTTCTCACGCGACGTAATACTGGGCGGCGTATCGGCGGCTGACGTAACACTAGGGGACGTTTCCACAACCGTAGTTTCTGTAGGAGATAACCATGAACTTTGTCCCAAGCTTAGCGGCACTGCATAGGGATCGACGTAAGTTTGCACGATAGGCGTTTGGATCGTACGCGGCACCAAGCGGCGAACAGTGTATGGTTCGTAGCGTGCGACCTGACGCGGAACTTTTACTGTCGTGGTTACCGCTTCAGTCTCGTAGTACTGCACGGGTACCTGTTTGGTATGCGTCTCAAGCTTATATGTGGTGCGCTGGACCGTCTTGGGACGTACCATCTCTTGCTCCACATACTCGGTCTTGTCCACGGGAACTTTGCGCTCGACATGTCGCGTGACCGGACGTTGCACCGAGTAGGGGACTTTACGCGTCTCTTGAACAGCTTCGTAGCGGGTCACATTGTAGGGGACCTGTTGCTGAACAATCTCGCTCTCCATCTTGGTGACTTGCACTGGAACCTGGGTGGTTTGAACCTGAGGCATCAAAGTGGTTTGTGGTACAGCCACTTGAACTGGGTTGGGGCGATATTGCAATTGTGCATAGGTCGTGGTGGGGGCCGTATATGGCACCCAGCCAAAGCCGCCTCGGCGGTAGACGCCGGTGCCGGTGGGATCGATGTTATAACCACCGGGCAGATAGCGCAGGTTATACCGCGTGTCGCCGGGCTGTTGATACTGCTGTACGTAGTACTGGCCCTGGTCAACCACGGTGTTTTGGTAGGTGGTCACAGGCTGATAAGTGGTGTGCTGCTGGGTCTGGTACTGAGTCTCTACGACCGGCCGCTGCACAACGTAGTTTTGTGTTTGGTACTGTGTCTCGACCACCGGACGATAGGTGGTGCGAAACTCTTCCCGCTCAGCCGTCTCGGTCACATAGCTGGTTTCAGTGTAACTCTGGTCCACGTATTCACGCGTGGTGACAGGACGCAAAACCGTGTATCGCTCCTCCACGGTGCTGGTCTCTACAACCGGTTTCTTAATTGTGTATTCCCGCGTCTCCATGCGAGTTTTAGGAACCGCGCGATTGGTCACGACTTCCTGATCCACATACACAGTTTCATAAGTCACGCGCATGCGCTGTTCCAGCTGCTCCTCCATCACCGTCTGCGATTGGACGGAGTAGGCCGGACCACAGATTTGCGCATGGGCCGCCGTCGACGCCAAACTGCAAATAGAAATAGCCAACAACGACTGGATCGGAGTCTGTAGCAGTGTTTTCAAAGCGTGTTTCATCATTATGTCATTCCAGCATTCAGCGATGGTTGCTAACGAGTGCCTGGTCAAGCTCTATGTAGTGTACTCGGGCTCTGTGTCATGGACCCGGTCATGGACCCGGTCATGGTTCAATTATGGCTTCCGTGCTGGCAAAAAGCATCCTGCTCCGATGCAATCGTACGCGCGGCGTTCTAAAAAGCAAGGCTTTTGTTGTCTTCTAACAGCTGTGAGCGGGCGGCCTAAGCGTCGGGCATAGCTCACTTTGCGTTGAGCGATCAGCCTGGGCTGGGCCACGGCTAGCGACAGGACACCAGCGGTAGGAGACAGCATTCTGTGCAGCGCTATTCTGTGCAGCGATTCAAGGAGCCTGCGGTGGTTCTGTGAAGCACCATAGCTCAGGCTTGCCATGACTGTACGAGTAACGCACGAGAAGATAACTCTAGAGTTTTCAGACCAGGCTTTACAGGATTTCTTGGGCCAATTCCAAGCGAAGTTAAAAGATACCGACTGGGGCAGGCCGATTGTAGCGACTGGATAGACTGCGCACGGCAGCTTGAGATCACGCTGTCCAATTACCGAGTTGGCCACGAAGATCAAGGTGTCGCAAACGCTGGCAGCCGGGAATGGCGAGGGTAAGTGCGGCCGAGGCTATCGAGGCTGATACTGCTGCTGCGAGTAGGGCTGCTGTGAGTAGGGCTGCTGTGAGTAGGGCTGCTGTGAGTAGGGCTGCTGTGAGTAGGGCTGCTGTGAGTAGGGTTGCTGTGGGTAGGGTTGCTGTGGGTAGGGTTGCTGTGGGTAGGGTTGCTGTGGGTAGGGCTGCTGTGAGTAGGGTTGCTGTGAGTACTGCTGTTGTGAATATTGTGGCTGCGAGTACTGCTGTTGTGGCTGCGGATACTGCTGCGGATCATGTTGTGGCTGGGGCGGATCCCAGGCTGGAGTTGCAGCGGGGAGGTCGTTGTTGGGTGTGGAGACGTAACGAGGCGGCTTGGTGGAGGGAAACGGAGCTTGGTTGTGAGGGTTTACCATACCACTTTGGGGCGGTCCGTTTACCAAGACCGAGCCGGCGGGTGGGGTGTAGGGTAGGGCGTAGGGTAGGGTGTAGGGTGGTGCGTTGCTTGGAAAGCCGTTAGCCGCGAAGTTCTCTGGGTTGCCGGTTGGAGACTGGCCTTGCCGCCCTGGCCAGTTCTGCGGGGCTAATTGCGGCGCGTGCGAGTTCCAGGTTTCGCGAGCCGTCTGCTGCCACTGCTCGATGGTGGCGGGGCCGGGCAAAGTTCCCAGCCGATCTTGAACGGCTTGGCCGAGTTCGGAGGCCTTCTCTGCATTGACCGTCAGATGCGGAGCGCCGCTTTGCCAGTCCACTTGTAACAATCCGGCGACGAGCATCGCGGGCAGCCCAATGAACATCAGGAGCGGCCCGACCGGAGAATTTGCCAGGCGTTGCAGCGGCGCAGGCAGAGCCAGAGCAAGTAAACTTGCCGTGTTGCGTGTTGCCGATCTGCGCTGCTTGCGTCGCCTGCGTGCCATGTTGCGTTGCTCCCATGCCGGACGTGGGGCGAGCACTGCCCACAGGACAGCGTAGGCTTCCAGTCGGGCAGCATGCAGAATTGACAATCTGGAGGCTTCTCCCACGTCCAGGCCGCGAGGTTAGCAAATGTGGGCTAGGTGCGACAGAGCGAAAACCACACGTCGCATCAACACTTAGCCCGCTCTGCTCGAAATGCGTGTTGAGCATACTCAATAATCTGGGCCGCCCCCATCGTCTCTGCGGCGCGAATCACCAACATCTTGCAGATGTTCCCCGTGGTCTCGGGCCGGATGCTGTCAATTAGCGATAAGGTTTGCAGATGTTTGGCGTCTGGCCCGGCGAATTCACGGGCTAAGGGCTGCAACAGCGTGCCGATTTCACCAATCTCGCGATGGGTCACGCGAACTTGTTCAGCATTGAGTTGCAGCCGCAGACGAGTGCCCGGATAAAGTTCCTGCGACAGTCCGGTCCAGGGCCGAGTTAGTACAAATTCAGTCCAAAAGTGGCACAAGCTCGGATCGCGCGCATCACCGAAAAAGAGGCACCCATTGTCAAACCAAGTTTGACAGACGCGATGCCGCCACTGATGCTGTGGGGTCTGGAATAGCGAATACACACGACTCCTTCCCCAGCCGCCGACTACCACGTCCGGCGGGGCGACAATGCGATCTTCGGCAAACGCCAAGATGGCCTCGTCCAGAATCGAATCGGGAACATTGGCCAAGTAGCTGGCAATCCGCCGCCGGACCTGCTGCTCATCGGTGCTCAGCCCATGCAAAGAAGCGTACAGTAGATACGCTTCGAATATTTCATTTTCGTGAACTGCATCGCACAGCATGACTCTCTCCTGGCACAGTGACACATTGACCAATTGAAAGCTACGTTATTTTTTGCGAGCAGGCCGACAAAATGGTTGGATTGATCGGCGAGCGAGTGCGATGCGCGGCTAGGCTAGCGCATGCTGTGCCTGTCGAGGCTAGGGCAACGCGGCGTATCAAGCGTCGGGGGCTGGAGGCTGGTCGACAATGGGCTCGATGGAAAGACCGCCCGAGGCGCGGAGCGTAATGTTATACGACCTGCCTTCGCGGACTTTGATCGATACGGCTTCACCGTTAGCCGCTCGAATACCCATCTGTGCGGCTTTGACAGGATCATTAGCGAACTCCCAGAAATCGCGCCACAAGTGCTGCTCGAACTCGCTCATCGCTCCGCCGCGTGCATAGGCCTGCGGCCGCATGCCGACTTCGTCCAGCGAGAAGCCCTCATTGGGTATCTGCTGCTCGCTGAAAATCCGACGGAACAGGCACAGCGATGTGCCGCGTTCGATGTCTGCCTGTTCGATATAGCTGTCGTCAAACTTGACGATCCAGTTATCGATATAGATTACATCTCCCGGAAGCTCAAAGGTTTTAGGTGCCGAAAGTGGCTCACCGGTGGGCGAGAGCTCGACGAATTGCAGGTTGCTATTTAGCGCCTGCCCGTCCTCATCGCGTTCAATAGAGATGACGTTCAAACGCGCCAGGCGTTGATCGGTCTTAAGCAGCTGCATGGAAGTTTGCAGTTTGTCGATCTCGAGCAGTTGCTCCTGCACACGCTGGTTCAACTGTCCGATCTCAACTACTTTGCCGTCCAGCTCACCTTGCAGATTGACGATCTGCTCCTGAGCCTGGGCGATAGCCGCCTCTTGCTGTTGAGCTAAGCGTTCACGTTTGGTGAATTCGCTATATGCCAGGAAGCCTCCCCAGCCCAGCACCCCAGCCGAGATGGCGAGCAACAAGGTACGGACCACGGAATTAATAGTCTTGACCCCTTCAACAATAGATCCCATGGCTTATCCTTTAGACCATAGCAACGGCGGCGCGATGGCGCTTATCATAGTCGAATGGCAAAAACTACGCGAGCGATGCACATAGACAATCAGGCGAAAGACGGACACTTGCCGGACGCCCAAGCTGCGCATCAGGCTCCTGCGCATCAGGCTCCTGCGCATCAGGCTCCTGGGCATCAGGCCTGGATAGTGGCCGCTGCGATGGTCTTGCATGGGCGCGGTGGCAGCTCGCGACTGCTCGTGGCTGGCCTAGTCACAGCCTTGCTGGGCATAGCCGCCATCAGTATCGACTTGCCCGTATCTTCATCGCTGCGTCATTGGAAGCTACCAGGGGACATCGCCAAAGCGATTATGTTGAGCGAGGCGTTTGCGCACAGCTTAGGAGCGGCTGCGATTTTGATTTCAGCCTATGTGCTGGCTCCCACGCGCCGCCGGGCGGTGTGTGCCGCCATGATTATCACGCTAGCATGTGGCCTGACCTCCAACCTGCTTAAGGGCTGCTTTCCACGGGTCCGCCCGCATTCAGCTGAGCTGATCCGGGTAGCTAAGCCGGGCGAGTTCGATTTCAAAAGCGGCGCAGCTGCGCCGCGCTTGGCCGATGGCCGCGAACTCGTGCCAGTTCGCCTGACCGACTCACGGCAGCGCAGTTTCCCCTCAGGCCACTCTGCTACTGCGTGGGGATTAGCTCTTGGCCTGACGCTGGTCTTTCCACGCGGGTTGATTCTGTTTGCCTGCTTTGCCTGCCTAGCCTCGCTGCAGCGGATTGTCAGCGGGGCGCACTATCCCACCGACGTACTGGCCGGGGCGGCTATCGCGTTTGCCGTGACCGCCCTACTGCTGAGGTTGCCGCTCATCCGCAAGTTTCTGACCGCCGAGCCTGTGAGCAGCTGATTGAAGAAGCTAGCCTCGCGGTGGGTAGTCTAAGCCTAGCCGGCTCGGCCGCTGCGGTTGAGAATCCGCCAGGCAAAAACCTACGTCGTGGCTACTATCGGATTTGCCCATCTGCAACTGCGAGCGCGATTTTTGCAGCGTGCACAAAGGCCTATACTGTGGTATTATTCTCCCGAATAACAAGCAGGGAACAAAGGTAGATTCGACGATGACTGACACGATCCAATTTCGACCGCGTTGCCCGACCTGCGATATGTTGGCTGAGCCGGGAATTAGCGACAAGTACTTACCATTTTGCAGCGAGCGATGCCGACTGATCGACTTAGGGCGTTGGCTAAACGAAGAGCATCAGTTACCTTGCGAGCCGTCCGACGAAGATCAACCGGACTCGGCTGCGGGCAATTCTCCCCAGCTGCCGCCCGGTTGGCACGATGCCTAATGCCAGTGAGCGGGCTGCTGACGGGCTGCTAAATACAACAATATCCACCTTAAGAAATAGAGCCTGATGGAAGAAGTTCCGTTTGAGGACCGGCATGTGCCGCGCGTCGAGATCGATTGGGATCGCTCGGCCTGGTGGTGGTATCCTTTGACGCGGGCACTAGGCCCCGCTGTGCGGATGAACGCGCTGGCTCTGGGGCTGGTCGCGATGCTGTTGGCAGCGGCTGGCCTGCAGCTAGGAGAGCGTCTGTTTGCACCCGCTTGGCAGCCTAGCTGGACGCAGGCAGGGCCGTACCCAGCGGCTATTAGTTGGATGCCCCCACTAGTCACATGGGCCACGCACGCCAAGCAATCGTTGCTGTCGTTTGAACACATGGGCTGGCGTGAACTGGCCTTTTTATCCTTTGTACTACTGTGGCTAACCTTAGTATTCGGAGTGTTCGGCGGCATCTTAGCGCGGCGCAGCTTAGTGGAGCTAGGGCAGCGGACTGTATCCGAGTGGGGACAAGCTGTCCGCATCGTGGGCTCGCGCTGGAAGAGTTATCTGTGGTCGATGGGCATGCACTTTGTAGCCATCGCAGCTCTGCTGGTGCCATTTTTTGTGTTGGGGGCCATCGGCCGCCTGGGGTCCGTCGGCGCGACGATCTCGGGTGTGCTGCTGCTACTGTGCTTTCCCGTCGTGTTCGCCATCGGTCGCTTTGTGCTGAGCGCCATCGTGTGTTTTCCGCTCAGCGCGTGTGCCATCGCCGCCGAGAAGAAGGCGGATGCATTTGAGGGCTTCAGCCGCTCAAACGCTTATTTCTTTCAGCGGCCGCTGCTGGCGGCCCTGCTGGCGGTCTGCCTACTATTGATTGGCTTAGTGGGCGAACAGCTGGTCTATTGGACGCTCACTTCAGGTTGGTGGTTGATGCGTGGGGCTTACCTATTGGCCAATCCTCACATCGCTGTCCGGCCGTACGTCCTGGGGGGCAACTGGCTTAGCATGAGCCTGCTGGCGGCATATTGGTTTAGCTTTTTCTGGAGCGCCTCTGCAGCTATCTATCTAATACTGCGCAAGTCGGTCGACGGTGTCGAGCTGGATGAGCTCGACGCAATCGAGAGCCCGGTCCAGCGATCGCTGCCACACATCCCCAATACGCCACCTCCACCGCCGCCATCGCCGGCTCAGACGTCGCCATCCTCGTCGCCATCCTCTTCACTGCCCGGCGAAGGCACTGTGTCACCTACCAGCGAATCGGACCCAAACAGCTAGGTAGAGCCCTACAGCGGCCATTGCTTTCCCAACGCAGCTTGCTGCAATGCCGTCAGCTCTTTGATGCCGCTGCGGGCCAGCTTGAGCATGGCGGCCAATTCTGCATCGTCAAAGGTTGCTTCTTCGCCGGTGCCTTGGATTTCAACGAAACGGCCTGAGCCAGTCATGACGACATTCATATCGACGGCCGCGCGGACATCCTGGACGTAATCGAGATCCAACACCGGCTTGCCGTCGACGATGCCGGCACTGATGGCCGCGACGCTGTCGCGGACCGGATGATCGGCTCGAGCTACGCCGCGGAATTCACCCGCCAAGGCATCCAGCAGAGCGAGAAAGCCACCGGTGATACTCGCCGTGCGCGTCCCGCCATCGGCCTGCAGTACGTCGCAGTCGACCGTTACCATCCGTTCTCCGAGCTTCTGCATGTCGACGACGGCCCGCAAGCTGCGGCCGATCAGCCGCTGAATTTCGGTCGTCCGGCCATCGATTTTACCGGCTCTGTCGCGGCTCTTTCTTTTGTCGGTACTATGCGGCAGCATGTTGTACTCGGCCGTGACCCAGCCCGTTCCCTTGCCGACCATCCACGGCGGCACCTGTGACTGTACGCTCGCCGTACACAGCACGATCGTCTCTCCGCTTTGGTAGAGCACGCTGCCGGGGCTAGAGCGAGTGAATTTGCGCTTAATCTTTACTGGGCGGATCGCGGCGGATGCCATGTTGATTCTCTTCGTATTACGACTGACTCGACGAACTGTTTTACGCTCAAGCGGCCTGGAATGGTGTCACCCACGCATAAGTCTGCTGTTTTTTCAATCAACCGTGGCTAACGCCAAAACGGCTAACCGTGGCTAACGCCAAAACGGCTGATTATGTGTCGAACCTTATGCGCGGGTGCTTATGCCGAAGTACACTACTCGCTTTCGCATTGTTTGGATAGACAAGCAGTGGCTAATGCAGGGGTTGAGCATTGGGGCAGGCGATATGCTCAGACGAGGTATATTGCGGGTTTTGAGGAGTATTCGGGCAGGCCGCCGGTATTTGCACTTCAAAGCTGACCAGCTTGAGGTAGCATGCCAAGTAGCAGCCAACACAGGGCTAGGGTTGTGAACACCCACGACCGCCCGGTTGGTCTTTACTCCCTCACTATTGGATTTGCCGTCATGCCTCGACATCCTCACAGCAATTTTGACTGGGGTGATCTATCGCCGCAGCAGTTGTCCAGCTTGATTGCTGCGGCAGCAGTTGCGGTTGGCTTGCTCGTCGTGGCCTACATCGCTTGGAGCGCCGCCTATGTCGTCGATGCGCACGAGCAGGCTGTCGTCTTGCGATTCGGCAAGTACCATTCGACTCAGCCGCCGGGCCTGCGTTTCAAGATTCCGGCGGTCGATCAGCGGGTCTTGGTCGACATGAGCGAGCGCAGCTTGCGTTTGCCCTGGGGAATCGCCGACGGCGCGGCCACGGGCAGCGAGCCACTGAGCGGCCGCAGCGATGATCAGGCGCTGATTTTAACTGGCGATCTGTACGCCGCCGTGGTGGAGTGGAACGTATTCTGGCGAGTTGTCGAGCCTGAGAAGTACATCTTTAGCTTCAGCGAAGATCAGTTGCAGCAGGCATTGGTGGCAGTAGCCCGCTCCACGATGCACCGCATCGTAGGTGATTATTCGGCCGACGAAACCTTGACCGGCAAACGCGAAGAGATCGCCCTGGCGGCTCTGGACGAAATGAAACGAGCCCTGGCGGACTTTAACGCGGGTATCGAAATCACCGATCTACAGCTGCAGCGCGTGACTCCGCCCGACGTGGTTAAACCCTCCTTTGATCAAGTCAACGCATCGATCCAGGAGAAGGGCCAATTGATCTACGAGGCCACTCGCGAGCGTAACAGCCTGCTGCCACTGGCGCACGCCAACAGCGACAAACTGGTACGCGAAGCGGAAGGCTACGCATCGCGACGATTGGCTGAGGCCGAAGGTGAAATATCCGCCCTGCTGGCTAAATACGAAAGCTACAAACTGGCTCCTGAGATCACTCGTCAGCGAATGTACTTGGAGACCATGGAACGCGTGTTTGCCAACGGGGGCCGCAAAGTCATCCTTGACGAACAGCTCAAAGGCTTGTTGCCCATGCTAAATCTCAATGACTCAGCTAAGTAGACGCGGATTGCTCAAACCTGCCGGCAAGCCAAATTGCTCGGCGCATCAATGCGTTAGGCCGACAGGTACTCCGCATTGAACGGTTAACTCTCTCCACCACCGATAGTTTTACCTTCACTCGAAATCAATTCATGTCGCAACGACTTGTGCAATGGATCGTTAGGACGTTGACCGTCCTGGGTCTGCTATTTCTGCTTTCAACCGTCTTGGTCTACGTTGTCGATCAAAGGGAGTTGGCTGTCGTGCTGCGGTTTGGTGAACCCGTCCGCGCCAAACAGCAGCCAGGAATCTATTTTAAAATTCCGCTCATCGAGACCGTCCGTTTTCTACCCAGTACGCTGCAGTTCTGGGGAGACGACGATTCAACGGAAGTTCTCGCTGACCTACCCACCAAGGACAATAAAAAAATTGAAATCGTGCCCTGGGCTGTGTGGAAGGTCAGCGACCCAATCGCGTTTGTCAAACGCATGCGGACAATGGACAATGCCGAGAATCGAGTGGCTCAGTTCGCACGTGGCGCCATGCGCGATGTGATCACCAAGTACGACTTGGAGGATCTGGTGCGAAGTACCAATCGAGAGATGAAAATGGCTGAAATCGAAGGTGGTGAAGCGGACCTGGAAATCCTCCAGCAGGTGCTGCCCGAGTCGGAATTGGCAGCGGCCGCGCCCAAAACCGGCAGCCTGGTTGGCCGCCAAGCCATCCTGGAAAAAATCAACATCGCCGCTAGGCATTCGCTGGCGGCCAACGTCGACGGCGACGAAGCCGGCTCGCGCGGTATCGAGCTGGTCGATGTGGGCATCTCGCATATCGATTTCGTCGAGACCGTACGCCGGCAAACTTTCATGCGATGGATTGCCGAGCGGGAATCATTTAGCGCGCACAACGTGAAAATTGGCGAACAGCAGAAGATGGAGATCCTCAATAAGACGCATGCTGAAATCGAGCGTATTCAGGGCGAAGGGCAGCGAACAGCCAGCATCACGCGAGGCAAAGCCGATGCGGAAGTTATTCGCAGCTATGCCGATGCCATCAGCGAAGTGGGCGAGTTCTACACTTTTGTACGCACGCTCGAAGCCTACGAAAAGTCGCTCGACGAGCAGACCGAATTGGTGCTCACCACCGATCACGACTTCCTCAAGCAGTTCTATCGCATGCAGGTGCCTCAGACAGAGCCAGTTCCCAGCTCCGACGCATCGGAACTCACTCAGGACACTCGCTAGGCTATCACTTTTGGACCAAGGCGATGGCTGAATCGAGCGCGTCGCGCAGTGGATCAAAGCCGGCCGGGGAGAGGCCCAAGTGGAGATGCTGTCGCCAGCCCTCGGCCAATGCAAACCGGCCACTGAGCTGGCCCACTTGTCGATTGAGCTCGAGCATGGTCTCCAGATAGGCGCTGATGCCTTGGCTGGCGCCCAACCACTGGTCTTGGCTGACGTGGGCCGCAAGCAGCTCTCGCTTGCGATCGACCAGTTGACTAACGTCGACAAAGTGGCTTGGAGTGACCAGTTCGCCCAGCGGCGTACAGTTGCCGTGCGGCTGAGCGTGGTAGACGGCTACGGGCGTGTCCAACGCGGGCCGCGGAGGAAGCGTAGGGAAGCCCGGCATGCCGCGCGTGAAGGCCGCGCTGACCGCTAGCCGAGCGGCGTTTTGGTGATCCTCCATGTAGTCTAGTGGAGCGTGCGTTAACACGATCTGCGGCTGGGCTTGGCGCACCACGCCGGCGACTTGCTGCAGCAGTTCTTGCGTGTACATGATGTTCATGTCGTCGCAGATCGGTGGGTAGAACGTAGCGCCCAGCAGCTCGGCTGCGGCTTGGGCTTCGGCCAGCCGCACCTGAGCGCACTCGTCCGGGGCCAACGTCTGCGATCCATAGCAGCCGTTGGCGATATTGAAGTAGTGGACCTGCCAACCCCGCTGCGATAATTGCAGCAAAGTGCCTGCCATGACAAATTCGATGTCATCCGGGTGAGCCGCGATGGCTAGAACGGAGTTGGTGGTCATACAGCTTTTCCGCTTAGCGTTGGACACGAGCAGAACCGCCGGCAGCCAGCGCTTCAACTTCGGCTAGATTGGCCATGCTGACGTCTCCAGGGAAGGTCGTCAGCAGTGCGCCGTGGGCCCAGCCCAAGCGCAGGGCTTGCTCCGGCTCCTTGCCAGCCAGCATGCCGTACATCAGCCCAGAGGCGAAGCCATCGCCACCACCGATGCGGCAGACGACGTCTAGGCTCAGTGTAGGAGTAACGTAACGCTGGCCGTCGTACCACAGCACTGCGGCCCAGTCGTGGCGGTTGGTCGAGTGGACTTCGCGCAGTGTAGTAGCCACGAGCTTCACGTTCGGGAACTGCTCGATGACTTGCTCAATCATGTTAAAGAACTGGTTGGGGTCGAGCTTGGATTTACTCTCGACGTCTTGGCCCTTCATGCCCAGACCCTTCTGTAGATCCTCTTCATTGCCTACCAGCATGTCGCAGTTCGACGCGATCTTGCGGAACATCTCTTGTCCCTTGGCTTCGCTGCCGATGGTCTGCCACAATTTGGCGCGATAGTTCAGGTCAAAGGAAGTGATTGTGCCAGCGGCTTGGGCGGCTTGCATACCTTCCACGATCAACTCGGACGTCGTAGGCGACAGCGCGGCGAAGATGCCCCCGGAGTGGAACCACTTGACGCCCTCTGCGAAGATCTTATCCCAGTCGAAGTCGCCCGGCTTGAGCATCGCACCCGCCTCGTTAGCGCGATTGTAGAACACTACGGGCGGTCGCACGCCCTGACCGCGATCGCTATAGACGGTGGCGATGTTAGGGCCGCGCACGCCGTCGTGATCGAACCATTTATAGAAGGGTTTCACGCCCGCTTCGCGAACGGCGCGCTGTACGATTTCGCCTACGCCGTAGTTGACCATGGCGGTAGCGACACCGGTGTTCAGGCCGAAGCAATCGGACAGATTAGCGGCCGCATTGTATTCGCCGCCCGATACATGTACTTGAAACGAGCGGGCTTTACGGAATGGAATAATGCCCGGATCTAGCCGATGAACGAGCGCGCCGAGTGACAGAAAATCGAGCGCCGCGTCGGATTTGATTTTTAGCTGAGCCATGCTGGGTGCTTTCTGCGGTGTTGAAGAAACGATGGAAATTTACTAGCTGTGAGCGATTCACAAGCAGTCAAATGTCATATGGTGACTGCGGAAAAGCCACCATCGACGACGATGTTTTGACCCGTGACAAAGCCGGCGGCAGCTTGTGAGGCGAGCCAGCATACGGCGCCGCCCAATTCATGAGCTTGGCCAAAACGCGCCATGGGAGTGTGACCGATGATCTGGCTGCCGCGATCCGACAAAGTGCCATCATCGTTATACAACAGCTTGCGGTTCTGATCTGCGGGGAAAAAGCCGGGGCTGATGGCATTGACGCGAACGCCTCGCGTGGCCCATTCGCGGGCCATGAACTGAGTCAAATTGATAACGGCCGCTTTGGCCGCCGAGTAGGCTACGACGCGTGAGAGCGGGATCATGCCGGACATCGAGGCAATATTGATGATGCTCCCTTGGCCAGCAGCCAACATAGCTTCCCCAAAGACTTGGCTCGGCAGCAGTACGCCACCCACTAAATTCAGGTCGAATACGTCGCGCCAGGCGTCCAGTGGAAGTTTGCAGAAGTCGGCCCCCGGGGGCAACGTGGCCTCGGGACGGTTGCCACCGGCCGCATTGACCAAGATAGTGATACCGCCCAGTTTCTCTGCCACTGCATCGCGGGCCGCTAGTAGCGACTGTTTATCCAGGGCGTCGGCTGCATGAAACATGCCTTGTCCGCCAGCTTGCTCGACGGCGCTGACCCTGGCTGCACCACGCTCGGCACTGCGGCCGAGCACGGCGACTTTGGCACCGGCAGCGGCCAGAGCGTCGGCCATAGCCCCACCGAGCCCGCCGGTGCCCCCCAGGACCACAGCTACGTCGTTGGATAGATCAAACAGAGTTCCTGCCATGGGTTTCGCTGTCCTCAGGTTGTGTTTCAGGTCGTGATTCATTGCCGTCTTAAGCGATCGTCTCGACCGCTGCCGCTGGCGGTAAAGGCTAGCTACAGCATCCCCTGAATGGACCGATTGTTCAAGGGTACTGCAGCCACTGTCACTATGGGGTTTTAAGGAAGGCTGCACGGCATTACGGACTGCTCTGGAGCGCTTCAGTTGCCTGCGACTGAATTGCGATATCTGCCAAAAGCCGCGACAAGTGGCCGCTCTGCCTAGCGAGGATACTTGTCAGGCTCTGTGGAATCGTAAAGACTGTTGAACACAATTGCATAGCTCAACAGGTTGCCCAGCATTTTGCCCAGCCCTCTGGCTACCGCATGTTTTACCTCTAAGGAAAATCTGATGTCTGCAGAAGAACGTTTGACGAAGCTTGGAATCGAACTCCCGCCAGCCCCCAAGCCGGTCGGGCTGTACAAGCCGGTCGTGGTTGTCGGCAACGTGGCCTACCTCTCGGGGCACGGGCCACTGAAGAGCGACGGCACGCTGATCATGGGACGCCTGGGCGATGGCATGAGCCTTGAAGAGGGGCAGGCGGCGGCGCGCCAGACCGGTCTGGCGATGTTGTCCACGCTGCGATTTGCCCTGGGAACCTTAGACCGCGTAACACGCGTGGTCAAGCTATTGGCCTTGGTTCGCTGCACTGACGAGTTTGACCAGCAGCCACAGGTCGTCAATGGCTGTAGCCAGTTGTTCGCTGATGTCTTTGGCCCCGATCAAGGCATTGGCGCTCGCAGCGCGCTGGGAACCAATGCTCTGCCCAGTGGGATTGCTGTAGAGATCGAGGGGATCTTCGAAATCAGCTAGCAGCGGTGAATTTAGCTGAGCGGGTATTTGAGCCGGTTTTTGACCATCTTTTCAGCTACTGCGCTCGTCAAGTCGATGTCGAGCGTGTTGGCCAGGGCGAGTACGTAGCTGGTAATATCGGCCAATTCGTCGGTCACTTGCTGCAGGTCGTAGCCCTCGCCGGCCACGGTCTGCTCGGTGGTCAGCCACTGATAGTGCTCCATCAGCTCGGCGGCTTCCACCGCCAGGGCCATGCTCAGGTTTTTAGCATTATGGAATTTGTGCCACGTCCGCTGACTGACAAACTCCTCGACTACTTGCTTCAGTTCGGCCAGCGTGCAGTTGGAATCGGACTTGGGGGATGGCGTGTTTGAGGTGTTAGTTGACATGCGGACCATACCTGAGGTGAAGCGTGGGTTTATAAGCCGTAACAGCCCTGCGTTGGCTGTGAGCCCAACCGCCGACTCGGCGACAAGCCGCGATGCTCTCGCCAATTGATGTAGGGGCTGGTAAATTATAGGGCTAAGCGATTTCTAATATAAACACTTGGCTTTCCATAGGAGACATTCATGAGTGTGTTGGTGACCAAAGCTGCCCCTGACTTCAAAGCTCAAGCAGTTATGGCCGATGGCCAGTTCAAGGAATTGAAGCTGAGCGACTATCGCGGTAAGTATGTTTTGCTGTTTTTCTATCCGCTGGACTTTACCTTCGTCTGCCCTACGGAAATCATCGCCTTCTCCGATCGCCAGGAGGAATTTTCCGCGCTGGGCGTGGAGATCATCGGCGTTAGCGTCGATAGCCATTTCTCGCACTTGGCATGGCGCAATACCTCGCGCGACGAGGGGGGGATTGGCAATATCCGCTATCCGCTGGTCGCCGATCTCAGCAAGCAGATCTCGCGCGATTACGATGTCTTGACCGATGACACGGTCGCTTTGCGTGGTCTGTTCTTGATCGACCAGCAAGGAGTTGTGCGTCATCAAGTAGTCAATGATTTGCCGCTCGGGCGGAGCGTGGACGAAGCTCTACGGATGGTGCAAGCCCTACAGTTTTTCGAAAAGAACGGCGAAGTCTGCCCGGCCAATTGGAAAGAGGGTGCGCGCACGATCAAGCCGAGCGTCGTTGAGAGCAAAACGTTCTTCTCGGCTGAATATTCGAGCTAATCAGCCCGTGTATAGGGCATGAGCCGAGTTGCGGTAAGTGCCCGAGCGTGAAATGTTTCAGCTAGAACGCATTTGTCAGCCGCTTGAGTATTAGCAGGCGGCTGACAGAGCAGATTAGGCGAGACTACATCTTCCAGCCGTAGGACTGGGCTAAGATCTGCTCGACGGTGCCGGTCACAGCTCGCAGCGTAAAGGGCTTGGCCAGCACGGAAGCAGTATTGAGCTCTTCAGCCTGGCGGACGATCGCATCGTCCAGCTGCGCACTCATCAGGATGCACGGCAATGTGACAGCTACCACGCGCCGAATCTCCATCAGGGCTTCGATACCCGACAGACGAGGCATGTGAACATCCAGAATAATGATATGCAAGCCGCCGTCATTCTGAACGATCTGCACCGCTTCCCGCCCGTCGGCTGCCAAGCGAGTACTGTAGCCGCGCCGCGCAAAGACCTCACCTAGCGACTCGCGGAAATCGCGATCGTCGTCTGCAATTAAGATATTAGGCTCTGTCCATTGCACGGTAGCTTCCCTCCGAACAAGTCTCAGGCATGCGTCAAATTCCAACCGAATTGTCTGACCGCTGTCCAATTGGCAGCCATAGAAGCTGCGAATGAGTTCAACATGCATTATGCGTACCCAAATGCCCCAAGGGAAGACAGCTTGGGAGGTTTGTTAACTACCAGGGAGCCGTTCATTGGCTGTTGAACAGACCGACGCCATCGTCCTGCGGGTGATTCCTTGGAGCGAAACCAGCTTAATCGCCCACATCTATACGCGCGATTTCGGCAAGCTGTCCGTGTTAGCCAAAGGTGCTCGTCGTCCGAAAAGCCCCTTCGAAGCTGCTCTTGACCTGCTTTCGATCTGTCGCGTAGTGTTCATCTCCAAGAGTTCCGATGCCCTCGATCTACTGACCGAGGCTAAGCTGACTCGGCGCTTCCGTGGCGGTGCGCGCGATTTGTTGCGGCTGTACGCGGGCTACTATGTAGCCGAGTTATTGGAGCGATTGACAGACAAGCAGGATCGGCAGCCCGAAATATTCGAGCTGGCCGAAGCTACTTTGGCAGCCATCTCCGAGCCTAGCCAGGAGCTGGGGGGAGTGGTGCTGCGCTGGGAATTACAGATGTTACGGTTGGTGGGACACCTGCCCAGCTGGCGACTGTGCGCCCAGTGCAGCCAGCCGGTAGCGGACGCTCCATGGTGGGTCTTCGGAATCATAGCCAGCGGCGTGCTGTGTGCGAACTGCCAAGTAGGACAGCCACAAATGATCCGTGTGCCCCGTGCGGCAATTGATGAACTGGAACAATTTAGCGACAGTCGTTGGCGCGAGATCGATATATCGGCCTTGAGCCCAAACCATCGATCGGTTATTCGCGGAGTAGTCACACGCTACTTGACCGTGTTACTCGATCGCAAACTGCAGATGCATCCCTATTTACAGGAGCTTGGGCGTTGATACGCAGAGGCCCAACACAATTAACTCGCTGGCGGCCAGCCCTGCTGGTCCTAACGGTGCCGCTCTTGCTCAGCGGTGCGCTGATGGGATGCTCCATATTTTCTCCCAAACGAGCACTGCTGTCGGATTACGATGCCACGCGACAGAGCATCGAAAATCCGACCATCAACGACGACGAATCATTTGCCGAAGATGGCATCTACCAACCCGAAGGAGTGACCGCAGAAAAAGGCAAAGCCGGCGACACGTTTTTAGCTCGCATGGGACTCCGCGCCAAACGCCGCAAAGATGTCAAATTGGCCAAGAGCCTATTCGACGAGGGCGAACAGCTATTCAATCAAGCCACCGCAGCGGAGGCTGTCGAGCGGGCGCGGTTGTTCCGCGAAGCGTCGACCAAGTTCCAAAGCGCCGCCAAGAACTGGCAGAGTTCGAGCCTGGAGCAGGAGGCGCTGATGTGGGCCGCCGAGTCGCATTTCTTTGCCGAAGACTATTACCAAGCCGAACGACTCTACGCGCAGTTGATCAAAGAGTATCCCCGCAATCCATATCTAGACCATGTCGATTCGCGACGCTTTGAAATTGCCGATTATTGGCTGAAGACCGACAACGTGAGCCACAAACCGTTTATGGTTGTCAATTTCACCGATCCAAAGTTTCCCTACAACGATACCGGCGGCCACGGCAAACGCGTGCTAGAGAAAATGCGGCTGGACAATCCAACTGGCAAGGTCAGCGATGATGCCACGATGCGATTGGCAGTAGAAGATTTCCAAAAGGGCAGGTTTGAGAGCGCTGCCGATACTTTCGCCGATCTACGCCTCACCTTCCCGGATAGCGAGCACCAGTTCAACGCGCAGTTCCTGGAACTGCAAAGTCTGCTGTCCTCCTATCAAGGCGCCGACTACAGTAGTATTCCGTTGACCAACGCGCAAGCTCGCATCAAGCAAATGGTTCGGCAATTCCCGCAGGAGGCTTCCGAAAAGCAGCAGGAGTTGAACCAAGCCTACGCCAAGATTCGCTTTCAGATGGCAGAGCGGATTTGGAAGCAAGCCGACTACCGCTACAAACGTTCCGAGAACAAAGCTGCCCGCTTTCACTATCAACGCCTGCTGGATGAATACGCCGATACGCCCTTTGCTGAACAGGCGACTGCGATGCTGAGCGAACTGGAGAATGCGCCCGACGATCCACCTCAGCGATTCAAGCCCCTGGTGTGGATGTTCAATGCTCAGGACGAAGAGCGCCCGGGGCCTAGCAACAGCACGCTGGAGTAGTCATGCCACCCCGCCGTGATGTATTAGCGCTCGCTTGCGCAGTCCGCTTAGCAACGCCGGCCCCATCTTTGCCATGGCCGCTCCGACGCGCGGGCGAGGCAGATAGCGTATATGGGAGTTCTGCGTTTGCTGCGCCTCGGGCCGGCATTGCGGCTTGGTGCATGATCGCGCTCGGCTTAATCTGTGGCTGTGCAGGTTATCAGGTTGGCTCCGCATCGCTGTATAATCCCGGCGTGCGGACGATCTACATTCCGGTGGTCCGCAATGAGACCTTTCGCCCTGAGCTGGGAGTGCAGTTGACCGAGGCGATTCAAAAGGAAGTCGAGCTGCGGACTCCGTACAAAGTCGTCGCCGACCCGAGTGCCGACAGCACGCTGACCTGCCGCATCACGTCGCAAACTAAGCGGGTGATTGCGGAAGCCAATACGGATGAACCACGAGCCCTGGAGAATATGCTCTCTATCGAACTCACCTGGACCGATCGCCAGGGGAATTTGCTGATGGAAAACCGCTTTGTCCCGCAGGGCGAGCTAGCGTTTTCTTTTATTCAGGGGAACGATTTCGTCCCTGAAGCTGGTCAGAGTATCGCTACAAGTCAACTGCGGGCTATGGAACAGTTGGCACAGCAGATCGTCAATCAAATGGAGGTCCGCTGGTAGTCTCCAGCTCTGGAAAGACTTCCATGTCGAGTGGTTGGCGGCCCACTAGGGCTTTGGTGCGAGCCAGGAAATCCGATTTGAAATTCGCGACTTGCTGCTCGCTCAGTTCCAGCAGTTGGGCCGTCTCTTTATTGCTCCGGCCAACGACGAACAGCAGCTCGATGCATTTGAGCTTCGTCCAATCGCCACGCTCACGCCACTTGCCGATCTGATCCTGCAACGCCTCCACCAATGCTTGCTCCTCTAGCTGTTTGCGCTCGCCGCTGCGGGCAATGGTACTGGCCCCACGTTCACGCGTGGAGACGATCGGCCACGCCGCCGAGCTGCTGCCAGGACTGTGGTCCAGTGAAAGCGTCGGTCGGCGTCCTTCGCGGCGCAAGTGATCGGTCAATTTATATGTGCAGATTGTGAATAGATAACTCTCCAGGGGTCGCCGGCGATCGTAGTTGGGCAGGCTGTTGAGAAACCCAATAAAGGTCTCCTGCACAATGTCCTCGCTGACAGCCCGACTGCGCAAGCGGCTATCGACGAAGGCCAATAGACGTCCTTCGTACCGGGCGATGAGATCCTCCCAGGCCTGCGGCTGCCCTTCGCCAACTCGCTGGACCAAAAGCTGTTCCGCGACATCTTCGCCGCTCATGAAGTCTCCTTTTGAATGCTGCGCGAGGCAGTGCCAGGTAGGGGTGGCCCTACGCTAGCGCGTTACGTTAAGGGCCCTACGCTAGCGCGTGAGGCTAGGGGCCCTACGCTAGCGCGTGAGGTTAGGGGCCCTACGCTAGCGCGTGAGGCTAGGGGCCCTACGCTAGCGCGTGAGGCTAGGGGCCCTACGCTAGCGCGTG
>CAKQWG010000048.1 GCA_934278005.1 uncultured Pirellulaceae bacterium | reverse complement strand
CTGGTACCTGGGCGACTGGTATCTGTCTGCCCAGCGGCTGGCTCCTCTACCCGCTGCGGTCCGCTGCATGGGCCACCTAACGAGCCTAACCCGACGCAGCTTCTGAATCCCGTCATCAATTACGTACCTTATCCATGAGCTCTAGAAATCAATTGCGGGGATCGGCCACTAGTTCTAACTGCAGCTCGACGCGCTCGCCATTTCGAATGATGGTGATGGGTAGGGGTTGCCCGATGGGCGACTGCTGCACCAGCTCAGCGAAACTGGCGTTGGACTGCACGCGGGCACCGGCTAGGCTGACAATCACGTCTCCTGGCAGCAGTCCGGCCTTGGCGGCCGGGCGATCAAATACCACGCTGTTGACCATCGTTCCCGAATTCTCCGGAAGATCTAGCTTGCGGGCGAGCTCATACGGGACGCTCGAGGCCCGCAGACCAGCATAGCCGCGGCGGACGGTGCCGTACTGCATCAACTCGCTCTTGATCCACATGGCGCGATCGATCGGGATGGCAAACCCAATTCCTTCAAAACCCCCGGTGCGCGAAGAAATGGCCGTGTTAATGCCGACTACACGTCCATCCAAGTCCAGTAGGGGACCGCCGGAGTTACCTGGGTTGATAGCTGCGTCGGTTTGCAAGAACTGTCCCTTGACGTCGCGTGAGAGTGTCTGGTAGCGGCCGGTACCGCTGATGATCCCCGCACTGACCGAGGATTCAATCATGAAGGGGCTGCCGATAGCTATCACCCAATCGCCCACGTGGAGGTCATCCGAACTCCCGATCTCGGCCGCAGGCAGCTGTCCGCGAACGTTGATCTTGACGATAGCTACGTCGCTTTGAGGGTCCGACTTGGGATTCTCCGCGCGAAACTGTCGTCCGTCCTGAAGACGCAC
This sequence comes from uncultured Pirellulaceae bacterium, assembly GCA_934278005.1. Taxonomy (GTDB): domain Bacteria; phylum Planctomycetota; class Planctomycetia; order Pirellulales; family Pirellulaceae; genus Aureliella. Next base: position 19,214 of record CAKQWG010000048.1, on the reverse strand, counting down.
CTCGATAACTTCGGCGTTGGCCACAACGTGGTGATTGGTGAGGATCAGGCCATCGTCGCTGATGATCACTCCCGAACCAACGCTGTCGAACTTCTGCGCCCGCTCTCCACCGATAATGCCCAGCACTGGATTGGCGGCGCTGGCGTCTTTGGTGCGGCAGAAAACGGTCACCACGGTGGGAAGCGCTTTTTGCGCCGATTCGCGGAAAGCTCGCGACAGAGCCAGCGCAGGCCCCAAACCGGGCTTATTAGCTGCAGGCTGTGCCGCCTGCGCCTCATCGTCCGCATCAGCGGACTTTTCAGATAACTTTTCAGCTGCCGCATCGGGCGACTTTTCAATCGCCGTGTGTGGCGGCGCGGCAGGCTGCTTGCCGCTCGATTCGTTGCCAGCCGGCTCACTAGGCGATTCTAGCGCAGGCGATTCTACGGCAGGCGATTCTAGCTGCTCCGCCGGCGCAGGCTCATCGGTCGCCGCTTGAGAGGAAGTCGGTTCTTGGGAAGAAGTCACCGCTTGAGCGGAAACAGGGGCCTGCTGCTGAGCCGCAGCCTCAGCAACGGTAGCTGGCTGAATCACGGTAGCTGGCTGAATCACGGTATCTGGCTGAAGCACAGCCTCCTGAGCTACTACAACAACCGGCAGGCAGCAGGCCGCGCTCAAGACTGCGACGCAGGCCCTCAGCTGGCAGCGTGCGAGGCGGGCCCGCCATGAGTCAAACAGCAACGGGAAACCACTAGGAAGTTGCCCGGCTGGATATGAGTTCCGTTTCATACTAATCGATCTACTCCCTAAATTTCTGCGATAATGCCACGCAGCCACCGGTGCTCACGCGCGGCCGAAGCCATAACGTAAGCTCAGACTCCAAGCGGCCTTAGTCCATCAATTATAGGTCATTTTGACCTACTCGCTCATGCCCAGTTGCTGCATTTTGCGGTAAAGGTTAGAGCGGTGCAGCCCCAGCTGCTTGGCGGCCGCTGCGAGATTGCCCGAGGACGACTCTACGTGACGGGCGATGTATTGCCGCTGAAACTGGGCCGTGGCATCGGAAAGCGCTAAGTTGGCGGGCACCTGGGCGATGTCGCCGGCCGACAGCGGCGACAGCACGAAGGCCAAGTCGGATTCGTCGACGACCGATCCGCTAGTTAAGTAGGCTACGCGTTCCATCAGGTTTCGCAGCTCACGGACGTTGCCGGGCCAGGGGTGAGCCAGCAGGCGTCGTCGCGCGGCGGCCGAGAGCGTCGGCGGAGGACGCCCGATCTGATGCCCAAACTGCTGCAAGAAATGCTCCGCTAGCACGATCACATCTTCGCCGCGCTCGCGCATCGGCGGCAATTGCAAAGTCACCACGTTCAAACGAAAATAGAGGTCCTCGCGGAACCGCTTTTCGCGCACCAGCTTGACTAAGTCCTGATTGGTGGCCGCAATGACGCGGACGTCGGTTTGAATGGGTTGGCTCCCCCCCACGCGCACCACCACTTTGTCCTCCAACACGCGCAGTAGCTTGGCCTGCCCAGCGGTGCTCATCTCGCCGATCTCATCCAGCAGCAGGGTTCCGCCGGAAGCCAGTTCAAACTTCCCCGCCCGCTGGCTGACGGCGTCGGTAAATGCCCCCTTCTCATGACCGAACAGTTCGCTCTCGAGCAAGGTTTCCGCAATAGCGGCGCAGTTGACCGCCACAAAGGGCTGGTCGCGGCGGTTGCTCTGCAGGTGCAAGCTGCGAGCGATTACCTCTTTGCCCGTGCCATTTTCGCCGAGGATCAGCACCGCTAACTCGGTAGGTGCCACGCGGGCAAGCGTATCGCGCAGGGCGCGGATTTGAGGGCAGTTACCGATCAGCTGCAGCGATTCCGAAACGCTTTGCACCAGTCGATCGCGACTCTTGATCAGCGAGGCGATGTGCTGGGTGTTCTCCACGGCTGCCGCCGCATGCCGGGCTAACTCCGCTAGAAATCGCTCGTCATCGGCAGAGAACTGCCCCGAGCGGTGGTTGAGAACTTCGAACACCCCCAACGGCCGATGGCGACGATCGAGCAGCGGCACGGCCACCAACGAGCGCGTCACGTAGCCTAACTGGCGGCCGACTTTGGCATTGATCGCATCGGGGTCGCCCGTCGCGTCCCAGCGCTCTGCTTGTCCACTTTTGAGAACTTGTCCTGCGATACCCTGATCATCGCGAATGCGCAGCGCCGCCCCTTCCACGCCCATGGCTGGATGGCCCACCAATTGTCCGGCCGCTTTATCCCACAGAAAGATGCTCGCCCGATCGCCGTGCAGCACCCGCGCGGCCGCGAGCGCCATATTGTTTAACAGTTCGCTCAGATCGTGGCTGTGCTGCCAATCGGCCGCCAGCTGCAGCAGCGTCTGCAACTGCTCGACGCGGGATTGCAATTCGGAATGATCCTGAGCGATGACAATGCCGCTGCGGAGGATGTGTCCCATGGCCTCCGCTTCGTCGGCGTCGACCACATTGGCCGGACTCAGCAGTAGCACTTCAGGGGGTTGCAAGCGTCCAGCCACGGGCACGGCCAGCCAGCCCTCAGCGCTGAGCACGCTCATGTGTTCACCGGCCGTGGCGGCTAGTTCGATGGGCAGGTGCGTCAGCGAACCAGCCGAACCAGCCACTTCCCAGTGCGCACCTTGTTGGTGCACCCAAGCCACGCGAGCTTGACCAAACTGATCGCCCACGGCAGCCAGCGCCTGTTCGCGGAATTCGTCGATGGTCTTGCTGCGCGCAATGGCTGCTAAGAGCTCGCTGGCAAGCGAACAACCGGAACTGAATTGAGGCATTGGCGTCATGCTTCTCAGTGTAGTTCATCGTACAAAGCCGCGACAGCGGCCAGCCCTCGCGACACCATGCCTGTTTTATCCGCCAAACGGCAGGCAAACCTCTGCTTGCGGCTCTGCGCTCCGAGTATGATGGGCGGAGAGTTGTTTCGTTCATGAGTGCCTGAGGAAATTGGCTGCAATGCCCAAACCGCTTCGCAGAATTGGTGCCAGCAAGCTCGCTACGGTTTCCCAATACAACTCATCTTACGATCAGCCTCCGCAAGTGCCGCCGCTGGCGTTCTCCGATACCGCTCCGCCAACGCTCGTTCCCCTGGCGAACGATCGGCCCGCCAACGGCATCGTATTAACTATCGCCGACGGACCACGCGCTGGCGAATTGATTGGAACCGATGAGCATGAAGTCATGCTCGGCTTCCACCATGACTGTCTGCTGCGCTTCTCCAGTGAGCAGTATCCACAGGCAGCCAGTAAGCTACTGCTGCGGCGTGGCACCGAGGGATGGTACGTGGTGCGCGTCTCCGGCGATTCGGCTTTTGTCAATCAGCATCAGCTCAAAGATAAATTTCCGCTGCGCTCAGGGGACATCCTGCGGCTATCTTCACGAGGTCCCGATATCCAGTTCACGATGCAAAGTGGCGGATCAGCCATTCGCGAACTGGTCGATCGCTATCTTCCGTCGCACTCGAGCACCTCTTCCTCAGCGGCTTCCGACGACACCGCTGCCTCAGCGGCTTCCGGCGGCACCGCTTCTGACGGCGGCCCTTCCGACGACAGCCCTTCCGGTGGCAGCTTGCAATCAGCTCTCCACGATGCCGATGAGGGACCGCCCCAAGTGCCGTCGCAGCGTGCACCTAAAGAGCAACAGGCCTGGGACGCCATCGGTGAAACGCAACACCAGCCGCGTGCTGCCTTGGCTGATCCGGCGCTTAGCCAGGCGGCTGCCCAGCTCGCCGCTGCCCAAGTCGAGTCCGCTCGCTTGGAAGCTGATTTGCTGGAAACCAGCCCCGATCATCCTAATCAGCCGCAGGGCGTTAGCCCCGGTTGGGGTACCCTCGCAAACCGGCTTAGCCGAAACAAATTACTTCTCAACAGCGCCGTCGCTCTCATAGCCGCTATCCTAGCCCTGGCCGTGGTGTACCTGTTGTTCAATTGACCGCCCACCCCAACATCCCGCCTGCATTCACCCCGGACTGTCGCGTACGCAATCAGCCGCAGGGCGTTAGCCCCGGTTGCCTTTCCGTTTTAAATATCCGTTTATACGACTAAATCGTTATTCTGCAATCGTCGGTGTTTTTTCGGATTTGGACGTCGTCGGCGTCGATCAGGATTGGTTCAGTTCGGTGTCCGGCTGTTATGTTGCAGTTGTCGACCACTGGTAAGTGGAATGTTGTATCAGGGTGGGTGGCTGATGGGGTTGGATTAGAATCAAATGAAATTGCGCGCGTGCCAACCGGGGCTAACGCCCTGCGGCTGATTGCGCGCGGGCCAACCGGGGCTTACGCCCTGCGGCTGATTGCGCGCGGGCCAACCGGGGCTAACGCCCTGCGGCTGATTGCGCGCGGCGGACTTTCGTGAAACTGTAACACCAACCTTCAACTGAAATATTGATTGATGCAACACGCTGGCCTAGGTTTGGACTTGGGGACGACAACCTGTTTGGCGTCGGTCGTGGATGGTCGCGGACAGCCGCGCGGGGTCAGCGGTCGAGCCGGAAAGCATTTGATTCCCAGCGCGATCTATTTTGGCCCGCATATCGTGTTTGGCGAAAATGCCCTCGAGCTGGGCTTGGCCGATCCGGCAGGGCTAGCCGAAGCCTTCAAACGCGACATCGGTAAAGCCTACTACAGCCGCGAAATCCACGGCACGCAAGTCCCTCCCGAAGTGTTGACCGCGTTTCTGATGCGCCACCTGCTGAGCAGTGTGCGATCGAATTACGGCGACGTCCGCTCGGCCGTCGTGACTGTGCCGGCGTACTTCGACGAACGCAAGCGAACCGCTACGCAGCAGGCCGCACAGCTGGCCGGACTCGAGGTGCTCGACATCATCAATGAGCCTACGGCGGCGGCAATCGCGCTGGGCCACGAGATGATGGTCGACTCGAAACCGGGGGATCGCGCGCGGCGGTTGCTGGTCTTCGATTTGGGGGGCGGTACGTTCGATGTCACCCTGCTGGAATTTGTTGACCGCACCTTTCGCGCTTTGGGAACCGATGGCGACATCCATCTGGGCGGTCGCGATTTTGATCAACGGATCATCGGTCTCATCGCCGACCGTTGTATCGCACAGTTTGGAGTCGATCCGCGACGCGATAGTTTGCAGATGCAGCACCTGTGGAAACTCTCTCGGGAATTGAAACACGCTCTGTCTGCCCGTGCGAGCGTGCAGGTTGACTTCCAAGCCGAGGGACTGCACGTCCAGTTCGAACTGCGACGCGCGGAGTTCGAAGATGCGATCGAACCGCTGGTCGACCGCGCACTGGCCACTACGCATGACGTAATTCGTACCGCGGGCTGTGAATGGCACGAGATCGATCAATTTCTGTTGGTCGGCGGCTCTAGTCGCATTCCGATTGTCGCCGATAAAGCGCGAGCGTTGTCAGGTTTAGTCCCCCGCTTGGCCGGAAACCCCGATGAATTGATCGCTCATGGCGCGGCGCTCTACGCGGCCACTTTGCAGGATGATTTCCTGGATGCATCGGCCCGATTTAACGTCGTCAACGTCAATGCGCATAGCTTAGGCGTTCGCGGCACCGACGCGGCTACCAAGACAAGAGTCAATAAAATTCTTATCCCTCGCAATACCCAGTTGCCCGCGTCGCGAGTCTACAGCTTTGTGACTTCTCGCGACGGTCAGCGCAACGCGCGAGTGCCGCTGCTGGAAGGCGAGAGCGAAAACCCCGATTTTTGTACGTTGTTGGGCGAATGTTTAGTTAGAATCGATACACCGCTTCCGAAGGGATCGGGGATCAAAGTCATTTGTAACTACGCGGCCAACGGGACTATTTCGGTAACCGCTAAACTTGCGCGTGACAATACAGCCGCCTATGTTGAGATCCGTCGCGATGGTTATTCGACGCTCGAATCATTGGACGTCTGGACCGCCAGACTGAGTCCAACGGCTGATCCGCACAGCGACGACGCAGCAACGCCCGTAGTGCAGCGGCCCAGCCCAATTCGCTTGGCGGATCATACCGATAAAGACGCAGTCATTAGTCGCTTAGACGAGCTGTATAGCTTTATCGGCCGGCATTGCGGGCAGATGGAGCCGCCGGCGGGCGCCGTTCAAACGCACCGCTTGATCGAGCGCACGCAGCAGGAGATCGATACGCTAAGACAGTTGATTCAGCGATTGGAAAAGCAACATCAACGCACGCAACGATTGCAGGAACGCGTGGAAATCGACGGGCAATTGGCTCAATTGAAAATGGCCTGGGAACACTCCATGCGATTGCTCGATCACGCCTGGATCGTATTGGGGCGCGAATCTGTGGCCGCCGGGTTGGTGGCCGCACAAGCGAGCGACTTTTTGACCGAAGCGCGAGAACTACAGACGGTGCTAGATGTTTGAATCCGGAACTGAAGCTATGGACGACTACGATGCGTACCACTTGTGGTTAGGCATTCCACCTGAGGAACAGCCTCCGTCGCACTATCGGCTGCTGGGCGTGCGCCTGTTCGAACAGAATGCCGAAGTTATTCGCAATGCGGCTGACCGGCAGCGTGCACACGTCAAACGGTTGGGGATCAATCAACATGAACAACGCGGTCAAGATTTGCTAAATGAGATCGAGGCCGCCAAAATCTGCTTGTTGCGGCCCGAGAGGCGTGCGGTGTACGACACACAACTGCGAACTGAACTACAGAACAATCAATCGCGAAGCGCAGATCGCGGTGGTCGCCGCAGCACAATCGCAGAGCAGCTCGACGAAGAGACTCTAATTGTCGGATCAGACATGCACTGCGATGTCGTGATAGACCTGCCGACGATCTCGGGCGTGCACTGCTCGGTGATGCGTCGCGGCGATAAAGTGATTCTGCGCGATCTCAAGTCGACCAATGGGACCTATGTGAATTTTGTCCGCTTGACAAAGCCTGCACATATCACGCCGCGCGATTTGATCATTCTCGGGCGCGATAAACGACTGATGGTGCCAAGCCAGTTCTTTCCAGAGGCGGAGCGTCAACAACGCGTGGTTTTCATTGGACGTAGCGACCAGTGCGAAATTCGCATCAACGACCATACCGTGTCTTCGTTCCATGCACGACTGGTTGGTAAAACTGACAGCCTCACGCTAGAAGACCTGGATTCTACCAACGGCACCAGTGCATTTAATCATGACGGGCGCATCGTGCATCTTCCACCACGGCTGCCCATCCAGGTGCAGAACGTTGAGTCGATTAGGTTTGGCAAGCACCACATGCCGGTGGGTGAGCTCAGGCGGCACACCTCCGACCGCGCGACGTGGCACGAGCCCTAGCGCGATGGCCAGCACTGCTGCGGCTGAGTCTCCGTCCGAGCAGTTACTTGGCTATCACTTAGCCGCGTCTGCAGCGGGCTCAGGCTGGGCTGTAGCCGGCTGGCTGGGCGGACTGCGCTCTGCCGCCGGTCGGTCAGGCTCGGCGCTTGGCGTTTTGTTACCTTTTGGCTGCGCGACAACTTGCAGCACCAAACGCACCGGAGTGTGCTTGGCCGGGATGCGCTCTGTGAACGCAACGAACATCAAACCCGTGTTGGCATGCGTGCTTTTGAGCGGTACGTCCAGCGTCGCGGTACTGAAGTTCGAAACGCAAATCAAGTCGCCACTCTCGGCTTGGTAATGACTCTGGCCGGTGTCTGGGTCCTCCCAAAAAGAGCTGCCCGCGAACACAAAATTGGGTTCCAGGATTTCGTCTTTCGTGCCCATCACACGCAACCACTTGCGCACATCCGTATGCGTTTGGGCACCGTCGGCTGTGTGCCATAAGACGTTGATCTGGATTTCGCTGCCGCTGGGGGGCTCATAGGTCGGTTGCCACTGCACGGGCTTGCCCGTTTCGGCTCCCACCGCCAATAGGCCCGCGTGGACTGTCTGAGCCTTGCAAAAGGTAGCTATGATCGATTCGTGCTCTTTAGTGCCAACGGGACAAGCCAACATCTCTAGCGCACCCTCGCGCATAGCAATATAGCCATCGACTACAATTCGCTTCTTGGCGCGGTCGACCCATACATAGTCGTGCGGATCGAGTCGTACCATTGCTGGCGGGTCGCCAAACAACTTGTTTCGTTCTTCCAGTATCTTTTCGCGCCCTTGCCACTGAGCTTGCAAGGCAGGAGAACTACCCAGGCTGGTGGTCAATAGCAACATAAATGCGATGTATTGGATCGACGGCTTCATGGATCAGCTTCTTGCGACAGAATTCTTTGGCGACAAACTTATTTAATGGTTAGCAACGCAAAGTGGGCAGAGTGTCTTTGACAAGCCGCAATGGGCAAGCACAATGAGGTACAAATTAATTTTCACAAGACAACTGCAGGTCCATGCTGCCAAGGGCATAGTATACCAATTATCCGATCTGGAAAATTGCCTCATCCATAATCGTCAATCGTCGCCAATCGTCGCCCTGACTTGGGGCGAGCCAATAAAAAATAGAAACGAGTGCCCACTATGGATTGGATAAACCCTCGTCATGTAGCCGCAACCACCCGTTCAGACTCGGCTGTCTCGGACTCTTCTAGTAGGCCGCTGAGTGGTAAAGCGAGCCGTAAAAGACTTCCGGCAAGAATGAAAACAATGAGCAAACAAGTCACCGCTGCCATGGCACAACCGCTCGATGTGTGGACGGCCGCCTACGATCACCAGTTGTCGCAGTTGAACTGGCCGCGGTCTGTCAGCCTTGAAAACACCTTCCTGTGGTCGACGCTGATTCAGGAGCAGGCTGAGGTGTTGGTGCGTGCAGGTTTATCGGCTAAGAAACTCGCTGCCATCGTCTGTGAGAATGCCGCCCATTCCGAGCAAGAGCGAACTGCCCAACTGTCGGAGGTTGTCGGGTTGATGGACCAGCCGCTAGAGTCCATAGCGTTCGGTTGGCTGCAAACCGCCGATGCGTTTCCCAAATCCGCGCTGGGGATCTCGGCGCTAGCTTGGCATCTGCCCGAGCACGCCCGCCGGATTGGCAACGAGTGGCTGCCCGAATGGGTCCAGTCATTGGTAGAACGCATCATTACCTACGCTCCCGATCTGGAAGAGTCCGTTATCTGCCATCTGGTGTTGCAGTGCGAATTGCCCTTGTTGATCGGGGTCGCTACGTCCGGATCTCAGCGCAGCGTGCTCAACACGGCCAGCGAAGCTATGGACCACTCGGCAGAGTACCTGGAGCGCAGTCTGGAGACTCCCGCGCCGTGGTTGGCTCACGGTGCTACATACCTGCGAGCCGCGCTTGCGAGCGTCATCCGCTGCCGCGTATTGGCCGATTCGCTGGGACTGCGCAAATGGTATCCACCGCAGCAGCAGGCACTGAGTGAATTGCTCAAGCACGCATGTCGCTGGGCACGTCCCGACGGGACGCAGCTTCTGGCGGCTGGATACAACGCTCCGCGTCCACAAGCGATGTGGCAAGCCCTCGTAAATCAAACTCGCAGCCCCAAAACGCTGCGCAACGCCATGCGCCTGTCGGGCCTACTGCCGGACGCTAGTAAGAAGGGCAAGCCTAGCCGGGATAAGGCCGCCTCAAAGACTCCGCCGCTGACCGATTACTGCAGCGATGCTGCCTGCGTGGTCATGCAGAGCGATTGGCGCAGCAAGGGTATCCGCTTCGCACTTGATTTCTCAGACAGCGAGATTTGCATCGAGGCCCTCGGCAAAAACGGCGCGCCGGTGCTCGCCGGCCAGTGGACCGCTCAAGTCGACCTGGACGGACAACCGCAACTTCAGTTGGATGAATGGAGCGAGGTGTGTTGGTTCAGCGATGATGATGTCGACTACTTAGAGCTAGAAGCCAAATTCGGTCAACACGCGCGTGTGCAACGCCAAGCTCTCCTATTCCGACAAGATCGTATGTTGCTGCTGGCCGATGCAATGCTGTGCGACCAGTCGGGGACCTGGACGATCAGCTCCCACATGCCACTAGCTGGCGATGCACTATTTGAGCCAGCTGAAAAGACAACCGAAGGATTCATCGCGACCGGCGATGGTGCACGGTACTTGACACTCCCTCTGCATCTGCCCGAATGGCGAAGGCAAGCAACCGCCGGCCGGCTGCAGGCCGAACAGGAGGCGTTGATCTCTGAACAACAGGCCCAAGGTCAACGCCTCTACGCCGCCACCTTGATCAGCCTGCGCGGTTCGCACGCCAGGAAACCTGTCACGTGGCGGCACCTGACCGTTGGGCAGGATCTGCGGATTGTCGGCGCCGATGAAGCAGTAGCTTTTCGGGTCCAGATCGGTAAAAAACAATGGGTGCTGTATCGCTCGCTAGAGAAGCCGCTGCGTAGAACGGCAATCGGGATGCACACTTTGTCGGAGTTCTTCGCCGGGCGATTCGATGCCGATGACGGTAATCTTGAGCCGCTCTTAGAAGTGGAGGCGGGCGTCTAGCCATGCAGCCTGCGTCCCAAAAAACCGCGTCAATCCTCCGCGAGAATTGGCTTCGTGTTTCGGCAGAAGTCGCCCAGGCTTGCCATGCGGCCGGGCGCGTCACCGACCAAGTGCAGGTGGTGGGTGTTACTAAATACGTGGCTCCCGAGTTTGCTTGGCAGCTCGCTCAGGCTGGCTGCCATGTTTTAGCTGAAAACCGACCGCAGGGGCTGTGGGAGAAAGCCGATTACTGCGATCAACAATCACGGGCTCAGCCCGTTGATGTTCACCATAGCTCAAGCGACGTGAGGAGTCCATCGGACGCGGCCCCCAGCGATTCTGCGCATAGCGCTTCATTGCCGCAGGCAGCACATGCTCTGCAGTGGCATCTGATCGGCCACTTGCAACGCAATAAGTTAAAACGCACGCTGCCGATAATCAGCTTGCTGCATTCGCTCGATAGCTTGCGATTGGCTCAGGCAATCAGCCGGGAAGCCGTTGCACAGCAGCTCCGCTGCCGGTTGTTGCTGGAGGTCAATGTAACGTCGGATAGCAGCAAGACCGGTATGTCGATCGACGATACTCGCCGCGTGCTAGAGTTGGCTGACGAGCTGCCGGGAATCGAATTTTGCGGTCTGATGGCGATGTCCAGCCTGGATGCGACAGCCGACCGTGCACGGCGCGAATTCCAGCGCGTTAGCGAACTGCGAGATGAATTGCAGCAAGAGTTTCCAGGGCTAACGCTTAGGGAGCTTTCGATGGGCATGAGCGGCGATTTTCGAGAAGCAATCGCCGCTGGGGCGACGCTAGTCCGAATTGGCTCAAGTTTATGGCAGGGCATTTTGTAGCGTGGTGTTTGCCAGCTGTGTTGGCTTGGATTCGCTAACGGGAAATTGTCTTTCGACCATTTAGCTCAAATCTCCGGCAGGGGGTTCACTGGCATCGCGGCCATGGTCGATATGGAATGTTCCACCGATTTTTTGGCGAGGAGGTTAGCGAGTGTTCTTCGATTTCAGAACTTGCCATATCAGTCCAGTAGCCAGTAGCCAGTAGCACCACACAGTTCATCAACAATTGAAAGTATTCATACGTGTCTACGAATCTTAGCGTCACCTACGCCGGTACGAGGAATTTAGCAGTCGTAGATCTGCCAGTACCCAGGCGCGAGTTTCGCGGCAAGACACTGGAGCACGCCGTTATTGTGAAGGTTATCGCCACAAATATCTGCGGCAGCGACCAGCACATTTACCATGGTAGATTCAAGGTGCCCCGCGGGATGGTGCTGGGCCACGAGATCACTGGCGAGATCGTCGAAGTTGGCCGAGACGTTGAGCTGTTGGCCGTTGGTGACGTTGTGTCCGTCCCATTCAATGTCTGCTGCGGCCGCTGCCGCAATTGCACCACGCAGCATCCGGAGATTTGCCAGCGGGTCAACGACAAGGGGCCGCTGGGTGCTTACGGATTCAACCTTGGCGGATGGCAGGGTGGTCAGGCGCAGTACTGCTTGGTGCCTTACGCCGACTTCGCTCTGCTCAAGTTTCCCGATCGCGAGCAAGCCATGCAGCGGATGTTGGACTTGGCGTTGCTGTCCGATGTGCTGCCCACGGGATACCACGGCTGCGTGAGTGCCAAAGTCAAACCCGGATCCACGGTCTACGTGGCCGGAGCTGGACCGGTCGGGCGATGTGCGGCCGCTGCCGCTCGCTTGCTGGGAGCTGCTTGCGTCATCATCGGCGATCAGAATAGCGAGCGACTGCAGGTCATGAAAGCGGCGGGCTACGAAGTCGCAGACCTTGCCAGCGGCACTCCACTGGTCGATCAAATCGACGCGATCCTGGGTGTGCCTGAAGTCGACTGCGGCGTGGATGCCGTGGGCTATGAAGCTCATGGACTGGGCGAACACAGCGACCAAGAGCATCCCGAGGCCGCACTCAATTCAATGATTCAGGTCGTTCGCGCAGGTGGCAGCATCGGCGTACTCGGAATCTATGTAGGCAGAGACCCCGGCAGTCCGCATCCGCGCGCTCAGAGCGGCATGCTGGACTTTACCTTTGGCGCGGCGTGGAACAAGTCGTTGACCTTGACCACTGGCCTGGCTCCCGTTCGCAATTACAGCCGCGAATTGATGCAAGCCATCCTGTGGAATCGCATCGATCTGTCTGCGGTGATGAATATCGAAGTCATCACGATTGACCAAGCCCCCGAGGCATACGCACAGTTCAGTGCCGGTTCGTCGAAAAAATTTGTCATCGACCCCAATGGACTGCTGACCTAAGTTTTCTGCAGGTGTGAAGTTGGCCCGGATGGAACTCTGAAAGGGTGCGTAGCTTGCACTGCCGGCGGGCTCCGTGCTAGACTAATTCGACAGCGGTTTCTGAGCCGCCCGGCAGCCAAGTTGGCTGACGAGACATGCGGCCTGTGCGATGGGCAGTCTTAAATGACGGAGTTTTTGCCGAGATGAAAAATTATATTCCGGCGTTTGTGATTGGACTGTTGATCGCCGTCGTATGGGGGTACTTTTCTGACCTACCGAACGATCAAGTTGCATGGTTCATCGGTCGATTAATCCTCGTTCCGATCGCGACCGTTGCCGTATGGCACATAGTTGCACCGGCGACGGCGGTTGATGGATAAACTTCAATGAGGAAGCGGCCGCTTCTTGGCTTATCGATCTGCTACGACGCTCTGGCGACGCGAGCGATCTACCAGGCTATTCGAACTGCCCCGCCCGTGCGCTGTGAATGCATGCCATGCACAAACTGGTTCGCTTGCTCGCCGGACTTGCTGCCAGTTGGATTCCGCAACCTGGCTGTCGAGCTCGGCATAGATTTAGATTTTCCTGCAGAGGTGTACCATCTGGCTCGAGAATCGGTTGGCAGTCATCTGTACGGCGGCTGGTTTCATCTGGTTGGTGAGATCGTAGGCGGGACTGGCGCCGGCACAGGCGAATTGGTCTTTGATTCCTTTACCGTTGCGTTTCACGATAGGCTAGCGCTTGTAGACCAGCACTTCGTCAGGGAATCGTGCATTCAAATGGAATTTTCCGGATGCGTGCCGTGGAGTCTTACCGCACCCGAGCCAGATTGAATTATTCTAGCTGGGAGCAGGTATGAGACCGTGTTTAACGTCTGGACTAGCTCGGCAGGCTTGGATACTATGTTGACTGTTGGCGAGTGGTTGTCCTGAGGCGGACGACTGACGCGCTGCGGCAGCAGCAAAAAAAACTACGGCTGAGTGGTGGAATGGCAGACACACAGGACTTAAAATCCTGTGAGCGTAAAGCTCGTGCGGGTTCGACCCCCGCCTCAGCTACTAAGGATAACAAGGGTGAAACGCCGTTTTGGGGTGCAGCCGGTTGTTCTGGCTGGTTTGCATCGTCTCGCTCGTACTCCCGATACGCAGCTTCTTGTTGGCAATCAGTTACACACTTGCAGTTTCACGCTTGGGCTTGATCTTAAAGGCTTGCCCAACGCCTCCTGCGCGTTCAGTTCTCTGCGCCGAATGCCTTAGGGCTTGCTTAACAACAACATCCCTAGTTGCAATGAAGGACCAAAGCCTTTCCAGCAGACAAGTGGAGTGCTGTGAAGTGCCTTCACCTGCGCAGGCCGCGACTAACGGCGGGTTGACGGGGTGGTGCTCCATCGTGCCGCGCCTTACGCATGGTAGCCTCAAGTGCGGCAGTCTCCTGCGGTTCGGCGTTTGATTATTTAGCCTGCCGGCGCTGTTACGTCACTGCTCGCTGCGGACGTACGCGTGGGCGTTTGATCGCGAACCTGGCCCCCACGTGACGCGGCCTGCATAACTCAAACCTAACGTAGATGCGGAATGGGAATGGGAATGGGAATGGGACGATGCTGCGAGCCCGGGAAAACCCCTTTCTCTTACCAGTCGTTTTCTAACCGTTGTTCCCAAGCTCCACCCCAATGAACCAACGAGCTCAGGAAGTTATTGTTGAGTCGTCCGTCAGCGGAATTCATTGCGGCTTCCTATTCTGAGGGGTGTCAAATGGGGCGTTTTCTCCCCGTTCGGCTTTCAAGTAGTTCTTAAGTTGCCACTCGACTCGCAGTTTGTTAATATTATCCTCGGCATCTTGCCGTTCCTTATCGTTCAACGTCATGCACTCAATGACGCGCGTATCACTGTACGGCGGATACCTAGCGTTGTGACTTCTTGTCAATCTTCATGTTCTTTTCCGGAGACAGGTATGAGTTTTTATCCAAACAGCAGTGGGCGTTCACTGCGCGGATTCACGTTGGTTGAGCTGCTGGTGGTGATTGCCATTATCGGCATTTTAGTGGGGTTGTTGTTGCCTGCGGTGCAGGCAGCCCGAGAAGCTGCTAGGCGGATGCAGTGTTCAAACAACCTCAAGCAGTTGGGGCTAGCGTTTCATAATCATCACGATACGTTCCGCATGTTCCCTACGGGTGGACAAGATAAGAAGGGCGGTTACCTCATCGGTTGGCCGGGACACATTTTCCCTTTCTTCGAACAGGGAAACCTGCGCGACCAAATCGACGCTTCCATCGCTGGCGTCGATACCACGTGGCCAAAGGGCAGCGGCCCTGCTCTGACAGCGCTGGAATATGTACAGCCGTACCGAAGTTTGGGTGCACCGCACAACGGTAAGGCAGCTATCTACTCGAACCCCATCAGTACATTTACCTGCCCCAGCTCCGAATTGGGGACCCAGAGCCCTGATACGTACGAAGCTAGTCACTCCTATCTCGGTCAAGTTCCCGGGCAAGGTGCTTTGCACTATCGAGCTAACTCTGGCGCCACGACTGTTGCTCTGGAGCAAGGGTCGAATTCACAGCGTCATTGGAGCAAGTCGGGAGTCATGTACCCGGGCAGCAAAACGACCTTCGGAACCATCAGCGATGGTTCGAGCAACACCATTTTGCTGGGAGAAACCTCGTCTGCCATCGGTCGGGCTTTGCGATCGCGCAATTGGGGCGGGATTCAACCCTGGACTTGGGGATACTACGCCTACATCCCGACTGCCACCAACGGCTGGTTGTCCATCGATCATAAGATTGTGAACCATCCCATCAATTACACGGGCAGTTTCGTTACCAATCAAACTCCTTACACCAGCAATCACACGGGTGGGGCCATGTTCGCGATGTGCGACGGCAGCGTGCAGTTCTTGTCGCAGTCGATGCCTCTGTTGCTGCTGCAGGATTTAGCCACTGCATCTGATGGTAGGGTTGCCTCACTACCTCAATAGTTTACCCTTGGTGAATTGCCGAGTTCCATTTTCATCCCCTGTGGCAATTGCCACCGGGGATTTTCTGTTTAATTTTTGCCTTTTGGGAGTGCCTATGAATCGTTCCGTGTTTCGTCGATCGATGCTTGTGCTAGCTACGGCGATATGTTTGGTCGGCTGCAACAGCTCTAACTTGACAACTGTGACCGGCAAAGTTACTTACAACGACAAACCTGTCACCACAGGGACTATTAGCTTTATCTCGGCTGATAAACCTACCGCGTATGGGGAGATTGGGCCTGACGGCAGTTATTCTCTGATGACCGAAAAGCCGGGAGATGGCGCAACGCCCGGCTCATACCAAGTGACTGTAGTTGCCCTTGAAGACATGGGCGATCGACTGCCTGAAGAGCGGAATCCGTTACCGCCGCCAGTTGTCCCGAACAAATACTCTAATGCGACGACCAGCGGCCTGACTGCGGAGGTCGAAGCCGGCAAGGAGAATGTAATTGACTTCAATTTGACTGGCGAGCTCGGAAATTAGAGGTCGGTAACAACAACGGTTCTCTTGACTAGACTCTGACTCTAGCGCGGTTCGGGAAAACTCGTCTTTGACAAAGCCCATGGATGGACTCGAATTTTTGAAGTGCACCATTCATGGGCGAGAGGTTTGAGTTCAGCGGCCAGGTCGCCGTGAGACCAGTCCGCTTCGCTCAACTCTTTCAATTCACTGTCCTTCAGCATGCCACGTCCCTGCTGTAAAGTCCACCGTCTAGAAATCTGGCAGGAGCGGCAAGTTGCCTTTGCGCCTTCTTTTCGAACAGGTATAGCGTTTAGGTCAGCTATATCCAGTAGAACACTCTGTTGGCCACGATAGTGATTTTGCGATTTGCTTTAAGCTGTTGGATCAAACTCTCCAGCTGGTTTTCCGTGAGCGAACTCTCGGCCCCGTTACACTTGGCCCGGATTGAGTTCTTGAGCGTTTGGAGTTTCTGCGGCCTTGACTTGATGTTCTTCGTGAGATGTTCCAGCACAAGGCTATAGTGGTCAGCCTGCATGGCGGCAGACGCATCCACCGGTAGAGACTCCAGCTGCATAGGGCAGATGAAGTCGCCCTTTTGTAAAAGCACGACGCGGAGCTTCTCTTTAAGCGACATACTGCCCAGCAGTCGATTGATCGACTTGCAGCACGCTACGCAATTGTCGTCGCTGTTGCTTCCGTTTCGCGAGATGGGTACTAAGTGCTCAACGCTGGCCTCTGACCTGGGCAACGGATTGTTGCAAAAGAAGCACATCCCACCTTGAACAAACATCAGACGGCACAGCGGCTTGATCGGCATGTCCCCAACCATTATTTATGACGAATTCAACGGATGTGCGATCCGCCTAAGCGTCCCTCATCCCAGCACGAGCCACGGCTAGCGTGGCCCGTTCAAAGATAGGTTAGCGCCGGAACTAAGCAAGCGATTTTGGCTGAAAATTTGCGGTCCATCGCACGCGTCTGCTATGCCGAGTCACACTGTGATGCTGAGTGAGAGAAGGCAGGCGAGGCCGCGGGAGGGGCTGCTTCGGCCAGGCTCAAACGCTGTCGCCACTGAGCTGGGATGGCTGGGTACTGGCCGTACAAGCGTTTGATGAAGTGGCGACCCCGCCAGTGCTGGCAGTGGGCTTGCCAGCCCCAGCGGTTCAGTAGGCGGTCGCTGATGCGGCGATTGGTGACGTGGCACACAATCGCGTTGGAGTGCTTGATCCTCGCGATCTCGTCGAGCACCAGCGTGGCGGCGTAGAGGGTTGCAAGCGACGTGCGAGGCCCAGTCCTGACGTAGGATAGGGTTATAAACCCAGCGGCCGACCTGGGCTCGTGGTAGTACAGCTCGCAGCGGTCGTCCGGCAGGTGGCGAAAGGACATATCGCAATGAACTTGCAGCAGATTCGCGCTGTAGGGCCACCACCGCCCATAGATGGCTTGCAGGCGGCCGTTGCGAGTCACGATGCGTCCGGCGCCATGGGCGCGCAGCAGCCCCTCAGCACTGGCAATATCGGTCACCGGGGCGATACCCCAGCCGGGCAGGCCACCGTCTAGTGACCAGCGATTCCCAAGGCCTGTTTGATCAATCGCCAAATCCACAACATAGCTCCCATCAATACAATGCAACTCACTACGATGCCGACGATCAAGGCCGGGCCGAGGGCGAACATGTCCGCCGCCCAGTGCGTCCACAGACGATCCCAATAGATCAATACCAACACGGTCGATGCGCACAAGTAAGGCCCGTATGGGGTGGCTGCGTCGCCCGTAATCAACCACCGCACTAATACAAATACGAGCGACACCAGCGGCGCTAAGAAAAAAATCAACATGCTTGGCTGCCAGCCGACATAGGTCCCGATCATAGCCATCAGAGTCACGTCGCCAAAGCCGAGCGCTTCGACCTGCAAGCCCCACGAAGCGGCCAGGCGCACTCCCCACGTGACTCCACCAGCGAAGGCCAGTCCCATTAGGCTGCTGAGCAAGTAGGTCCAGCGGCCCGGGTTCATGCGGGCCGAACCCCAAGCCAAACTGACGCCGACGGCCAGCAGCAGAGTGACTAGCAGGACGGTTCTCCAGAGCCAGCGATGGCGGAACATGCGTGCAAAGAAATAGCGCACCCCGTTGAGCACGCCGCGGCGACCAATCCAGCGGCGATCCAGCAGGGCAAAGCCCCACACGCTGACTATCGTTAAGCCAATCGCCAGTCCCCACGGACCGTTTAAAAACGTCGGCCAGTCCGCAGGAATGTTGGCATGCAACTCCACAACGTCTAGTGGAGCTTGATGAAATGGTAACCACACCGGGGCTAGGGCGGCACCGACCAATCCCATCAGCGTCCCGGGAATGGTCACATAATCCGGTATCG
The DNA here is from genome assembly GCA_934278005.1 of uncultured Pirellulaceae bacterium. Classification (GTDB taxonomy): domain Bacteria; phylum Planctomycetota; class Planctomycetia; order Pirellulales; family Pirellulaceae; genus Aureliella. Next base: position 775 of record CAKQWG010000048.1, on the reverse strand, counting down.
ACTGTTCGTCAAAGTCGATGAAAGTGGCGATCATCATCAGCACGAAAAGAATGGAGTGCGCCAGGAATTGCCAATGCAAATCTCCCACAGCCACTTTGGCCGCCTGACCTAGTGGCAAGGCTCCTCCGGTGACATAGAAGTGGTAGTACCACATCATCGCCAGCGGAAAAAGCAGCTCGATAAGCAGCGGCCGCAGCCAGAACCACTTGCCGACCGCCGCGGACTCGCGCCGCAAACTGAGCCAGCCCAGGATGGGGATTCGATCGCGGGCCGTGCGAGCTGGGTATCCCGCCGGTGACGCTGCCCAGGGGCCGTAAGGGCGATAAAAATAGGCCCAGTTGCAGATCGCCCAGTTGATGAAGCGGGCGGCCGCCAGCGCTAGCACGGCTACGATGGCCATCCGCAGTGAAATCGGGAGTGCAATGAAAAATCCGAACACACTGTTCCTTTTCTCGACTGGGGAGCGATCGGGGGAAGCTTGGGGGACTGCTGTTGGGGACCGAGGTGACGATTCAGCTGGCGTTAGGTTGCGGGGTGGGGGCGTCAGGGGAGTTGGGTGCGTATCGGGGCGCAGCTTGCGGGAGCCGTAACGCCGCTGCGCTTGTTACGGGCCTACGTAAAGTCCACTGAATAATGGCCTGACGCACCCAGGGCCGTAACAGCGCTGCGCTCGTTACGAGCCTACGTAGTGTCCACTCAATAATGGCCTGACGCACCCAGGGCCGTAACAGCGCTGCGCTCGTTACGAGCCTACGTAGTGTCCACTCAATAATGG
>CAKQWG010000047.1 GCA_934278005.1 uncultured Pirellulaceae bacterium | reverse complement strand
GCATCTTCCATGCGGCTGACATCCAGAATCGACAGCTCCAGCGCTGGCACGTACCGTTTCCAACTGGCCGGTACAGGGATTAGCTCTGCCAAGCTGCGAGCAGGGACACTCCTCCGGTCGTTATGCTTGCAAACCGGCGGCTTACGCGGCCGGCAGGGATGTGCCGCCCGCTGGGCTAAAGATTAAGGGCGACAGAGCCAACTATTCCACCGGAAGCGAGGATCTAGAGTGAAAACGATGTTCTCCACAGGTGTGTGAGACCACATCGTGCGTAAGACGGCCCGTCAAGTACAATGCTTGGTGGGCCTTTTTTCTTCTACCGCTAACCCATCTGCAGAGTCTAAGCTTTGCTTGATTAAATCTCTCAGGTTTTGATATATCTGAGTAATCTAACTCCGTCCATTGATACCTCGCGACATTACGGCCGAACTTATGACAGAAGCTGCTTCTGCTTTCGACTCCATCCTACTGGTTTCCTTCGGTGGTCCGGAGGGAATGGATGATGTCCTACCGTTCCTGGAAAACGTGCTGCGCGGCAAGAACGTGCCGCATGAGCGGATGCTGGAGGTCGCCGAGCACTATCGTCAATTCGATGGAGTCAGTCCGATCAACGACCAAAATCGGGCACTGATCGCTGCCTTGCGAGCGGAGCTGGATCAGCGCGGCATTGCACTGCCGATCTATTGGGGCAACCGCAATTGGCGACCGCTTCTGTCCGACACACTGCGACACATGCGCGACGACGGGCGGCAGCGGACGGTCGCTTTTTTTACTAGCATGTTCAGCAGCTACTCAGGCTGTCGGCAGTATCGCGAGGACATCTTGAAGGCTCAGCGAGACGTTGGCCAGGGGGCACCGAGCGTTGAGAAAGTTCGCATGGGCTTTAACCATCCCAAGTTTATCGCTGCTCAAGCGGAGCGGGTTGAAGGTGGCTTGCGAACCGTACCGGCCGACAGACGCTCGGCAGCCAAGTTGTTGTTCAGCGCGCATAGCATCCCGATGTCGATGGCTGACAACTGCAACTATGCTCTGCAGTTAAGCGAGGCCTGTCGTCTAGTGGCCGAGGCAGTGGGGCATGAGGATTGGGAGCTCGTTTATCAAAGTCGCAGTGGTCCACCTCAACAGGCTTGGTTGGAGCCTGACATCTGCGATCGCATCGAAGAGCTTGCCGGGGAGTCGACTGCAGAGGCATCCGGCCCGGCCGTGCGCGACGTCGTGATCGCCCCACTGGGTTTCATCTCGGACCATATCGAGGTGCTGTACGACCTAGACACCGAGGCCAAGCAATTGTGCGCCAAGTTGGGCATGGGCTTTGTGCGCGTGCCGAGCGTAGGCGTTCATCCGCTGTTTATCAGTATGATTGCTGACCTGCTGCAAGAGCGCATCGAGGCACTTGAGACGCGCCCGAGCGTTGGCAGCTTAGGGCCCAGCCACGATGTGTGTCCAATCGACTGCTGCCTCTATCCGCGCAGCGGGAGCAGCGGTAGACCGGCAGTTACGGATCCGACAAAGACTTGTCCGTGAGCTCGAAGCGTTCCAGTAGGCGGTAGAGTTTGCGGCGATGGATGCCCAGCGAGCGGGCTGCACGCGCCTTGTTGCCATCGTGCTTAGCTAGGACTTCTAGCACATGAGCTCGAGCTATTTCGTCTAACGAATCGCTCTGTCTGGGCAGCTCTGCGGCGTGTTGCGACGTAACGGCTGGCGGCACCGAAGGCAGACTGAGGCCCGGCTGATTTGCGGGACCGCTGCTGCAAAACTCGCGCGGCAGATCGTCCAGCGTGATAAGCTGGCCATCGGCTAGGATCGTGGCTCGCTGCACAATGTTGCTCAACTCGCGAACGTTCCCTGGCCAAGCGTACTGGTTCATGGCTTGCCGCGCCTCGAGTGTTATATTCCAGCCCGAGGGCAGGAAGTGATCGATCAGCAGGTCTACATCGCCGGCGCGTTCGCGCAGCGGTGCGAGCGACACGGGCAGGACGTTGACGCGGTAGTATAAGTCCTCACGAAAGCGCCCGTGTTTGACATCCTGGGCCAGATCGCGGTTGGTGGCTGCGATGATGCGCACGGTCACTCGCCGCTCCTTGTGAGAGCCGATGCGGCGCATAGAACCATCCTCGAGCACGCGTAGCAGTTTGGGCTGCAGGGCTAGCGGCATCTCTCCCAATTCGTCGATGAATAGCGTGCCGCCATCGGCCACCTCGAACAATCCTAACTTCTCGGCCGTAGCCCCGGTGAACGAACCCTTTTGATGGCCGAAGAGTTCGCTTTCTACGAGCGTCTCCGGCAGCGCCGCGCAGTTGACCGTTACGAAGGGGGCTGCGGCCAGCGGGCTACCCTGCTGAATGGCCTTGGCCACAATCTCTTTACCTGTGCCGCTTTCTCCCATGATCAAGACAGGCTTGTCAGTGGGCGCGATGCGGCTGATCAGTCGATTCAGCTTTTGGATACAGGGAGAATTTCCTATCAGTTGCGGCGCGCACTGCGCGCGAGAAATAATAGCCTTCAGCCGCTGGTTCTCGCGCCGCAACTGCCCACGCTGTCTGGCTAGTTCGCAGTGGTGCTCCAGATCACCCAGCGGGCAAGGTTTTGTGAGATAGTCGCTAGCCCCCAACTTCATGGCCTGCACGGCCGATTCGATGGTCCCCTGGCCAGTCAGGATAATGACTTCCATTTCGAAAGCTTGATGGCGAACGTGCTGCAGCAGTTCGATGCCTGACATGCCCGGCATATTCATATCGAAGATGCCCACGTCAAAGTCGTGCTGCTGACACAAGCCAATCGCTTCCGCTCCGCCGGCCGCCGTGGATACTCGGTAACCTTTGCGCTGCATCCAGCGTGCGCTGGCGTCGCGGAAGTCGTCATCGTCTTCCACGATGAGGACCGAGACATTGTGATCGTTAGGGATTTGCATGGCTCTTAGACCGAAAGGGGCGAAATCTTATGGGGCTGAAGTGGTAACTCGATATGCACAACTGCGCCGCCGTCGATTGCATTGTCCACATAGATTCGGCCGTCATGTGCATCGACAATGCGCTTGCAAATCGCCATCCCCAAACCTGTTCCTGATGTGTTCGTAGTGAAGAATGGCTCGAATAAGCGCGACAAAGTAGCCGGCTCCATACCGCTGCCATGATCGCGAATGTCCACGCGTTGGTATTCTCGCCCATCGCGCTTTACCGATCGAATGTCAATGTCGATACGGCATAGACCGGCGCTGGCAGCGATGGCATTTTCATAGATGTTGCGAAACAGTTGGCGAATTCGATGTGCGTCGACGCGTAGCGGTGTTCCACAGGTGTGGTCGTCAATATTCAATTGATGCGCGTGGTCATGAAATTCACACGACAGATCGTCAAATGGCAGACGCAGTAAATCAACCAACTTGTGTTCTCCGTAGACCAACGCAATTGGGGCTGCGTAGCTGCGAACCTCCTCGTAATTTCGGTGTAGGTCATTCAGTGCGCGGCGGATGCGGTGGATCAGATCGAGCTGCTCGGTCTGTTGCGGTAGATCCAGTTCGAGCAGGTCAAGGCAGGCACGGGCCCGCTGCAAGGCGTTGCGACTCTCGTGCGCCAAACCGGTAACCACTTGTCCAATAGCTGCCAAACGCTCCGACTGCACCAGTCGCTGCTGAGTTTCTTGCAGTTCGGTGATATCGGTGACCAGCCAGATCTCGTGGGGATCGTAACGATAGCCGGCGATCTCTAGCCAACGATGTTGTCCGTCTTTGCGGACGATGGGGAAGCGGAAGGCGGACGAAAAATTAGCTGCCCGATTCTGGCGATAGATCTCTGCACACTCTGCGGCCCGGTTGCGGCACAGATTGGCAAACCATTGATCGAGCGTCGCAATCTCGGCCGCCGCGTAGCCCGTCATTCGCTCCACTGTTTTGTTGCCGAACATCCGCTCGCCATCCAGATAGATTGCACCCGCAGGCAGGTTCTCGACTAAGAACAACATGCGTCTTTCGCTGCGCTGCAATGCGCGACGCACGCGATAGAATTCGGCTAATGTGTTGAGCCGCTTACGGAGCGTTTCGGGTTCAACCGGCTTGATCAAATAGTCATGCACGCCGGTACGAATGGCTTGAATAGTGCTGTCGATGTCTGCATAGCCGGTAATGATCAGAATCGACGCATGAGGCGCCCAGGCTTTGAGCTCTTCGAGCAATTCGCTCCCGTCGCCATCGGGCAGCTTGCGGTCGAGCAAAATAGCGAAGAAGTCGTTGAGGCTTTTTAGGCTGCGCAGTTCGGCGGCGCTGCCCACCATCTCAACCCGATAGCCATCGAGCAACAGCACGCGACGCACGCTGTGGCGGGTGGCGTCGTCGTCGTCCACGATCAGTACCGAAAGTGGTCGCGGGTCGGTCATGCGAGCTGCTCACTTACGGGGAGCGACGGAACTCGGCCGATCCACGGCGCGTCACCGGCGGTGGGCCGAACTGGAAGGCTATGGATCACAGTCGCTCTCCTCGACGGGATCGCGGCCTGAGGTCAGCCTGCCGTTCGGCCTTACGAGCCGGCCCGGCGGAGCATGCTCAGAGCGTGGACGCGGCACGTTTTCTTTGAGCGTTTTAGCTGGCTGGGAAAGCGGCAGAGTCAAGCAAAAACAGGCGCCATCGTGCGGGGAATCGATCAGCTCCAGCGAGCCTTGGTTCCACTGGGCATAACGCTGCGAGATCGATAGTCCCAGTCCGATACCATTGGCCTTGGCCGTATACAGTGGCTCGAAGATCGCGTGCCGCGCGGCGGGGCCGACGCCTGGCCCACTGTCACATACACTTAGCCGAGCATGCGTGGCGTCGACGGACAAGCTTACCGACAGGACCCCGTCGCCCTGCATGGCCTGCACCGCGTTGCGGAACAAGTTGATCAGTATGCGGGCAATTTGCTCACCGTCCGCCTCGACAGCCACACGCCCTAAAAGCTCGGCGTCCGGCGTGCAAAAGCGAACTCCAGCAGGTATTGGATAGTCGGCCAAGGCCTCGTCCAGCACGCTTTTCAATAGGATCGGCTCAACATGCGTAGGCGGCTCACGAGTGAAGTCCAGCAGTTCACTGACAATGCGATCGGCTTTATTGACCGCTCTATTGATCTCTGCAATACACGCGCGCCCCTCGGGATCCAGCTGATCGGCCAGGGTTTGCAGATAGCAGGCATCGTTGCGGATGACAGACAAAGGAGTGCGGATCTCGTGCGCGACTCCGCCGGCCAATTGGCCTAGCAGCGCCAATCGCTCAAGCGCATGCTGGCGCTTGACCTCCGGCTCGGCCTGGCGTCGGGCCGTGGCATCGAGAATGTTGGCCAAGATATACGTCCCGTGTTCGGTGGTCAGCGGATGCAAACTGATGTCTACCGGGAAGTCGCTGCCATCCCTGCGCCGAGCCAACAGGTCGCGGCCCGCCCCCATAGTGCGAGTCTGTGGGTGAGACATATAGCGCGCCATTTGCTCGGTGTGTGCGGCATGGTGTGCGGCAGGGATCAGCAGAGCCACTGGTTGACCGATGAGTTCTTTTTCGCTGTAGCCAAAGAATTCCAGGGCCCGCCCGCTGACAAGCACGATTTTGCCATCGCCGTCCACCAGCAGCAAACCCGCGGGAGAGGCTTGGACTATTAGACGCAACAGCTGTTCGTCGGCAATTGCTATGCGCTCGTGCGTGGGCATTGGCTACCGCCAGCTTTTACGTCGAGCGATCCACACGGAAGCTCGCGAGTGGTGCATTACGTGCCGGGTGGCACTTCCCAAGAAGAACTTGGCCAAGGCCGATCTACCCGTTTCGCCGATAAAGATCAGGTCCCCCTGCTGCTCATTTGCCAGGTGTGCCAAAGCGTCTCCCACGTGCTGTGTCTCGCGAACATCGTAGTCGACGGTTGCCGCACAGTCGGCTTCTGCCACCAACGCTGCCAGTCTTTGGCGGCCTTCGGCGATGGACTGGGGATCGTAGACCTCATCCTCGGGCAGCATGTGAGGCCGCTCGAGGAGGGTTGTGAGATGCAGCTGCGTGTCGCTGGTCCAGTCCAGGGAGAACAGTTGCTCGGCCGCTACGACGGCGCCAGCCGAGCCATCGTAGGCCAGTAGGACTCGCAACGGCGCGGCTGGGCCGGCTTGTAAGGCAGTGCGGGCCCCTGCAGGTGGGCTGCTCTGTGCAGGTGGGCTGCTCTGTGCAGGTGGGCTGCTCTGTGCAGGTGGGCGGGCGATGAGCACAGAGCAAGCCGCGTGATTGGCGACATAGTCACTGGTGCTGCCGAGCAATACGCGCGCGATCAATGAATGCCCCCGCGCGCCGAGCACGATTAAGTCGGCGTTTCGCTCCTGAGCGGCCTCCACAATGACGCGACTGGGGTGACCTTCCAGCAGTCGGTGCTCGGTCTTGGCCGACAACGGCCCCAGGTGCGGCAGCACCGCTTGATAGTTCTCCAGAGCTGTGGCTCGCGCGGCCTCGCGGACTTGCATCCACACCTCCGCATCGATTTCATCCATGGGGGTGTCTACGACAGCCGTAACCACAGTCACTTGGGTTTGCTGTGGGAGCGGCAAGCGTTTCAACAGACGCGCAGCATCGAGCGACTCGTCGGACCCGTCCAAAGCTAATATGATCCGCATCGGCTTCCCCTTTGTTGAGTTGGTTTTCAAGTTGATTTTGTTCGGTTCAGCCCGCAATTGGCAAACGCAATTGCCATCCAGTTGCAAACAGCGGACCACCCCACAGGGGAGCACTGCGTTTTCCTCTTTCGAGCAAAACAGAATGGTGAGTACACTCCTATCATGTCCTTCGCTCACTTACTAGTAAGCGAGTGAATATAATAGATTTTGGCCTAAGTCGACAAATCTATCGATTCTATCGATTTACCGCCCGCCGCCTGGCGCGGGACGTAGTACAGTTTTTTAACGGTTTATTTTCCCTGGTTTGCAAAATACGTGGGGTTTGAGGCGTTTGGATCGCATCCCTGCAGGGCAGATAAGCGACAATGGGCCAGGCGATTCGCACGCTTCGGACCATAAATTGACCGGGCTTGCGAGCCGTGCGGGGGCTGTACCCTGCGACTTTTCACTGCGACTTTTCACTGGATTTTCAGGCATGTCCGCCACTCGATGCGCAATGCGACTACTGGCTCGACCCGCTCAGCAGGTAGCGTTCCAGAGCCGTTGCTGCCAGCGGCTCGCCGCTGTTTGGCGTGGCTGGTGGCCCCGTCTGGCGTTGCTGACTGTGTGGAGCCTGATCACACCTGTCACTAGTCTGGTAAAGGCCGCTGCACCAGTTGAACAAGAGATTCCACAAGTCGCCCTAATCAACGCAGCTTTCGAGCGGCAGTGGCAGGAGATGGGCTTGGTTCCGGCGCCACTTGAAGGTGACGCTAAATGGTGCCGCCGGGTTTACTTGGATTTAATTGGCCGCATTCCGACGTTTGAAGAGATGCGCGAGTTTTCGCAGGATCGCGACGCTCACAGGCGACGGAATCTCGTTTCGAAACTACTTAACGATCCGCGCTACACCGAGGAATTTGCCGATCACTGGGGCACCGTTTGGAGCAACGTGCTGATCGGCCGCAGCGGCGGCAACGCAGCTCAGTCGCTTATCGATCGCGAGGGTATGGCCAAATATCTGCGCGATTGCTTTGCGCGGAACAAGCCCTACAACCAAATGGTTTACGAACTGGTGACTGCCACGGGAGCTACCAAGCCCGGTCAAGAAAACTTCAATGGAGCGACTAATTTTCTAGTCGATAAGGTGAATGACGAACGTGGCACACTGGCCACATCGTCCACTTCGCGTATCTTCCTGGGCATGCAGGTCCAGTGTACGCAGTGCCACAACCATCCATTTAATCAGTGGAAACAACAGAAATTCTGGGAATTCAATTCTTTTTTTCGGCAAACGCGAGCTCTGCGGCGGTATGCCGACGGCAGTCGCGACATCGATCATGCCGAGTTGATCGATCAGGATTTTGCTGGTGAAGGGGGGCGCCCCAGCGAGGCCGAAGTCTACTTCGAAGAACGCAATGGCATGTCCCGCGTAGCCTATCCTGTATTTATCGATGGGACCGCTATCGATCGCAGCGGCTACGTGGAGCAGACCAATCGCCGCCATGAGCTCGGAAAATTGATGCTCAGCAGCGAGTTCCTGGATAAGATGTTGGTCAATCGCATGTGGGCCCACTTTCTGGGATATGCCTTTACTAAGCCCCTAGATGACCTAGGTCCACACACCACGATATCGCATCCGCAACTGCTGGACGAACTGGGTCGCGAACTGCGCAGTTCCAGCTATGACATGCGGGCTTTGATGACTTGGATCACGCTCTCAAAGCCCTATCAATTGTCAAGCAAGATTGAACCGGGCAACGCTAGCGACGATCCTTCGCTGGGCGAGGTGCCGCAGTTTAGTCACTTTTATTTGCGGCAGATGACCGCCGAGCAGTTGTACCATTCGCTGGTGCATCTCGGCGGGCAGGCCTCGGGCACGCTAGAACAACAGCAGGCCGAACGCGATCGCTGGCTGGACCAGTTTGTCGTGGCTTTCGGAACGGATGAAGGGGATGAGGCGACCACGTTCAACGGGTCCATCCCGCAGGCGCTGATGATGTTCAACGGCGACTTGATCCAACGCGCGACGACGGTCACTCCGGGCAGTTGGCTTGGGAATTTATCGGCAACTTCGGCACCTTACGCCTCCAAGGCGCAGACGCTGTTTATGGCTGGGCTGGCGCGTCGCGCGCGGCCTGAAGAGCTGAAAATCGCCGGGCAGTTATTGCAAGCCCGCGAGGGCAAGGCCGATGAGGCACTGCAAGACTTGTGGTGGGCTATCCTTAACAGCAACGAATTCATACTCGTCCAGTAAAATTGATTCCCGTCGGCACGTAGCTGCGGCGGCATTGACAATAGTTTCCAAAGGTCATTCACTCTTCTCACAAAGCACGCATAGCATGAGCTGGATGGAAAATAGAACACCGCGTGGAATGACCCGCCGCCACTTCATGCAGCACGCCGCAGGGGCGTCGGCGATGGTCAGCAGCTCGTTGGCGCTGGGGCATACGCTGCGAACACACGCCCAGGAGCTACGCGCTAACCATAAATCGGCAATTCTGCTGTGGATGGGGGGCGGTCCGTCGACGATCGATATGTGGGACCTTAAGCCCGGCGCGGTTACCGGTGGACCGTTTCGCCCGATCAGCACCACGGGCGACATGCAGATTTGTGAACACCTGCCACAGATTGCCCAGCAGATGCACCACTTGTCGGTTGTGCGTTCGATGAGCACACGCGAGGCCGACCACGATCGCGGACGCTATTATATGCACACCGGATTCGTTCCCAATCCGAACATCGAGCATCCCAGCTACGGATCAGTGGTCGCCCATGAGTTGATGGCCGGGCGCAGTGACCTGCAGATTCCTCCATTTGTGTCCGTGGGCGGAGCCAGCACGGGCCCCGGTTTTCTGGGCATGGCTTGGTCGCCGTTCTCCGTTGGCAGCGACGGACGCATTCGCAATTTGGATATGGATTTGGATGATACGCGGCTGATGCAGCGGATGAAGACGCTCGAGTTGATCGAGCGGGGGTTCATCGGTCAGCGGCGCGGTCCAGCGGCCGAGGATCACCAGAAAATCCTGCAAAAAACCTTCGAGCTGATGTCCAGCCAGCAGATGGAAGCCTTCAAAATCGACAAAGAACCAGAGCCGGTGCGGGAGCGCTACGGTGACAGCGCCTTTGGCCGCGGATGCTTGATGGCCCGCCGCCTAGTCGAAGTCGGCGTGCCATTTATTGAAGTCGATTTAGGGGGCTGGGATAACCACAACGATATCCACAACACCTTGTCTACTGGACTGCTCCCGACGCTCGATCAAGCTATGAGTGCGCTGGTCGAAGACCTCGCTCAGCGCGACCGACTTAAAGATACTGTTATTCTGTGGATGGGAGAGTTCGGACGCACACCAATCATCAATGCCGACGCTGGACGCGATCACTGGGCACGCTGCTGGAGCGTAGTGGTCGGTGGCGGAGGGATCAAAGGTGGTTTGGCCGTCGGAGAGACCGACTCCGAAGGCCGCCAGGTTACCAGCGAACCCTACTCGTCCGAAGACTTGATGGCTACCGTTTGTCGAGGGCTGGGGATTTCGCTTGAGACCACCTACCAAAGCAAAAATGGTCGGCCGATGAAGATCGCCAACGGCGGCAAACTCATCCGTGAACTTATAGCATAAGTGGCAAAATCATTACGTGAGTGCTGAAAGCCAAGAGGCTGCCATCGTTAACCGTAGCGATGCAGAACTAGACTTGCAGGAATTGGTACTACACCATCAACACATGGTGTGGCGCTACCTTCGCGCGCTCGGTGCCGAAGCGGCTTTGGCTGATGATTTGACTCAGGATACGTTTCTAGAGATCATGCGTCGGCCGCTTCAGCAGTACAGTACCGCTGCGACGGCCGCCTACCTGCGCCGAGTGGCTCACAACTTATTTATCTCACGCCGCCGACGCGAATCACGCATGACCATCACGGAACATGCCGAGCAGTTTGAAACGGCTTGGCTTCGCTGGGCCGGGTTCGACGCAGGAAGTGAACTACTAGACAATCTACAAGATTGCTTTGCGCGACTGACCTCGCGCGCACAACTCGCCATGCGTTTGCGGTATGGCGACGACGCTAGTCGCCAATCGATCGCCGATGCACTGCAGATCAGCGCCCATGGCGCGAAGAATCTCATGCAGCGAGCTAAGACGCAGTTGCGAGAGTGTCTTGAAAACAAAATGGTATAGACATAAAGCGCATTTTTTATGAACGACGAACCACGAAAAGAACAGGCTGCGGAGCAGGTATTAGATTACTTTCTGCAAGAACTGATCAGTGGCCAGCCACCGCCAGATCTCTTGCAGCGGATCACAGCCGCTTGGTCGCGCGAGCAAGCTGAATTGACCGGTGGAGCAAGCCGCGCTCATTCAGCTCACGGAGCGCGTGCAGATCAGTTCTCGCCCAGCAGCGCGGCGGATGCTGCTGGCACGTCGCCAAGTTGTGCGGCCGCGGCTGGCCCGCGGCGAGTTATCGCACGCCCAGTTCGCGGGCCGACAGATCCAGCGGAATCAGCGGGTATAGCGCCGCTGCACGTGGTAGCGCAGCCTGTCACTGCGCAGCCTACTACTACGCAGCCTACTACTACGCAGCCTACTACTGCGCAGCCCATTACAACTCAGAAAGTTGCAGCTCAGCCAGTTATCGCTAGGGCAATTTCGGAAGCTGCACCGCGCGAGTCGGCTGCGTCGCTCTCCTTGTCGCCGTCGATGGACCGAGAGATCCCGCTGCGCCGCCACGTGATTGCATTTATGCTGGCCACCGGAGCTTGCGGACTGCTAACGCTGCTGAGTTGGCACTTGATCGATCCCGACCGCGTGATGGCCCAGCGTCTACTTGAATTGGCGCGCGCCGAAGCGCAGAGTTTGGTTTCGCCACCCCTGGTTTCGCCTGCCAGTCCCGCTCGCACCAGCTCAGAGCTAACGTCTCAACCGCAGCCAGCTAGCTCGCCGGCAGCCAACGCTTCCAGCGAGGCCGCAACTGGCCCACGCATCGCTCAATCGGACGCGTTTAACAAGCAAACTTCGGGCGAGGAAGCAATTGTTCTGTTTCCGCTCGACCGACCTGCCACCGTCGATGGTCCATCGGACCCTGCGGCGTCGGCAGCAAATGCACTGCAAACTAGCGCTGGCAAATTGGCATCTGGCGATGTTACCTCACCTGCCGGCAGCCAACCCATGAGCGGGCAACTCGCGGACGGGCAGCCACTGGACAGCCAGCAGATCGTGGCTCAGATCGACCAGCGATTGGCGCGCGTCTGGCAGGAACTCTCGGTTACGCCAAGTCCCAAGTTTGACGATGCGCAGCGGGCTCAACAAGTCTCATTGACACTCACTGGCCAACCAGCCTCAGGAACGGTCGGCGACCTGGATGCATTGATTGCACGGGCCACCGCTTCGCTCCCATTTGCACGCCAGTGGGCGGATCGATTCGTCAATGTGTGGTTGGCCGGTTCGGATCTGTCCGCAGACGATGCGCGGGTGCAGACGCTAAAGCAGCATTTTGCCGAGTCTATCTATGAAGGTCGCCCCTGGAACGCAACTGCGCTAGACTTGCTCGGTGGACCACTGGCTGTGGCCCGGGCGGATGCTGTCGAATCGCCCGGTGCAAAGGCTAAAGACGCTAAGCTCAACGCAGGCAGGCAGGACGCTAGTCGTTCCCAGGACGCTTCGCCGGCGCTGGCCAGCGCTGGCCAGCCACCAGCGCCCGCTGCGCAAGTGAACCCGATCGGCAGTGCCTTTGTCGGTGCACTGGCTGGAGAGGGAAACCACCGTCTTTTGGCGCATATCGGTACCAACTTTTTGGATGTCGATCTGTCGTGTGTTCGATGCCACGATGCTAGCTCGTCCAGCGTCGCAGCCCAGGGAGCTATCACGACCGAAGCTGCAGAGCAGCTAGCAGAACGCCAAGCCATGTACTGGTCGCTGGCCGCCATGCTGCAAGGCATCGACGCGCAGGCCCTCGAGAGCGGCGAACGTGTCCTGGTCGATAGGCAGGCCGAGTTGTTGGCTGCCGGCAAACCACTGACCGCCTATTACGATTTGATCGATGGACGCCTGCAGGCCGCCGAGCCACGTCTACCCGACGGCAAAGCTTGGGAGACGATCGCCGGCGCGAGCGTGCCGCGTCAGGCTTTGGCCCAGTGGCTGAGCCAGTCCGCTGCTATGGATGACGCCACAGTGAATCAGGTGTGGCGGATGGTCTTCGGACAATCGCTAGCATCTCGCACTCCTGTCCGGCAGCAGTTGGCTACGCCTGAGACGCCTGTCGCGGAGCAGTCGTCACTGTTGGCGGCCGAGCGACAGCAGCGCGAGCTGCTGGAGTTTTTGTCGAATCAGTATCGAGCCCATGGCCACGATCTAAAGCAGTTGGTTGGCTGGATCGTGCGCAGCGATGCTTTTCGGCGACAGCCCGTGCAACCCAGTCGCTCACAGTGGTTGGCCGCTTCTGAGGATGAACTGCGCAAGTGGCATGTCGCTCGCGCGAGCTTTGCCAGTGGTGCTAGAACCTCAGGTGCGGCCAGCGACCATTCACTGGAGTCGTCCCTGGCGATGGTTTTGCAGTGGCGTGAACGCTCCAACTCCGCCGCCGGCACTGCTCTGGCTCAGCCCGTTCCAAACCTAGCGCCGGCCCAGGACAGCGCCTCGAGTGCCTCCAACGCTAAACTTGCTGGCCCGGAAGACACGGACTCTGCCACGGGCTTGAAAGATGGCGTGCGACTGACTCCTCCCACAGCCGTCGAGCTGGCATTTGTCGATCGGCTGTTGAACAGCCAGCGCTTGAGCTGGCAGGACTATGTCGCACATATCGTCTGCCTGACCCCCGAAGTGCTACCAAACGATCGAATCCATTTCTTGGCAAACGAACTTCTGCGGCACCACAAAGGAGACGAGCGGGCTGCATTGCTAGACCTGCTGTGGGCTGTCAAGCGTTAGTTCGCTGGCCGCTGGCCACGACTTGAAGCGATGCATGTCGAATCATCAAAATCGCGGGCTGCAGGCTGCATAAATTATCCAGTCCGAAGCAGCCAATGCGAAGCGTGGCACGTCTTACGCGCGACGCTAGAGCGACGCGAGCAGTTGCGGAGTCAGTTGCTGGAGCGAGGTGAGTTGCCGGTCGGCAATGACAAATTGCTTGTGGTCAGCCACAGCGGGGTCGGGGATCACGATCGTTTTCATCTGCGCCGCCTTGGCAGCCAGCAGGCCCACGAATGAATCTTCAAGTGCAAGGCAGTTTTGAGGCTCGGTCTGTAGAGCTTCACAAGCGTTTAAGTAAACTTCAGGATGCGGTTTGGGATAACGCAATTTTTCGCCAGACAGCTCCACCTCAAAGATGTTGTCCAGCTGTAGCGCCTGCACAGTAGCGTGAATCAAACTCAAGGGAGACGACGAAGCTAGGGCCATTCGTAGTCGCTGTTGTTGGCACACTTGTATGGCGTGTTGCAGGCCAGGCATGGCCGGTTTGTGTTCGCTGACCAAATCGATAACGCGATTGACGATGCGATCGCAAACCTCCTCGCAACTGCTGCCACTCCAGGGGAACTTGGCGTAGCACATGTTCACAATTTGGTCGATGCGCATGCCCGTGGTGTCGATCGTATCCTGTCGAGTGATCGGTACGTCTAAGCCGCGCAGAACCTCAAGCTGGGCGGTCTGCCAGAACGGCTGCGAGTCGATTAACAATCCATCCATGTCGAACACAACTGCTTGAAGCATGTTTGAGCCTTCAGGTTTCTCTAGTGGCCGCTCGGGGAACTAACCGATCAATTTTAGCAGCAGCGGTGCGGCGATAGTAATCAACACCAACGCGATAGGGTAGGCAGCCACATAGCTGGTCACGGGTTCATTCGAATCGGTGGAGCTCGTCAGTGCAGCCAAACCTGGCGTCGATGTCATCCCACCGCATACTGCACCCAGGGCCTGCAAACGCGTCAATCGAAAAGCATAGCTGGCCATTAGATAGCCCACCACTAGCGGCAGCGACGCAATTGCAACTGCCGCGACAACGAGCGTGATCCCTTGCTGCTGTAGCACCGACCAAACACCGGCACCCGCGTTCACTCCGGCATCTGCCAAGAACAGGGCCAGGCCTCCTTCGGTCATCAGAATCTGGGCAGCCGGCGGAAAGGAGCCGCGGATAAATCCAATTCGTCGAAAGTGTCCCAGCAGCAGGCCAACCAGTAGTGGACCGCCTGCAGTGCCGAGCGACACCGAGACACCGTTCCAGACGACGGCTATCTGGCCTACTAGAATTCCTGCGCAGAGGCCGATGGCCAGAGAAAGTAGATCGGTTTCGTTGAGCGTCCGCGGACGATGTCCCACGATCTTCTCTATTCTGATCAGGTCTGCAGGTTGACCGACCACTGCCAGGGTGTCGCCAAACTCAATGCGGCTTTGCGTCGATGGCACGAACTCCTGGCCGATTCTGCGGATGCGCGTAACGGTGACTCCGAAACGCGATCGCAGACGCAGTTCTTTGAGCGTCTGGCCGAACACATCGGCGGACGTTACCACGACTTCTTTGCGTTCGCGATCGGCATCGAGCAATACATTATCGGCTTCGCAGAGCACGCCCAGGGCTTCTGCGCCGCGGAGCCCGTCTTCGTACTGGCCAACCATCATCACTCGGTCGCCCAATGCAAAGACGTAATCCGCCGGAATGGGACGCCATCGCTGGTCGATGTAGACCCGCGAAATTTGCACTGGTAAATCGGCTGAGACCGCCACCTCGCTGGGCCGCTTGCCCACGATGCCGGGATTGGCAATTTCAACTACGTGCCGCAGGATTTTTTGACTGTTCTTTTTAGCCGCGCTCTGGTCGACAGTTGCGTCGGCTGCTAGCGAAGGTGCGACAGTCAGTCGAAACATGACCTGCACGAAGAGCACGATAATAGCGATGCCGAATGGATAAGCCACGCCAAAGGCCACAGCCACGTTGTCGGGCTGCGCGATGAGTTCACTGGCCGCGGCTTCGCTGGCTGCTCCCAGGGCGGGCGTGCTGGTCATTGCTCCAGCCATTAGTCCTGTCGCAATATCGGCTGGCAAACTAAATAGTCTTGCGCACAGCCACGTTACGGCTACGCCGGTGAAGACCATAGCGGCACCCAGGCTGGCCATAGCACCCGCACTTGTAGCCAGCCCGCGAAAGAAGGTTGGCCCCGCAGCTATTCCGATGCAATATACGAATATGGCTAGGCCGAGCGTCCCCAGGCCCTCGGGGATCGCAATGTGCAGATGGCCAGCCAGCAGGGCGACGAACAAGATCGACGATGTGCCGATCGAAATCCCACCCAGTGAAAGTCGCCCCAGTCCGAGTCCGATCGTGATGATAAGCAGCAGAGCGAGTAGCGGAGTCAAACTGAATTACCAATTAACGGCCAAAGAGCGAATCGTCCAAGCCGTCTTGAAGTTGGACGCGTGGGCTTTCCACAGTGTCACCAAAATGAACCACTGGCCGCGGCGGCGGCGTTTCATCGGCTAATGTGAAACGCAAACTGCGCGCGCCCAGCCCCACATCGATGGTCTGCTCCTGCGGGCGCAGATTCATAGCAAAGCCCAGACTGGCACGCAACGCTAAAGAAGTATTGGAATAGGCCAATTGGCCAGTCCGCAGGTCAATTAGCGCTACGCTGGCACGATGTTCACCGGCAGTTTGCGACTGCATGCGATAGACAAACATAAACGGACTCTGGCGCGGCTGCGACTTCGGAAACTGCATATCGAACAGCCGACCAGGTTTGTCCCATAATAATTCACCGGTCTGGCGGTCGATCGCGTAAACGTCGCCACTGATCGGCAACATGTCCTCCTGCGCAGGCCGCCCTCTACCGCTGTTGGAGAGCACGATCAAACGATTCTCAAATCGCTGCACGGCGATCGATTCGACGTTCAGCTCCGTCTGGATGGTATGGCGTTTATAGCTGCTGCGTGGAGCTTGCAGATCGCAGTAATGCAGATACGAGTTGGGTTCCAGAACAACCAGATACCGCCCCTCACAAACCTGTGCACAGCTTCCCAGCGGCACGTCCAGTCGTAGTTGCTCCTCACCGCTAAAGCCATCCCAAACGCGGATAGTCGTAGGTGGTGGGGGAACGACACCGCTTTTGGAAAAGTCGACAAGCATTCCGTTGTACGACAGCCACGGAATCCAATCACCGCGAATCATGTGACGCCGCACCTCGCCGCCGTCGCGACAATCCACTACTTGGACCATGCCTGCTGACGGATTGACGATAGCGAGCTCCAACCCTACGGCAGTAAGCTGTACACGGTTCGCGTAGCCGCCGCGCGACCATATCTCGCGACCGGTTAAAGCGTCGAGCATCAGCACGCGATCGCTAATTTGCAGTACCACTCCGGCGGGCGTCAGTGGGCCAACTACCGCCTGTTGTCTGCCGGGCATCTCCCGCTGGTTGAGATTGAAACCCAAACGTGTGTTGACAGTTGAAATCTCTGGTGTCGAAAATGGCTGGCTCGGTCCCGCTCCTGGGTTGTATAGCGAGTGCCTCCATAACATCGCTTCGGCACGCGCTGTCGAATTGCGATAAATATCAAAGGCCGCGATCTCCGAATTTTTTTCAATCAGCAGCAATCCGCCCCGCAAGGTAGCTTGCGTCAGGCCACCGTTGGCACCATCGGAGGCTGTCCCTGGAAATTCAAGGTGGGCTCGGTCGTCGCCTTGGCCCGTACGCAGTACCA
This sequence comes from uncultured Pirellulaceae bacterium, assembly GCA_934278005.1. Classification (GTDB taxonomy): domain Bacteria; phylum Planctomycetota; class Planctomycetia; order Pirellulales; family Pirellulaceae; genus Aureliella. The sequence continues at coordinate 3,265 of CAKQWG010000047.1, read as the reverse complement.
CCATCGATGAAGATAGCGCAACCGATAGCTCCGGACGACCGTAGCGTTCGGACATGACGTCGACCCTCGAGCCGAATTGATAGCGGCTTTCATCGCTTGCATTCATTCGCGCCAAGCCTTGATTCCATTCTGCCTGATGCTTCTGTGGTGAATCGGCATCGGAGTTGGCCACATCGGCCGTATCAGACGCAGTGCTCTCGGCGTCAAGGCCACGCGGCTGGCGAGTAGAGAAGCGCGAGTTGCCGAACATTGGAGGGGCCATGGCGTGGTCCTCTAAGGCGGGCCGCTGCAGCAGTTTCAAGGCCGTCTGCTTAGCTGCCGAGTCACCCGCATAAAGCGGTGCCTGCAGCAACTGTTCAGCGATCGTCTGCTCGTTCCCACCGAGCAACGACTGGGACAAATCGATCAGCGCGTCAAAGGCTGGAGGAAGCCACTGTAGATACCGCAGCTTTTCGCGTCGCAGCGGTACCATCGTATTCTCAATCGAACGCAATTCCCCCGCTACCAATTGCCGCATCTCTCGCTGGTCTTCGGGCGTCGCCGCGGTGTAAGCTCGCGCTAGCGCCGTGGCGATCCATACATCCGAATCAACTTGGCGACCATCTTCGAGCGATATATCGCGCTGCCGATTCGTGGTGGTGGTAAAAGTGTTGCCAGGTTGTGGAATCAGCGAGAGCAAGCGCTTGAAGGCATCCAGATACTGGCCGGAGCGGATCTGGCCCAGGGCCAACTGCTGTAGGAAGCGGAATCGCTGTGGTCCGATCTCCACGATGTCGGCGTATTTATGAGCCAAGCTCTCGAAGGTGGCAAAATCTGTCACCAGTCCATCCAGTAGCAGATCGACCAATAAATAGCGAGTGTCAGCGCTGTTGGGGTCGAGTTCGTAAGACGTCTCCAACGCCCGCAACGCGCCTGCCAGATTGCCTTGTGCCAATGCCAGCTGAGACTGTTGATTCAACGCCCAAGTATCCTTCGCATCTGCTGCCAGGCGCTCGGCCACTTGCGCCGTCAGCGCATCGCGGGTGTAATAAGCGGTCACAGCAGAGGCGCTGACCGATAGCAGTTGGTCTTTGTAGGCAAACAGATTGCCCAGCGGCTGAGCCACCTGTGCCGTGTCTAGCACGCTGCCATCTTCGGTGCTGACGTGAATCAGTTGATTGTCCGTCAGTGGGATTAGCAGACTGTCGGACTGCCACAGCCCTTTGCCCGCCAGCGTCAGACCTTTGGGGAATTCTCGCTGCCAAGCCGGCCGTTCACTATCTAAGTCGATGGCCGCTACTTGTCGCTCACCGACAACAACCAGGCGGTTATTTCGCAGTCCCGCGATATAGCGAAAGGCATTTCTGCGCTGGGGTGCCAGACGCAACGCGCCGCTGGCAATGTCTCGGCAGAACATTTCGTCCGACTCCGGCGGACTGACTGCCACCACCCCGGACTGGGCAATCAACGCAGGTTCCTGCCAACGACGTTCGGCCGCTGAGAACTCAGGACCTTGACCAAACGCTCCACGCTGTCGGAAAGTTAGATTGGCACTGCCGCGGTGTGTGTTGTAGGTCGCTCCCCAACGCAAGCCGTGAGACATCAGATCCACCGCGACGATGGCTCCCACTCCGGTTGGGCACAAGATGACGCCATCGGCGATTGTCGGCGAGAGAGCTTGGCTGCGACGTTCCGTATCGGTCCGCAAGAGTGGATTGGACGACTGCACCAATTGTTGCTTCCACCGCAACTTGCCCGTGGCCGCGTCGAGCACAACCAGCTTGGTCTCACCGCGGACATCGATCACGCAGTACAGCTCCCCTTCGTAAGGTAGTGGAGGACCCAGGAAGTAAGCTCCAGCCAGCTGCGGTTCGTCTACTCCGGTGCTGCCACCGATCCGCCACTGAATAGCACCCTGGGCCTGCAGACTAGCCCCTTCCAAGAAGTTGCTGTCCTGGGTCTCTTGGTCCACCCTGAACATCGATTCATCGCTCAGAATATGGTCCGCCGAGCCGCTTACGAAATACAGTCGTTCCGCATCGCAACTGAACTTGCCAAAAGCAGAGCTCCCCCACACGCGATTTTGCAGCTCATCCGACAGCGGAGCGTTACCACCCGCTTCGGCATACGGCAAATTGCTCAGCTGTACGGGGGCATTGTGGAAATAGAGTGGCCACTTAATCACGCCGGTGCCAAAATCAATCGCCAGCAGTGAAGCGTCGGTAGTCTTGGTGAGTACTAGGTCGCCAATCATCCGCAATTCAAATTTAGGCAGCAGCACACGTCCCTTTTGAATCTCGACTTGTGCCTGGCGTTCGATGGCTTCTTTCTCGGGCAGACTGCTGTGAATTTCTCGGACCCAGCGTTCAGTTGGAAGCGGCATGCTGAGTTGTGAGGTTGCGTTCCGCTCGGGCGAACCGCCAGTCACAGCCCATGCATTTCCCGCCGCCATGTTAACGATGGTCTGCTCCTGCTGTGCATCACGGGACAGGATCTCTAGCCAGTTGGTCGTCGCATCCAGAGGGACTTGCTGGCCCGAGATCGTCAGGCTGGCTCCTGGGAAATAGCTCGCCGCCTGTTTGAGCGACATGGCTGCCGCCTTGACATTTCCAGCACAGCGCAGCACGCGCGCAGTAGCCAGTGCCAAACCCGGGCCATAGCGCTGCCGTGCCGCCGGGAATTCGAGCAGGTTTTGCAGCAGTCCGGCCGCTGCCAGAGGGTGGCCTTGAGTCAGTTTGTACTGAGCTAACAGGGCTTGCGCATCGTAGCCAGCTTCGGTATGCAAATACTTTCGAGCCACCCCGCCGATGCGTTCAAAGTCGCCAGCGGCAATTGCTTCGGACAATTCGCGCCGCGCGGTCACGCCAAATTGCACCTCGAGCGTCCGCCGACCCTCGGCGGGCAGTTCACTCAGCAGGCGAATCGCCTCGCTTTTGACGCTCTTGCTGAGCAAGCCTGCCAACGGTGGCTCAATAAAAAAGTCTTGTCCCCGCAGGTCCGCCGGCAGGCTATCGTCCTGCGACCAAAGCAGCGTCGACAAAGCCGTAATGCCATCTGCCCAGCGCTCCTCCTGGAAGGCTGTCTTGCCCTCCTGCAGCAGGCGCAGGAGTGGCCGCGGCGCAAGCAAAAAGACCTCGTCCGGCGCATCATTCTGGATCATGTTAGGAAACTGAGCCGCGGCTCGAGGCGCTGCAGCCCAGCCTGCCAGCCAGCAACCCATCAGCGTCAGCAGCACGCCGCTGGCGCAGCTGAGTGAACCACGCACCATACTTTGCCACACAATGCC
>CAKQWG010000046.1 GCA_934278005.1 uncultured Pirellulaceae bacterium | reverse complement strand
GCATCAACGATGCGGACAGATCGCTATCCAGATCGCTCAAGCGACCATCGATGCCCACATACCGAGGAGTTGTCTGACGGATCAGCTCGATCGGGCGATTGCCACTGACGATCACGGCCACGGCACCCGGCTGCAGCTGTGTGCCCTTGGCGCGCGTCAGCAGCGAGCTGTACTGCGCCAGCAGATCATGGAGTGCGCGGTAGGTCGACTCCGCGTCGGTCTTGATGTCGATCAGCAAAGTAAACGTTGTTCCATCCCCATAGACGCTGCCTTGGTGCTGGGCGACGCGCGCTTTCAGCGGGTCTAAATACAGGCTCTGCAACGTGCGCTCAGGCTCAAGTTCCTTTCGCGTGTGGGCTACTTGCAGCGCTCCGTCGACCAAGAAGATATCGGCTTCCACGCTGCCGAAGCCCCGCTCGAGCGCATCGAGCAGCGGCCGCGAGTGAAGGTAGTCGTTGTGAGCGTGGGCTTGTGGCAGCATCTGTGAAGTCTGGCCCGGCGGCCCCTGCTGAGCCTGCACTGCCTGCCCCTGGGCTAAAAGCGGTGCGGCAGCGAGCCCTAGGAACGCTGCCAGAGCCAGGCACAAGGACACCGCCAGTTGACGTCTATGAGTGAACTGCATGGGATTTTTTCTCCGTGATGTTTCGTGCGGGGGAACAGCTTGTGTATAAAGGTATGCCGCCCGTTTCATAGGGTGCGCTCTGCGTAATGCGCCTGGTTGTTGGCGAAGCCGTTCCCGCGCTCCCCATTCGCATTCACCTACTTGATCAACGCGCAGCGAGTAGTTTAACGCCGAGCCGCAGCAGGCCGCAGAGGCATAGGTCAACTGGCCCATCGCATGAGGTTCGATTGCACCGCAGCGCCCCACCATATCGATTAGTCGCGGCCTGCGCAGGCGACGGCACGGCCCAACTCCCTCCTCAATCAATCTACCGTCGACCATCTCATGCAGTTGGAAAGCCTGTGATTGCACGTTCGTCCGGCGCAGCAGGCAGATCGCACCCGTTTGATAAAATCGCTACAGTCGTTGTAAGCATACCAGTTTCGCTAATTGCCAAGGATTATGTGCACGGAAAGGTGCCCTGCAGAGCGCACAAGCGCGAGGGTGGTGTAAGTTTCTCCATCGAAATGAACAATTCGGCTAAATGTGTCAGCTTCTAAACCACTTCGAACAGGGGAAAACATGCCTCAGACCACTCTGCCCAGTGACCTTGAAGTAACCGTCGATCGTCGCCGCACCAAGCGCCGTGCCCCCGCTACAGTTAAATCAACAAGCACTGCTGAAGTCACCACAGCGGGTGCTTCAGATGCGGCCCCTGCCAAAGAATTCAAAGAGCCGCGACGACGCAAGGAACGCCGACGGCAAATTGATCCGACGACCTGCGAGCGCGATTATAACGTCGATGAAATCGACTTCATGCAAGCCTTCGATGCTTACAAACGCTCCAGTGGGCGCATGTTCCCGACCTGTAGCGAAATCTTGGAAGTGGTTCGCAGCCTGGGCTATACCAAGCTCACTAATGAGGAGCGTGCACTGTTGGCCAGCTTCGAAGAGTCCGAAGCCGATATGGTTAATGTTTAAAAACGCGTCATTGCTGTCGCTACTGCGGCAGCATTGCGGATATAATTAGGGCGGCCAGCGCACGGCGGCCCTCCCGGATTCCACTTGATACTAACGCGGTGCGTTGGACACTCCGCTGTCTACCCACCCTTACCAGCGTTTGTATCCATGCTGCATACACTGCACTCACCGCCACGCGTCCGTTGTGTATTGAAGTATTTAGTTTTACTTCTCGTTTGCCTGCCGGCTTTCGCGTTGCCGACGGTTGCCCAGGAATCCTCGGCCGATTTAGCCCAGCAAGTGCGATCGATTTTGTCGAACCGCTGTTTCGCTTGCCACGGACCGGATGAAGCGGAGCGGCAGGGCGGTTTTCAGCTCGACGATCGCAACTCGATGTTAGCCGAAGCCGATTCCGGATTGCGACCCGTAGTGCCTGGTCAGCCGCAGCACAGCGAGCTGTTGCGGCGCATCATCAGCGATGATGCAGACGAGCGGATGCCGCCAGCCGAGTTTGCTAAACCTCTGAGCGCGATCGAGATTCAAGCTATACAGGCGTGGATCGAGCAGGGAGCCAAACTGCCCGAGCACTGGTCTTTCGTGGCACCTCGGCGACCGCCCCTGCCGGAGATGCCCGCAGAACTGCATCCGGTCGATCGCTTTGTACGGCACCAGCAGCAGCTGCGTGATATGCGGCCTTCGCCTGAGGCCACGCGATCTGAACTGCTGCGTAGGCTGAGCCTTGATTTAACCGGCCTGCCTCCGACGGTAGACGAAGTGGCAAGGTTTGAACTCGATACCACAGTGGATGCTTATGAGCGACAAGTCGATCGGCTGCTCGCAGCGCCGGCCTTTGGCGAACACTGGGCACGCAAGTGGCTGGACTTGGCTCGCTACGCCGATTCAGCTGGCTACGCTGATGATCCACCGCGCACGATCTGGGCCTATCGCGACTGGGTCACTCAAGCGCTCAATCAGAACATGCCCATCGATCAATTTACGATCGAACAGCTGGCCGGAGATCTGCTCCCCAGTCCAACTCAAGATCAATTGATTGCCACCGCTTTTCATCGCAATACGCTTACCAACAATGAGGGCGGGACGAATGACGAAGAGTTCCGTAGCGTGGCGGTCGTCGATCGCGTCAACACTACCATGGCTGTGTGGATGGGTGTCACCATGGCTTGTGCCCAGTGCCACACCCACAAATACGACCCTTTTACGCACGAAGAATATTTCCAACTCTACGATATATTCAATCAGTCCCAAGATGCCGATCGCCGCGACGAGAGCCCGGTCATAGGTTTGTTTACCCGCGAGCAACTCTTGCAGCAGCGGCAGGCAACGCAGCGCATGGCACAGCTGGACGCGCAGTTAGCTCGACCGACGGCAGAATCACTGGAGGGTTTTGTTCAGTGGCAGCAAACACTGACCGAACCGCAATGGTCAGTGCTTGAGCCGCAATCCGCTGACTCGCTAGCTGGTGGCAAGGCGCACATCGACGCGGGCCATACGCTTCTAGTGCGACCCGTGTCAGATGACGTGACTTCAGATACCTACACGCTGAAGCTACAGGCTGGAGCGATCCAAGGGCAACCGGTGCGGGCCCTGGGCCTGCGTACTGTGCCCACTGCAGAACTGCCCGGCGGCGGCGCGGGAACGAGCCCAGCGGGCGGCAACTTTGTCGTTACCAATGTTTCCGCTAGTGTGTTGTCGGCTGGAACAGAAGTCTCTGGCGTTCGCTTTGCCAGGATTGAACTGCCAGGACAGGGCAAGATCCTCTCGCTGGCCGAGGTTCAACTTTTCAACGGTCAGGAAAATGTGGCATTAAATGCGCGGACCAGTCAAAGCAGTACCGCATTTGGCGGCGCTGCCCAGCGAGCCGTCGATGGCAATACCGACGGTGACTACGACCGCAACACGACCACGCACACTGCCACCGAGGCCAACCCCTGGTGGGAATGCGAGCTCGATGAGCCGCAATCCGTCGATCGCGTGGTGCTTTGGAATCGCACCGGGTTCGGTCTGCAGCAACGGTTGGCGGGTGCCCGCGTGCAATTGTTGGACGCTCAGCGACGACCACTGTACGAACACGTTCTGACGACGGCGCCCGACGTTAGCCTAACGTTAAAAACTCAGCCGCGGCGGTCGATTGGATTTACGGCCGCTTACGCGGATTATGCGCAGGATAAATTTCCTGCCGCAAGCGCGATCGACAGCGACGTTGCCAGCGGTTGGGCAGTCGGTGGGGCTATCGCTCAGGCGCACTTGCTAACTCTGGTCCCCGATGCGCCGTTTGAAATGTCGCCGACGGACATTTTAGAAGTGCAGGTCGAGCACAACTCGCCTCATCATCATCACTTGCTCGGTAGCTTTCGCGTTGAGGTTAGCCACTCACCCAGCGTGCAGCACTGGGGCTTGGCGGATGACCAGCTCAAGTTGACTATTTCCGTGCCAGCAGAACAGCGCGACCCGAATCAGCAACTCGCTTTGGAACAATTCTACAGTCGTCATATCGCGCCGCACAATGACGCCGCGCGGGCTGAGCTCCGCAGTCTGCAAGCGCAGATGGCCGCGCTGCAGCCGGCTAACAGCGTGCCGATCATGCGCGAGCTGGACGAAGGTTCCCGCCGCGAGACCTTCATACAATTGCGCGGGAACTACAAATCGCTGGGTGCTAAAGTGCAGCCGGGCGTACCAGCAGTTTTCCATCGGCTACGTTTGGACGCTGCAAGCGAGCCGACGGCGCTAGCCGCGGGCCCTTCTTCCAACCTCGTATCTACATCGAGTTCTGCGACGCAGCGCGTCGACCGTCTCGCGCTGGCGAGGTGGCTGGTCGATAAACGCAATCCACTTACAGCCCGGGTGTGGGTCAACCGTATGTGGGAATCGTTGTTCGGCATCGGTATCGTTCGCAGCAGTGAGGATTTTGGAGCCCAGGGAGATATGCCGACTCACCCGGCTCTGCTGGATTGGTTGGCTTGCGAGCTGATGGAAAATCAGTGGGACAACAAGCGCTTATTACGATTGCTGGTAACCAGTCAAACCTATCGTCAGACGTCGCGGGTGACCCACCAAGACTGGCTGGCGGACCAAGACAATGAGTGGCTGGCTCGCGGGCCTCGAGTGCGGTTGAGCGCTGAAATGGTGCGCGATCAAGCGTTGTCGATTGCGGGTTTACTATCGAGCAAGATGTATGGACCACCCGTGCGTCCGCCGCAACCGAATCTAGGCTTGAAAGCGGCCTTCGGTGGTGATACGGATTGGCAGAACAGCGCGGGAGAGGATCGCTACCGCCGCGGGTTGTATACCAATTGGCGGCGCTCCAGCCCGTACCCTTCGATGGCTACTTTCGATGCGCCCAGTCGCGAGGTGTGCGTGCTGCGCCGCGATAGCACCAACACTCCCTTGCAGGCGCTAGTGACGCTCAATGACCCCGCTTTCGTAGAAGCGGCTCAAGGCCTAGCGCGGCGAGTCGTGCTGTTCGAGTCGCCGGGAGCCGAGGACGTACAGTTAATACAACGTGCCTTCGAACTGTGCACGTCGCGCAGGGCGACGGAAGCAGAAGTGCAAGCGCTGCTAGGTTTACTCACTACTGCGCGGCAGCATTTCGCCAGCGATCCAGCGGCGGCTAAGCAGCTGTCGAGCGATCCGTTGGGCGCACTGGACAGTCCCGCGCAGGAGATCGAGCTGGCAGCTTGGACGAGCCTGTGCAACGTGCTGTTAAATTTAGATGAAGTGCTGATGAAGCGCTAAGTGCGTCTGTGTAGCAGTCCTACTTGCGCTGCGCATAGGCGCATAATTTTGACTGAAACGCTCGCCTGTTTGGGAGAGGCTAGCGACAGATGCGTTGGTCTCGAAGTAATACTGTCGACTCAACCTGAATCACAGGAGTCACCCATGAATCCACTGCTGCAACACTATCAGCTGCGAACTAGACGCTACTTCTTGCAACAGGGTGCGCTCGGCTTGGGCTCTATCGCCTTGCATGGCCTGGTGGGTGCAGGCCATGGCGTGGGCAGTCAAGCACAGGCGGCCAATACGGCCGATGTGCTTTCGCTGCAGCCGCACTTCGCGCCGCGCGCGAAACGCGTGATCTATCTGCACATGACCGGTTCGCCACCTAACCTGGACATGTTTGACTATAAACCGGAATTGCTGCGCAGGAATGGTGAGGATTGTCCGGCTTCATTTTTGGAGGGCAAGGAGTTCGCCTTTACGGCGGGCACGCCCACCTTGTTGGGTACGCCGCAGAAGTTCCAGCAGGTTGGTTCAGCGGGCACGTGGATGTCATCGGCTATACCTCATTTGCATGATGTGGCCGATGAGATGTGCCTGGTCCATTCGATGCACTCAGATCAATTTAATCATGCGCCTGCAGAGCTACTGGTTTTTACCGGTTCCCCACGCACGGGCCGACCATCGATGGGATCGTGGCTGTCGTATGGGTTGGGATCAGAGAACGATAACCTGCCCGCCTTCGTCGTATTGATCTCCAGTGGAGTGCAGCCTAATGGCGGCAAGGCGTCGTTTGGTAGTGGATTTTTGCCGAGCGTCTATCAGGGGATTCAGTGTCGTTCCAAGGGAGATCCGGTTCTGTTTGCCTCCAACCCAAATGGCATGGATAGCGCTCTGCGGCGTCAGACGCTCGATACGCTAAACCAGCTGAACCAACTGCAAGTCGAGGCTATGGGGCATCCCGAAACGCAGACTAGAATTGCCCAGTATGAGCTGGCCTATCGCATGCAGACGAGTGTCCCCGAGGTTATGGACATTAGTCGCGAGTCGCAGCATACGTTGGAAGAGTACGGTGCTACGCCGGGTGAGAGCAGCCTGGCTAACAATTGCCTGTTGGCGCGCCGCCTGGTCGAATCGGGAGTGCGTTTCGTGCAGCTATTCGACTGGGGATGGGATTACCATGGCACTGATCCGAGCACGGGGATTGGGCAGGGACTGAACGATAAATGTGCCACGATGGATAAGCCCGTGGCCGCACTCATCCGCGACTTGCGACAACGCGGATTGCTAGAGGATACACTCATCGTGTGGGGCGGCGAATTCGGGCGCACTCCGTTTCGAGAAGGCCGCACAGCGGGGAGCAACGTACTGGGCAGAGATCACTTCCCCGATTGCTTTACGATGTGGATGGCCGGCGGGGGTGTCAAAGGCGGCTTTGACTATGGGGTGACCGATGAGCTGAGTTTTAGTGTCGCAGAGAATCCGGTCCATGTGCATGATTTGCAGGCTACCATTTTACACCTGATGGGCTTTGATCATACGCGGTTGACCTATCGCTTTCAGGGACGCGATTACCGCTTGACCGACGTGCATGGGCAGGTTGTACACGATCTGTTGTTAGCCTAGTGCGTTAGCTCGATGGCCTACCGCGTTACTTGCCCGGCAACTCGATGATGCCTTGCCAATCCGCGGGCGCCTGCCTGCGGTGTCCGGCGATAGTGACTGTCAGGAAATCTTTGACTTGGTCTTCAGCCGGGACTTGATGAAGCAGCCGAAAGGCCGCCAGCCAGTCTCCACTGATAAAGTGGTCCAGAGCCGACTCGTACGCGGACAATTGCTGGTTGGTCAGCACACCGTCGGGGCCTTCGGGCGGAAGTAATTCGCTGACGGTTAGCGGTGTTTGCATCCCGTAGGGAATCACTTTGGCTACGCGGCGGACCCGGAGCAAGTCGGGCGACACGTGCTCCCGCACCCAAGCCGCTGTGGGTTCGTCGATTAAGATTGAGGCCTGCAATTGTTTGGTCATGGCTTCCAAGCGTGCCGCCAAGTTGACGACTGGACCGAACACAGTCACTTTGACCTGATCGGTTGTCCCGATCCGTCCGGCGACCGCAGGCCCCGATGCGATGCCGAGCCCTGCGCGGAAGTTCGCTAGTCGTTGATCGGGGCGCATGGCTGACATTTGAAATTCGCTGCGGATAGCCAGTGCGGCTTGGCAGGCATGCAATATGGCTTGATTGTTGTCGATGGGCCAGCCCCAGAAACCCATCGCCGCGTCGCCATGAAAGTCTCCAACGACGCCGTCGTTGGCAAGGATGTGATGCGTCATCACGCCCAGCGCATCGCTGACGCGCTGCAGCAGTTCAAGTAGTCGCTCGGAGGACTGTTCGCTTTGCTGGGAAAACCCACGCAGGTCGCAAAAAAGCACAGAGACGTTAGTCTCGCGCGGGGCCAGCACTTCATCGGGGTCGTGCTTGGAGAGCGCTTCCAGCACGACTGGCGCGAAGAAATTGCGCAGGCTGTCCTGTCGCCGCTGCAAAGCGCGCACCTGCCGCAAGGCTCCCAGCGTAGTGGCTGTCAGCTCGGCAAATTTGAGATCGTCTTGCAGCGTCTCCATCTCGGTGCCGTCGAGCGTGTGATTGGCCCGCAGGTGTCCTGCCAGTTTACCCGCTACATAGATCGACCAGCCAGGGCACGACTCCGAATCGACCGGCGTACTGAATGCCCAGTCGACGTTTTCATTGTGCGTGTAGGCGTGGTTGGTAGGTTGCGAGCGATTCCAAACGTGCAGCACGCTCTGTTGGCTATGCGTGGCCGACTTGACCAATTGTTCACTGGGCGTGAATGTGCTATCGGTCAGGCCGCGACAGTCCCAGTGCAGGATGTTCAGCTGCTCTGTGCGGTCGTTTTCTGAGGGGTCTTTAGCTGACGGCTCGTCGGCTGCGAATTGGGCACGCGCGGGAGGGACGCCGGCGGCAGGTTGTTTGTCTGGCGAGAAGCTGTTCGAAGTAGTCGCTGGTGGGGCGCCTCCGGCGACCTGGGTTAGCTGCAAAATGGCCACGAACGATGCATGTGGAATGCCCTGCAGTAGCAGGTTGACGATGCGCATGCATAGCACTTGATCATCGCTAGCGCTGGCGATGATTTCAGGAAGCTTGCCGAGCGCTTCAATGCGTTCACCACCATCTTTGTACTGGTTTTGACGCAGCAGTTCTGGCGAGAATGTCTGTTCGGCAAACGCCGGTGGATTGACTTGCGAAAACTGCACTTGTTGGTCGCTGACGGTAAATGTCGTTTGACCGATGATAAAGTGCTCGCCGACGGCGGCGGAAAAGTCACCGTGGCGCTGTCCACGAAAGAAGATGTCGTTGCGGGCTTGAGGTAGCTTAGTGACTTGGAGCTTGTTGTTGCTCCACTGCAGAGTTGCATGTTGCCGAGAGATGCGGTCGTCCCACGGGACGGCCCACGGTTCGGCTGTCCGGCCGAGCAAGACTTGCGTGCCGGATTCCGGCAGCGCTCGTCGCCAGCGGTCTTGAGGGCGTGATCCTTGAGCAATCAAGTCAGGCATGATAGTATCGAGGTTCTTAGTGTTACAGTGACTATGGAGTAAGGTACCGCTCAGATGAACTCGCCCTCAGAGAACACCCCGCTCAATTCGACTAGAGACCATGCACTTGGCAACGCCACGACTGGCGATCACACGGCTGGCGACGCCACGACTGATAGTGGTACGACTGGCGACAACTCAAACGCGGCAGATGCGGCCGATGAACTAATGCAGGCCATCGACGATCAAGTGGCTCATGTGTGGATGGTCCGCACTTTTCTTAAGCATAGCGACGAAGCCAGCGAGGACGAGGAGCTGGCCTCGGTGCACCGCGATTTATACGATTTTATGTTAGCCCTTGGCCCGGCTTTGGATGCACAGGACGGTGATGCCTACGTCAAAGTGGCTAAAAAAAAGCTTAGCAAACTGCGCCGGGCGACCGCACTGTTCGTGGAGATTCAGCCCGAGGTATCAGGCCACACCAATTTCAAAATGGCGGCCCGCTCGCTGCAATTGGCTGCAGCCCGAATCGAGCAGTGGCTCCAGGTGGCGTAAGCTTCTAGTTTGCAATGAGTGGTATAGGCTTCTAGCTTGCGAGGACTTTTGGCATTGGGTGGCAAGCAGGGTGCATACCCCATTGGGCATGCAGGATGCATACCCACCGGGCAAGCAAAAAGCTTCATTGGTTTGTCAAAGTGGCTCGACATCGATCCACACAGCGGTGCCACGCAGCTCCACTGGGAAGCAATCGAGCATGTGCTGACCCGTTAACAGATTCCGCCCGTCGGTTACGTCGTATTGCCAGCCATGCCAGGGACAGGTGACGCAGTCGCCATCGAGTTGTCCCTGGGCGATGGGGCCACCCTGGTGGGCGCACATGGCATCGATGGCATAAAGCTGCTGCTGCTGCGAGCTGCAAAAGATTGCCACGGCACGCGCATCGACGACGAATTCGCGGCCACCGCCTACAGGGATGTCAGACAATTCACAGACGTAATGCCAAGCCAAATCGACGAGCTCCTTTGAAGCGGGTTGGGGAGATAAGTATACAAACTATCCGCCCGCTCAGTCCCATTTGCTCAGCGATCCTAGCAGATCGGACCACCCGCTGCGTGTCGTCCGCGTGAGCCGAGTGAAGTCCGGGTCGTATTCCTCGGGAATGCGGCCGAGCATCTGCTCAGCTTGAGTCAGTACGCGTTTGGCCACGTCGTGCTGCCCTAGCTTGCGGTAGCACTCTGACATCTGCAGCAACGCCTCCAACGATTCGGGTTTGTTGAGGAAGCGACTGGCCACGTTTTGGTAAGCGGAGATCGCCTCCTCCCAGCGGGCGAGTTCGAAGAGCGTGTCGGCTTCTCCAAAGTAGCAATTGCGGACCAGCACATTGGTGTCGGCAGAGAGCGTCAGCGAATCCTGCTCCTGAATAATGGTCTGGTGCAAATTGCGGTAGTCAGCCAACGCTTGCTCAAGCAGTTGTCGCCGCTGCTGGAGCAATTTGCGTTTTGCGGGTTCGACCAATTGCGGATTGGCCGCGAGCAGTTGCTGTGGAGTTTCAGCTGCTAAGTGATGTGACTTGGCAATCAAGTACAGTGCATTTAAGTGTCGCGAGTCCTGTGGGTAGCGCGAAGCGAATCCACCTAATCGATCGACGACATCCAAGAAGCGTTCGAGGCTCGACGTCAATTGGGCCTCTCGTACATCGGCAGGCGTCTGGGGATCCAAGCGCATTTTAAGCAGCAGCTCGTCGCCCTGGCGAAAGCGGGTCAGAGCCAATTGATACAGTGAGTCGCGCCAGATATCGCTGGTGGGTCGCAAGGAACTAGTCGTGCCGGATAGATTATCCTCCAGCAGTTCGCTCGCCTGGTCCAGTCGGTCGAGTTCGCAGAGAGCCTTGGCGGCCAGTAAACAAGCTTCAAAACTGCTGGGATGAGTCGGGTAGTCGATGCGACAGCGTTCCAGTGGGTCGATAGCCTTTTGCCACTGGCCCATGTTCACGAAGTTTTTGCCAAGAGCTAACAACCCGCGTGGCCGTTTGGCGCGATCCTCATAGCGTAGGTAATCTGCTAGCAGCACATTTGCACGCTCCAGGTCGCCGGCCTGCTGATAACTAGTAATCGCACTCCACAAGATATTTGGATATTCCGCAGAGCGCAGTTCGAGTTGAGCCAGCGCGTCGTACTGAGTGGCAGCGGACTGATGTTTTTCGCGAATCTGCGCGCGAGACTCAGGCGAGACGTCGATCTTGCTAGCGGCTGCCTGAGCCTCCAGAGTAGTCGCCCACTGCTCAAAGGTTTCGGCTCTGAGCCGCACGGAATCAGAGCGTGGAAAGGTCAGGCCGAGCAACTGGGCGAGTTCGAGCGCACGTTCGTATTCTTGCATCTCGCGGTAGCCACGACCAATGCTCAGCAAACGACCACGGAATTCGGACAGTGTAATCCACGTTTCGTTAAAGAGCGTGGGATCCTCCAAATTGCGCAGCAAAGCGTGCAGAGTGTCGTTAGCTTCGGTTAGTTCGCTGTGCTCGACAAACATTTCAGCTTCTTCGATCCCGGCGGCGAATGCTTCAGCCGAACGCGGGCTGCTCAGCCTAGCCGCGCTGAACGTACTCAAAGCCTCTTGGAACGCACCCAGGGCGCGCAGCGCTTTGCCGGAGAGATACGTGGCCTGGCGACGCAAGTCGTTTGGAGTGTCAGCCGCCATTTTGAGCGTCCGCGTGATCTCGGCAGCTTCGCCGAGCAGCTTCGCGCGTGCGTCGGACGGTTCCTTCATGTCCGTCAGCGCCCGAGCTAATCGCCACCGGGCACGCCACAGTTGCGCACGTGGTCCCTCGGGAGATGTCCCGGCAATCTTGCTTAATAGTTCTTCGCATTCTATCGGGTCGCCCCGCAGGAACGCCAGATTAGCCTGCGCGATGTCCATTCGGGCGCGCTCTGCGGCGGATACCCCAGGAATCGCCCGCCAACGCTGGAGTGCTTGGTCTGCAGCAACCAGGTCAGGCGGCGACTTGTGCATCTGCGATTCAATTTCCATGCGCAGCGCATCGCTGCGTTTCTCGGGCCAGAGTTTATCAATGTTCCGCAGTCGCTCGATAGCCGCATCCCAGTGATACGTGTTGAACTGACACCATCCCAAGTAGAACTGGCCAGGGCCAAGGTAGCCCACAGGGAAGCCCAGTTCTTCGGATTTAAGTAAGTGCTGGGTTGCGTCTAGCAGGATGCGTCGATTCTCAGGGCTGTCGACTTCGTCGGCCACTGACTGCAGTTTTGCGACGCCTCGCACATAATGCCAATCGGAATTGGTTTCCAAATCGACTTGCGTTTCTAGGCTGAGAGCGATATGGCCAGCTAAGTCCCAGCGTCCCTTGTCCAACAAGCCCATGGCGACTTTAAGCTGCTCGGCCGGAGCGAGGCCATTGCTACCGACCATAAATGTGAACAGCGCACTGAAACCCAGTAGTGCAACGAGGCTGCATCCGCCGATCAGCACCAGTTTGTTTTTGGACATCGCTTTAAGCTTCTATCTAAAGATACCAGCCCAACAAGGTTTGGCCCGCAGTGGAAGTTGCCTAGACTCATTGGCCACCGCATGAGGTCCGCAGATCTTCCGTGGCTAATGGCAAGTGAGCGGCTCTCGCGCACGGAGCAGATCGCGCGATCGGTAGACCTGCGATGGGCATCAGTCGGATCAAGGTCCGCGTTGCGATGCGCAACGCCAACGGCGAATCCGCTGCTGCTCAACTCTGCCATCGCGCACTGCCGATGCAAGCCCACGCGAGCAGTTGTTCAGTTCTGTAACAGAAAGAGCCGTAGCGCGAAACGATTAGGCAGTATCTAACGAATGGATTGTCCGGGGCCAAGTAGGTAGCTCTGAGCGTCGAGGAGATTTAATCGGGCTGGCGCGAGGGAGAAGGAGCGAATTTGCGTGATCTGCTGCGGCTCGGCGCTCAACATCGTGCGGGAAATTATCGTCGCCCGATCGCTCCGTCGAGCGGAAGTATTGCAACGAACCGGCGAAGCGGTTGGGCGACTATGCTGGCTCAGTTTTTGGAAAAGCTCTCTTCACAAGAGTTGTCAAAGTTTGCCGCTTGGTTGGTGACGCGTTCCATCAGCCAGCTATTCGCGTCGAGCAACATATTGCTCAACAATTCGTCGCCGCATTGGTACTGGCGAATTGCCACTTGCAGGCTCGCGCTATGCATTACTGGCAACGCGTCGCATAGGTGAGGAACGCCGCAGGTCGGTGATTCGTTACCGACCATCCACAGGGCAGGCAACTCGCGTGCCTGGGCAAGATTGCATAGCGCCTGATGTTGCGTCGGGAATTCACCACAAATGGAGACGACCCCTGCGAAGCGCTTGGGATATCGCAGAGCTACTTGCCAAGCCGTGCTGGCACCACTGCCAAAACCGGCTAAGAAAATCTTTTTGCGATCGATGGAGAATTGGGAGCAGGCCGTTTCAATCGATCCAAACACCAACTCTTCGGCGATGGCGGTGGCGGCGGCAGAGCGACCCCAGCGGAAGCGGTGCCCCTGCGGATCGCAGGCAGTGGTGGCGCGTGGAGCGCAGCCAACGTAGTTTTGTAAGCTCAGCTCCGGCATCAATTGCTCGAGCTCGCGCTCAGAACTGTTGCAACTGTGCAACCACACGATCAGTGGATAGTCGTAGCGTGGTTCGTAACGTTCGGGACCAAACAGACACACCTGTTGTTCTAGATAAGCGTGTTCGGGGGCATCGGAAAGCTCGCCCGCCTGGGGGCTGGTATCATGCAATTTTTCGAATCGACCAGTTAGCTCCGAAAAGCTTGGGAGACGGTTTCGCATGGGACGCCAATCGTAAAGGGTGGAATGAAGGAGAAGTTTTTTTGATGAGTCGCGTAGAGCACGCAAAACTTCCGCGAATCGAATCGCTTTGCCTCAACTCTCTGACATGGTTTTTATTCGTCTGAGGCTCACAAGTCAACGTCAGCGTCCGGACTTCGTCCAAGGATCTCGAAATGGGACATCTCTAGCTTCAGACAATAACCTTTTCACGTGCTAGCATTGCGTTTGCCAGCTAGCACAGTGTGCAAGCCATCTACTGAATATCTACTGGAGTATAGTAACCAGACGCGTATGCGAGGAGATTTGGCAGGGCAGTTCGGTAGGTAAAATTGATAAGGACATTTAGTACTGACGCTCGGTCGTCTAGCAATGGCCAGGGGAACCCTGGCCGATGGACGCATGCCTAGTGAGCATGTGTGCTAAATATTCTGGCCGGCGCACGAAGCGCCAAGCATGTTTGCGCTAAACCAATTTTTCCATGGCAGCCACGAGCTCTTTAACGGCATTAACGCTGTTTTGAAAACCGGCCTGCTCGCTGTCCGTCAACTTCAATTCGATGATCTTCTCAACGCCGCCTGTACCTAGGACAACTGGCACTCCGACGTAGTATCCACCCACGCCGTATTCCTTGTCGCAATAGGCCGCGCAGGGAATTAAGCGTTTCTTGTCGCGGATAATGGCTTCGACCATCTGTGTGACTGCGGCCGCCGGAGCGTAATAGGCACTGCCGGTCTTGAGCAGGCTCACGATCTCTGCGCCACCCTTGCGAGTGCGATCGACAATTTCTTCCAAGCGTTTGGCGTCGATCAATTGTCCAACAGGAATGCCACCTACCGAAGTGCAACTGGGCATGGGGACCATCGTGTCACCGTGGCCACCCATCAGCAGCGCTGAGATGTCTTCGACGCTGACGCCCAATTCCATAGCCAAAAATGTGCGATAGCGGGCCGTGTCCAATACGCCCGCTTGTCCAATCACGCGGTTCGGCGGAAAGCCGGTGACTTGCAGCACGCGTTGCACCATCGCATCTAGCGGATTGCTGACGACGATGATGATCGAATTGGGAGAGCTGTTTTTGATTTCTTCAGCAACGGAGCCAACGATCTTGGCGTTGGTGCCGAGCAGATCATCGCGGCTCATGCCGGGCTTGCGAGCGATGCCGGCCGTAACGACGATGACATCGCTGTCGCGCGTGTCATCGTAACTGCTGGTACCGACGATATGGCTATCGAAACCCATAATCGGAGAGGCTTGCATTAAATCGAGCGCCTTCCCTTTAGGCATGTCTCCGGCTTGTGGGATATCCAGCAGAACGATGTCTCCCAACTCGGCTGCCGCGCACCAGTGTGCGCAAGTTGCGCCAACATTACCGGCACCCACGATCGTAATTTTCGCTCGACGCATTGATTGAATTCTCCCAGGTTTAGTGTGTTCAGGAACCATGCGAGTATGAGGTTCCAAGCCGCACAGTCAAGCCGGGAGAGAGCGTTTCTTGCGTGTTGCCGACCACAACATTGCAGCGAGGATCGCGATCATGGCGGCAGACATGGCCCAGCCAAACCAACCCACGTTGACGGGCGCACTGCGTTTCGGCGGCAAAGTAGGAGTGAGCTGAGCGGCCACTATCAGTGGAGCGATTTGCCTGGCCTGGGCCGAGCGAGTCTTGACCAACTCCGACTGATACGACCACAGGCGGTAGAATCTCCCCTGCACCATCGCGTACTGGCCAACAGCCCAGCTTTCTTGGCCAGCCACAGGGGCTTCGCCCAGTTCCCACGCAGCGCCTTGAGGAGCAACAATCGTCACTGGATATTCTCCAGAAAATTCCAGCGGTGGAGCCGCAGATGCCCTCTGGCCAGTATCGGAAAGCGACTCCATGGGTTGGA
This sequence comes from uncultured Pirellulaceae bacterium, assembly GCA_934278005.1. Classification (GTDB taxonomy): domain Bacteria; phylum Planctomycetota; class Planctomycetia; order Pirellulales; family Pirellulaceae; genus Aureliella. The sequence continues at coordinate 5,208 of CAKQWG010000046.1, read as the reverse complement.
ATCGAATGCGATGCGTGCCGATGTCGACGAAGCCGTCGTACTGAATGTAGGCCGATCCTCCCAATTGCCGCTGATCATCGGCCTGGGCAACGCGTACTAAAGTGCCCGAGACGATCCGCACGTGCCATCGAAGTGGCTTGCCAACACTCTCCCGAGCATTCGCCAACAACTGCATGGCCTGGGCTGCAGCCTGGCTGCCGTCCGCCTGCGCTGTGTCTTCATTAAGTTGGTCTTTATTAAGTTGCTCGTTTTCAAGTTGCTCGTTATCAAGTCGGTCAGGGGGAGCCGTCGCGGCGGCTCGCGCCAGTGCCAGCATAGAATAGAAGGCGGGTGCCTCAGCCCGCGACAGTGGCTGTTGACTGCGCTCAGCAATCGTGTCTAAGTAAGACAAGTCCCAGCCGAGCTGGCCGAGCTGCAGCAGGTAAGGCGGCAGCGGAGGTGCCAGGAGCTTGGACAATTCCGCAGCCGGTATGTCGCCAGGTAAGACCCACTGCGGAGCGGCTGCCAGAGCACATATCGCCGGTTTGCCGAGTGCGTCGAGCTCTACGAGGGCCAGTGCTGCAAATTGGGCCGGCTGTCGAAGCTGCGCTGTCGAGAGCCACCTCTGCGGCACGCGCTCACAGTAGATCGTCAACAGTTCACTGGCTGGGCCTGCCTGGCTGTCGGTAGCTGTCTGGCTGTCGGTAGCTGTCTGGCTGTCCGGAGTCAGACGGGATATCTGCAGCTCTATTTGATACAACTGCGTTTGCTCTCCGGTCTGAAACCAAGCTCGCTGCGCCTCACTCAGCGCGACCGGTGTGGCGGCGCGGACCCATCCCGATAGTGTCTGGCTGCGCAGGGCTAAGCCACCTCCCAGGTCGATTGGCTGCGGCGTGTGAGCGTGATCTACCCAACCGACTCGCCGAATCGCGTAGATGGCTTTCAGAAGTGCGTCGGGAAAGTCCAGCGAGCGATCTCGCAGCGCTGCTCTCACATTGTCGGCGGTCTCGTGGCTCAGCGGCGTCACCTCCGCGGCTTGCAAAAACTCTCGCAGTGGTTCTGTTTCAGCTGCGGCCCAGGGGAGCGTCGCTTGAGCCGCTTGCACTGTGGCAGCCGGGATTTGGGCGCTGGCCAAACGCGGCTGAGCCGCTATCGAAGCCGGGGCGATTGCGGTGGTTAGCAACAGCAGCCACCATGGCCGGCCGGTGCGGCCAGTGCCCTGACGACCGTTTCGCCAAAGAATCGGCAGCACGATCACTGCGGCTAAGACGCACGCTGCTGCTACTGCCAAGCCAAACTGATTCGCCAGTACCCGCGGTGGCACATTCGCCAGCGCGGGTGTTGCACTGCGCAGCGTAACCAAACGCGAGGCGAATAGCGCGGGGCCCACTTGCAAGCCAGCCGGCGACGCGTAGGCCACGCGTTTTCCGAAGATGCCCTGCACTTCAACGTGCGGATAGTCGGCATCTCGGTCGTCAATCTGCGCTACCAGCTCGGCAGCCAAAGAGTCAGTAGTGTAAACGGCCACGGGTTGAGGCGCGTCGTCTTCGCCGCGTAACCACAGTACCCAATAGCCCGCCTGCATGTGCAGCGGAGCGTACGACCGATCCACTCGTTCGACGCGTCGCACGCCTCCTCGGAACCGCACCGCGCTACCCCGCAGGGCTCGTGCCTCGGCATCAAGCTGGAGCATGTTAACCAGTGGCGCCCCACTGGAGCTGGATGAACTGGCTGTGCGCTCGGCCGTGGTGCGTTGCAGCAATCGCCAGAATGCCAGCGATTCGCTCTGCGTCCACGGGGCCGCGTCGCGCAGTTCGTCGAGCAGCCGCTGGTCGAGGAGTGAAGTGAGTGCGTGTTGCAGTTCCCAGCTGACCGTGCTGGGCAACCGCTCCGAGGCGCTAGTCGTACACAATGTGTGCCATTGACTAGAGAACTCTTGCAACTGTTGCAACCACTCTTCTTTGCCCTCGCCGCTCAGACTCGACTGCCGCGTCTGCTCGGAGAGCGTAGCGATCACCACGCTCCCCTGCTCTACCCACGGTTTGGCTAAATCGTCCAGGCTCTGTTGCGATAGTGCGGTAGCATCTTGGCTGGACTGGAGATCTCCAGAAGGAGCGTTTGTTGACTTTGGGTCAGTGGTTGAGTCTTGGTCAGTGGTTGAGTCTGGGTCGGTGTGCGCGGTGAATCTCCCAAACCAGAACTCGGCCAGACTGCGCTGCTGAGCCGCTGTCAGGCTGTCCAGGATGCGCGGAATAACATCAGCGCACAGGGCTTGCCAATGGCTTGAGGGTTGAGCGTCTGCGCTGGGCCGGACCGCTGTGCCACCGCTGGGCTGGTGCTCTATGGCCGGGCCGCTGGGTCGTTCCACCTCGCCGTCCATTTGCTGTGCACGTGGCTCGAGCGGTACGCCTAGAGATTCGAACGCATTGCGTACATGTCGCGGATCGGAAGCGCGCTGCATGAGCAGCATCACCAAGGCCAGCAAGATGCACAGTGAGAGCACGCGGCGAGTGCCAGAGGAATTCACTGCTGCAACTCGCTGACGACTGCGCTGGCCATCGGCCGCATACCAACGATTGGATCTAAGCCGTACCATCGTGGATTGCCGTAGTAAATGGAAGTTAAGCGCGTAGTCCGGTGGCTTGCGCCACCGGCAGGGATATGCCGCCCGCTGGGCTAGCTGCACTAACCACTAGCTGCGCTCAGGGCTAGCTGCGCTCACCGCTAGCTGCGCTCACCGCTAGCTGCGCTCAGGGCTAGCTGCACTCAGGGCTAAAGCCAAGCCGAAGGCCCTAACCACGCGGGTCGATGGCTGGGCTGCCAATGCCAGCGCCCTGAGGCATGTACTTACAAAGTAATATACCCAAGAAATACAGCCCGACTAATGGAATGAACAAACCCAGCATGCTGTAAATATCTGCCGGAGTTAAAATCATGGCTAGGAAGGCGATCACCAACACGGCTATCCGCCACTGCGCAGTGAACGTGCTGCCGGATATCACGCCAAAGCGATGCAGTCCGAGCATCAAGATCGGAAGCTGGAAGGCGATTCCGAAACCCAGCGGCATCATCAACGCAAACGACATGAACTCACTCAGCCGCGGCGTGAATTCGACGTTCAGTCCGGAGGTGTAGGTCATCAAGAAGCCTAGGACCAATCTGAAAATGACAAAAAAGGCGAGCCCAACCCCAGCCAGAAAGAGAAATAGACTCAGCGGCAAATACCAAAAAACGTAGCGCCGCTCATGGGGATACAGCCCGGCGGCTAAAAATTGCCAGATATGCCAAAAGATTCCCGGGCTGCCGATGACCACTCCAGCGACTAGGCCCGCTTTGAGCCAAATCATAAATCCTTCGGTGATGGTCAGGGCTACGAGCTTGTTGGGAATGGGGCGGTATAGCAAGAAAGGCCGCAGGCGCTGCAGTTTAGCTAAATCGACTCCGGCCCAAGCGCTGGGTCGGTCGATGGCTTCATCCCACTGATCAGCCGAGTTTGTCGACTCGTCGACTATGGCTGCACCCTGTTCGGCATCGGTGGGTTTGCTCGGTAGCGGAGAGTTGCTGGGGAGTTCTTGGAACGACTGCGGATCGACGAAAACTCGCTCGGGCATAATTTCGTTGGTGGTGATCCACCGCGCCAATGCATCGGAGGGCTCTGTGCCGTTGGCTTGTCGATACTCGTTCTTAGCCTGGGCCACATAGAAATCGGCGATGGCCAACCTCAGCGGGCGCTGAATGTATTTGACGATGTCTTCGGCTAAAAACAGCCCGACCATCGCCCCTAGGCCCAACCAGATGAACGCCTTGGTAAGCGCCTTGCGGAGCTCTTCGAGGTGCTCGCCAAAGGACATCGAACTTTTTTCAAACAGATCATCCGCAGGTTGCTTCTTGAGCATGCCAAAGCATTCCAGGTAGGTTAGTTTTCAGAAGTTGAGCAATGGTATAGTCTAATCTCAGATCCAATTTTAGGCAGGTCGGCCAACGGTCCTTTATCTCCTTTCCATCATAGGCAATTCTTGTGCTCATTCCTTACCCGCTGCGTCTGGCTCCTTTTTTTCGCGATTACTTGTGGGGCGGACGCAAGTTGCAGACCGTCTTGGGGAAGGAGCTACCTACGCAGGGTGTATGGGCAGAGAGTTGGGAGATCGTCGATCACGCTGAACATTCCAGCCAGATTCTCAACGGCCCGCTGGCGGGAACCACGCTGCGCCAGCTCTCCCAAACCCACCCAGCGTGGCTGCACGGCGCAGATGCTCCAGATCAGGCAGCTGCTGGCCGCGCGTTGCCGCTGCTGCTGAAGTATCTGGATTGCCAGCGCGTGCTGAGCGTCCAAGTACATCCTGATGACGCGTACGCCAGCCGCATGCAATCGCCCGATCTGGGCAAGACGGAAGCTTGGTATATTATCGCTGCTGAGCCCGAGGCAGTGCTCTACGCGGGACTGCGAGCCGGCGTCACTGCCAGCGATCTGCGGGCTGCGCTGGCCGAGGGCGCGGTGGAACAGTGCCTGCACGCTATTTACCCCCAGTCCGGTGACTGTGTCTTCATCCCCGCCGGCACCGTGCACGCGCTGGGCGCCGGATTGTTGGTGGCGGAGATTCAGCAGGCTTCCAATACCACGTTTCGGTTGTTCGACTGGAATCGAGTAGACGCCCAGGGACAACCTCGCGAATTGCATGTCGAGCAGTCGCTGGAAGTCATCGATTTTTCAAGTGGACCCAGAGATTTACAAAGTCCCCACAGCTTGCGAGATTCCGGCGGCGTTGTAGTCCACCAGCGCCTGGTCGAATGTGATAAATTCGTACTCGATCGACTACAATCAGGTGCAGCGGCATCAACGTCGCTGCCGCTGGGAGGGGACGGTCGCTGCCATCTGCTGACAGTTCCTTCAGGGACGGCCACAATTGCTTGGGATGATGCAGTCGCCAGCGGCGCAGCTACTCAGACAGAACGACTGGACGCTGGCCAGTCGCTGCTGCTGCCGGCCACGATGCCGGCGGTGAGCGTGTTACTCGAACCCGATTCAACGCTGCTCGATATGTACGCGCCGTAAAACGCAGGGGGTCTAGATGCGGTGCATTGAGCGGCGAGTAAGATGTACTCGTCCTCAACCGTAGGCGGTACTCGTACTCAGCCGCAGGCGGTACTCGTACTCAGCCGCAGGCGGTACTCGTACTCAGCCGTAGGCGGTACTCGTACTCAGCCGTAGGCGGTACTCGTACTCAGCCG
>CAKQWG010000045.1 GCA_934278005.1 uncultured Pirellulaceae bacterium | reverse complement strand
CAGAAGTGTGCTGCGAACCAGCTCCAGTTGTGTGCTGCGAACCAGCTCCTGTTGTGTGCTGCGAACCAGTTGTAGACGTGTGCTGCGAGCCAGCTCCATGCAGTGGTGGCAAGCGCGTAGGATTCTTCGCTAAGCACCGCCAAGCTAAGGCTGCCAAGCGTGCCGCTCGTACGAGCGTAGCCTGCTGCGATCCCTGCGCCGCTTACTAAGCTGCAGATCTTAGTGCTAGGCTTACTAGACTGCAGCTCCTAAATTGCAGGCTGTAAGAAGCGGTTACACGAACGATGACTGCGTAACTGAAGCGTGGCGATCACTTGAGCCATGTGCCGCAAACGACCTAGCTAGAGAAAACCAAGCCCTACTTAAGGCGTCCGCCAGGACGCCTTTTTTATTGGTCGTCGAGAGCGCTCAAATTCGAAAGCTCTCAAATTGTTTTGGAGCTATCGGATTGCCGGTGAAACTAGCCGCCCCAGACCACGCTGCAAGATAGCTCGCCGAAATCAGCAATGAGCTTTTTTAGCGGGTCAACTGCTAGATCGGCAACTCTAACCGTAAGCCAGCTACAACCGCAGCGAAATAGTCGCGAATTTTAGCTAAGCAGGCGCACAGCTGCGGGCCAGCCAGATGCCCAGGGCCGCGGCGGCCAGCCCGAACGCGACGTGGGCAGTGACCAACCACGCTGCCCCCACCAGTCGCTCGGCGTGCCAGATCCTCAGTGAGTCGAGCGCAAAAGAGCTGAAAGTGGTCAAGCCACCTAGCAGTCCAATACGAATTCCGACCGCTGCCCAATGTTGCTCCCAGCCGGCTTGCAGAGACCACTGGGCCACAAAACCCATCGCTAAACAACCGATCAAGTTCGCCGCCAAGGTAGCCATAGGCAACCATGCAGACCCCAACAGGGAGAAAGCCAGCAATAGAGCATACCGCGCTAGCGATCCCAGGGCGCCTCCGGCCGCCACTGCTAAAACTTCGCGAACCATCAGGCGATTCCTATAATCTATGCTCTTGAGGACATTTGAGACCAGACCCAACAAATTAAGAGTTGAGTTTTGGCCGCTATCTCCTTATTCTTAAAGGCATAACGCAAATGTTCCAATGGGACAGAAAAAAACACTAGGAGAAATTTGAAATGGCTACGGCAGAAACAAAACGTGCGACTGAAGTGATGACAGGTGCTGACATCCTGGTTAAATCGCTGGTGGACCACGGTGTGGATGTCGTATTTGCGTACCCCGGCGGTTGCAGCATGCCCATGCACCAAGCGTTGACCCGCTACCACCAAACACTGCGGACCATTCTGCCGCGTCATGAGCAAGGCGGGGGTTTTGCCGCTCAAGGTATCGCTCGCAGCACCGGCAAGCCGGCGGTCGTCATGGCGACCAGCGGTCCCGGTGCGACAAACCTAGTGACTGCTATCGCCGATGCAAAGCTCGATAGCATCCCGCTCATCGCCATCACGGGCCAAGTTCCTACGGCCGTCATCGGTACCGATGCGTTCCAGGAGACACCCATGGTCGAGGTCTGTCGCAGCATAACTAAGCATCACTATTTGGTGACTCGCGTCGAAGACATCGCACGCGTCATGAAAGAAGCGTTCCACGTTGCGACTACCGGCCGCCCCGGGCCCGTCCTGGTCGATATGCCCAAGGACGTGCAAATGGATAAGTGTTCGGTCGACTGGGACGTGGCCATGGATCTCCCGGGCTATAAAGTCAAGACGCCGACAGCGCAGCCCGAGCAGATCCGTCAAATCGCGGCGGCCATCAAGCATTCGCGTCGTCCGATTCTCTACTGCGGCGGTGGTGTCATTGCAGCCGACGCCTCTGAGGATCTGCGCAAATTGATCAAGTTGACGGGCATTCCAACCACCATGACTGTCATGGGCCTGGGGCTGTATCCCAACGATGGTCCACTGTCGCTGGACATGCTCGGCATGCACGGCGCCGCTTATGCAAACTACGCCGTCAGAGATTGTGATCTATTGATCGCCCTGGGTGTACGCTTTGACGACCGCGTGACCGGGAAATTGGAAGCGTTTGCTAAAAACGCCAAAATCATCCACGTCGACATCGATGCGTCGGAAATCAACAAGAACAAGGTGGCTCACATTCCAGTATGTAGCGATGTTAAATTCGCACTGCAGGAATTGAACAAAATCGTCGAAGCCCCTGAGGACATCTCCGAATGGACCAAGCACTGCCGCGAGCTCAAGCAACAGTATGCCTTTAAGTACGACGAATCGTTTGACGGGATTTTGCAACAGCATGCTATCCGCGAGTTGTCGAATCTGACCCAGGAGCGTGAGACCTATATCACTGTCGGCGTGGGGCAGCATCAGATGTGGGCGGCGCAGTTCTACAACTTCCGCAAGCCTCGCCGCTGGCTCAGCTCCTCGGGACTCGGCACGATGGGCTTTGGCCTACCTGCCGCGATGGGCGTTCAAGCGGCTCATCCCGACGCGTTGGTTGTCGACATCGACGGCGACGGTAGCTTCCAGATGAACATTCAGGAGCTGGCCACGCTGTACTGCGAGAAACTGCCAGTTAAAGTTCTACTGCTGAACAACCAACACCTGGGAATGGTCGTGCAGTGGGAAGATCGCTTTGAGAAGAGCAACCGTGCACACACCTATTTGGGTCCCATCGATCACGAGGAAGCAAGCGGTACGGGGGTCACCGAGCGGCACGCAATCGTTACGGAACGCTATCCCGATTTCGTACAGATCGCTAAGGGCTACGGTTGTGGTGCGGCTACGATCAGCAAGAAAAAAGACTTGCGCGGAGCACTCGAAGAAATGATCAACTACCCAGGACCATTCGTGCTCGATGTGGCTGTTCCGTACCAGGAGCACGTGCTACCAATGATCCCAGGTGGCAAGACCGTAGATGACATGATCCTGGAATAGACCATCGCAGTACGACAGTACATGCCACATCCTGGCAACAACTTACTGGTAGCTATAATCTGTCCAGCCTCTTAGGCTGGGCAGACTTCATTTAACTCAATCGTTGGCCTGGGAGCTTGCCGGGCCTTGGGAGCTGCAACGCTCCACTTCTCTCTGCTGCTTCGTCTCTCTGCTGCTTCGTCTCTCTGTGCGCCCTGCAGCTTCATCGCGGAAGATTTTCTAGCACCAGCGGCGAGGCGCGGGGCGGAGCTTAGCTCAGCAACTCAGCAACTCAGCAACTCTGCAGCTAATTCTCGCTTTGCGCTGCGTCTTGAACTTTCTGTATTGGCGGTTGGCAAGTCATTTGCTACGATCTGCCACTCACCCACGAGGCGGGAAGGACCCCCGCCCCATAATGGACGCCTACTCTTAGCTGCAAAATGATGATTTGCGGAGGATTTGATATGCCCCTGGCGGAAAGCAGTAAAGCATGTGTGCATATTCGCTGGATGATTCGCAGAGATATGCCTTCGGTACTAGCCATTGAAGAAGCTAGTTTCGAATTCCCATGGAGCGAAGAAGAATTCATCCGCTGTCTACGACAACGCAATTGCATCGGCATGGTCGCCGAGCAAGACGACGAGGTCGTTGGATTCATGATCTACGAGCTGCATAAAAACCGACTGCACCTGCTCAATTTTTCGGTCGCACCAGCTTGTCGCCGAACGACTATCGGCACGTCGATGATCGACAAACTGTCGAGCAAGCTCTCGCAGGATCGTCGCAATCGGATCACCTTAGAGGTTCGCGAAACCAACTTGGGAGCACAACTATTCTTCAAACAGCTTGGCTTCCGCGCCGTGTCGGTATTGCGTGACTTCTATGAAGACACCACCGAAGACGCATACTTAATGCAGTATCGCTATCGCGCACAGATTGAAGAAGCTGTGCCGCGCGATAGTCAACGCCGAATGGCAGGCTAGACATCTGTGCCCGACCGCAATTACAAACTGGAAATTGAAACGCTGCACACCGCCAGCCGCTTCCAAGTGGAACGTGTCACGCAGCGATTTCCCGACGGTCATTGCTTCACGCGCGAAGTGGTCCGCCACCGCGGCGCCGTAGTGATTGTGCCCGTGCTTGACGATGGACGGATCTGTATGATTCGCAACTATCGTGTAGCAGTTGACTGCGAACTGCTGGAGTTGCCAGCAGGCACACTGGAAATTGGCGAGCCACCGATCGAGACCGCTCGCCGCGAGCTGATCGAAGAGACTGGCTTTCGCGCGCAGCAGTTAACACCTCTGCTGGAATTCTACATGTCGCCCGGCATCTTGGACGAACGCATGTATGCCTTCGTGGCCACGGGGCTGTCTGCCGGCGCACCAGCCCGCGAGGAAGGTGAACAGATCGAAAATCAGATGGTCTCTACCACTGAGCTGGATCAACTGCTGGCCGAGGGCAAGATTCAAGACTCAAAATCTTTGTCTGCGATTCTGTACTACCTGCACGTGGCGCTGAAGAATAACCGCTAGAGAGAAATCCATTGGGACGCCTTGCCCAGCGTTTTCTGACTTGACAGCGAACCGCCAGTCTGGGAAATCTCTGCCTCGGGAGATCATCGCAGGGGTGCGAACAGCAATCGGATAACGAAGTAACATGTCCTACGGACTGTACCTTTCCGCTGCGGGAGCCAATGTGCAAAGCCATCGGCTTGAAGTTTTGAGCCACAACTTGGCGAACATCAATACGCCCGGCTTCAAACCACATATGGCGATGCTTCAGAGCCGACCGTCGCAGGCCATCGAAGACGGCACAGCTGTGCCCGGCTCTGGCACGGTGGATGATATAAGCGGCGGTGTGGGCATAAAACCCACGGTGACTCAATTCAGCCAAGGTGCCGTGCGACACACCGGCAACCGCACCGATCTAGCTCTCAGCGATGGCGATAGTTTCTTTTCCGTGACACACGATGGCAAGCAATTGCTCACACGTTCCGGAAACTTCCTGTTCGATTCCTCCGGAACCCTGGTAACTGCCAACGGTGACGCGGTTCGCAGCACCGCCGGCGGCCCCATAACCATCAACCCGGCACTGCACTATGAAGTCAGCGACGATGGCTCCATCATACAAGCCGGCGAGCGGCAGCAGGTCATGTTGGTCAAACCCCGAGCCCTAGGCGATCTTTCACGCGTCGGCGAGAACCTGTTCGAGTCGCTGACGCCAGTTAGCGAGGTGCCTAACAATAAACGCTCGATCGTCAGTGGCGCACTGGAGACATCCAGTGTTGAACCCACCGGCGCCATGATGCAATTGATCGAGGCCTCACGCGTGTACGAAGCGAACATTCGTATGATTCAGACCCAAGACGATTCGGTGGGGCAACTCATCGGTCGCATGTTACGCCAAAGCTAAACCGACAGGATAAAATTTCATGAGCGTACAAACGCTTTACACTGCGGCCACTGGCATGGACGCGATGCAAACCAAATTGGATGTGATCGCCAATAATTTGGCTAACATCAATACCACCGCATTCAAAAAAGACCGAGCCAACTTTGAGGATCTGTTGTATCGCAATGACGTCTATCCCGGCACATTGGATTCCAACCAACTGCCCGCGCCCACCGGTACGCAGGTCGGCTTGGGAACGCGCGTGCAGAGCACTCAAAAAGACTTTCGCCAGGGAGCCATCCAAGACACCGGACGGGAACTGGATCTGGCCATCGAGGGAAACGGCTTCCTGCAAGTCCTCGATCCGCTCACGCAAACCACCATGTATACGCGGTCGGGCAACTTGGACATCAACGCTGACGGCACGCTGGTCATTGGTTCGGCTCAGACGGGTCGACCACTCGAGCCGCCGATCACCATCCCTCCCAACACATCGGGCGTGCAGATCACCGCTAACGGACAAGTCCTTACGCGACAGCCCGGCGAGTTGCAGTTTACCCAAATCGGCCAGCTGCAATTGGCACAATTTATCAATCCCGATGGACTAGCTAAAGTCGGCGAGAACCTGTACCAACAAACCGACGCTAGCAGTACGGCGATTCCTGCCGACCCCGGGACCAACGGACTAGGGACAGTTCGGCAGCGTGCGCTTGAAGCTTCCAACGTCGAGCCCGTGCAGGAGTTGATCGACCTCATTACCACCCAGCGCGGTTTTGAACTCAACTCCCAGGCGGTGCAGGCCGGCGATCAACTCATGCAGCTGATCTCCAACTTGCGTCGCTAAAATTAGCGCTAAAATCCGGTGGCTCACGCCGCCGGCAGAGATGTATCGACCTCCGGGCTTAGCAGATAGCCCTCCGGGCAGAGCGAGCCGTACTCAACCAATGTTAGTCGCATGTCAATTTTGATGTCACTGCTCACAACTCTTCGAATCCTTGCGCGCAGTAAGACTGCTGCCACACGCGCGCGACAGTCTCGTTGCCGGATCGCGGTCGCACTAGCACTAGCAGTTGTCTACTTCACATCTCCCGCTTGGCCGTTGGCCTCCGCAGCTGAGCAAGTTGTGCTGCGGTTTGCCGAGAGCCCGCGGACGACCGAAAATGTCGTGCGGCTAGGTGACCTCGTCGAAGTGCTTGCGGGAAATAGCCCCTCACTGGAAAAGGCCCTACAGCTGCCACTCGGGCCGTCGCCGCGCGAAAATGACAGTCAGACCTGGCACAGCCGAGACGTGTTGCAACACTTGGAACTGCATGGCTTGCAACCAAGTGGCCTGCGTTGGTCCGGCGCGACGCAAGTTGACCTGCAGCGGATGGCGCCTGGCCCCAACCCGATCAGTGCCAGTATCGAACCCGCCTTTGTGCAGACCCGCACGGTCCAGCTGGCCGAGCAGCTCGTCGCTCAAGCCATCGCAGAATACCTTGAGCTCAAAACGGGCGAGCGTACCGATTGGCGAATCGTGGCCAAGGTCCCCGCCAAACTGGCCGACGTCATCCGCATTCGTCGCAATATTGTCGGCATCGGTGGAGGCCAAGAGCCATGGCTTGGTCAGCAAGAATTCGTATTGCAAATCAAAGACCGAGACCGCATCGTGAACGTTCCCATCGAGGCCCAGGTCGAATTGCCGCCCATGGTAGTTGTCGCCAGACGCCCGCTGCGGCGCGATGAGGTGCTCACAGCAGAGGCGCTAGAACTGGCACCGCTGCAGCAGCGGTCGGGCGAGGATCCCGCCAAATACTTTGTCGATATGGAGAAGCTAATCGGCAAACAGCTCAAACGCAGCATCAGTACAGGCTTGCCCATCGCCAGTGACGTGGTCGGGGCGCCAACCGTAATTGGTCGCAACGAGTTGGTCGAAGTCGAGTCGGTCTCTGGGGGCGTGTCGGTACGCACCATGGCCCGCTCGCTGGGCAGCGGAGCTGTGGGCGAGTTGATCGATATCGAAACAATTCCTAACAGACATCGCATGCTGGCCACCATCATCGCTCCCCTGAAAGTCCGCGTCGCGGCCGTTAGCGCACGCGGCGGTCTAGAAAGATAAGTAGACAATGAAATATCGCGCGGTTAAATCAACTGGGTTCGCCAGCTGGAAGCTTACGCCACTGGCCAGCTGGCTCATGCTCGGCTGTATCGGTCTACCGTCGGCGTCGGCTCAGCAGAGCAGTCTGTTTCATCAGCCAGCCAATCCGGCTCGTGCCGCCGCCAATTACGCCACGGCGGCTGCCTATGCAGACTCGGCCGCTGCTACGGATTTCCAGAACAATCCCGCGGAGGCTCAGAACCAGTACCAACCTCAAGTCCAGTATCAGCCCCAGTTGCTCGCACCGTCTGGCGGGAATTACCTGCCACGCGGAAACATCGGCAGCCCTGGCTACGCAGGGACAATGGCTCCACCACGAACCTATCAAGCACCGCTGCCGGCTAAGGTGCTGCGCGTGCACGATGTGGTGCAGATCCGAGTCGACGAAACAGCTCGGATGATGGCCGAAGGCATTGCCCAGCAGCGCAAGAACGCCATCTACGACGCTGTGCTTGAGGACTGGATTGGTTTCGATGGCGGATCTCTCACCCCGGCCCCGATGAGCTCGGGAGAACCGCGTGTGAAAGGTAAAACCGATCAGACCTATCGCGCTAACTCGACCGTACAGACGCGCGAGTCGCTGGTCTTTAACATCTCGGCTGAAATCGCAGACATTCGCCCCAACGGCCGCATCGTGCTAGAGGCCCATAAAACAATGACCTCAAATGATAACCGTTGGCAAGTCTCGCTCAGCGGCGAATGTCAAGATTCGGCTATCGGCCCTGACAACGTCGTGCTCAGCCGCGACATCATCAATCTGAAGATTGATAAACGCGAAACCGGGCAAGCTCGCGATGGCTATCGCCGCGGCTGGCTCGCATCCATCTTCAGCATAGTACAACCGTTTTAGAAACTATCGAGCATGCTTTCGACACGCGCACTATTTTCGAAACTCTCTAGCGGCATCCGGCCGCTGAGCCTGGTGATCGCCGCGCTGTGCCTCGCGATGCTGCCACCCGGTGAAGCGAAAGCGGACGATCAACTGCGACTGCGGGATATTTGTCGCTTGAAAGGCCAGGAAGAAAACACGCTCCAAGGAGTCGGGCTGGTCGTGGGCCTACGCGGCACGGGCGATGAGAAGGTTGACCCTACCACGCGAGCGCTGGCTAACTTGATGCTCAGCTTGGGAGCCAACATCCAGCGTGATGGCCAGGGACTGCCGGTCCTGGCTGAGATGAAGGACATGCGCAATATCGCTGCGGTGCTGGTCACAGCCAAGGTTCCTGCTGCCGGCGCGCAGCAGGGCGACCTACTAAACTGCTCCGTTAGCGCGACCAGTGCCAAGAGTCTCGTTGGTGGCCGACTGGTGCTGGCGCACCTCTACGGTCCGCGCTCTGACGACACCAACGTCTACGCGCTGGCCCAGGGCAGAATCTCTGTGGCCGATGCGAGTCAGCCCACCGAAGGCACCATCTTCAACGGATGCAAGATGGAGACTTCGATTACTAACGGATTCTCCAGCGAGGGCAAAATCACACTCATACTCGACCGCGATATCGCTAGTTTCTCGACCGCCGTGGAGATCCAGGACGCTATCAATCAACTCAATCAATCGGGTCTGTCGGCAGGCCAGGGAGCCTCGGACACGTGGGTCATCGCCAAGGCAATAGACCAGCTGCACATCGAAGTCGGCATACCGCCAGCCTATGAAGATCAGCAGGTACAGTTTGTTTCACTGCTGCTGGACATCCCGCTAGCACAAGTCAAAAAGCCCAAACGCGTGGTCATCAATGAGCGCGAGGGGGTCATCGTTATTGGCGAAGATGTACTGATCAGCCCGGTGGCGATCAATCATAAGAATCTAACGATCGATGCGCGCCCCGTGCAAGGTGGCTTTGCTGCCGTCGATACCGAATCCCCGCGACAGCCGCGCGCAAAGCTCAAGAACTTGGTCGATGCGCTCAACGGGTTGAATGTAGCCACCGCGGACGTCATCGCAATTATCCGCACGCTCGACCGCAACGGTGACTTGTACGGAGAAGTTATCTTTGATTAGAAACCGCTGACCTCCGGTGGCTGACGCCACCGGCAGAGAAATTTCGTCCTCTGGGCTAATTGCGTGTATAACCCTCTGGGCTAAGTGCACGACGCCACCGCTCACCTCACACCCTACCGAGCACGATGCATATCACACCGCGACACACGAATCAGACAGCACCACTCGGATCGCTGCCGCTCCCCTTGAATACTCAGCATCCGCCGCTGCCGGATTTCCTAAGTACTGTGCGCCATGGTTCGGAGGCGGCCTCCTCGGTTGAAGCTCCCGCGCAATTGAGCTTGCCGACAACGTCCGGCCCGGCACAGAATGATTTGAAGGATGCCTTTCAGGACTTTGTCGGACAGACTTTCTTTGGTGAGATGATCAAAGCCTTCCGCACTACGCAGCAGCCCTCAAAATATTTTCACGGTGGCCGAGCAGAAGAAATTTTCCAGGGTCAGTTCGACCAGGTGCTCTCTGAGACGCTCAGCGATTCTAGTGCCGAGCAGATTGCCAACCCCATGTACGAGCTGTTCATGCTCAAACGAGGCGCGTAGACCTGACTGGGCAGTAGCCCCTGCTGTCGGTTACAATTCAGTCCATGAAAACAACGGCGCAGTGGCTGGATATTTCTCCCGGCCAATCAAAATTCATTCACACTTGGCATCCCGACCGGGCACCCCATGCCAACGTGGCCATCATTCATGGCTTAGGCGAGCACGGCGGACGCTATGCGCCGCTGGCCTCGCGGTTCGTCGAAGCTGGGTTTTCCGCCTCGGCTTTTGATCAGCAGGGGCACGGCCGCAGCCCGGAATCGCGAGGCACAATCCGCTCATACCAATCTCTGCTATCAGACATCAGTGACTTTCTCCGGTGGAATCGCACGCAGCACCCCGAGGTGCCTACCGTCTTATTCGGTCACAGCATGGGAGGCAATCTAGTCATCAACGTTGCTTTGCGTGAAGCTGCCGAGCCTGGCTATGTCATCTCGTCCAGCCCAATGCTGGAGAAGGCGACGCCCGTTTCGCCGACCGCCATCTGGCTTGCGCGGTGCTTGCTGCGAATTGCGCCCAACTTAAAACTCTATTCGCAGATCGTGGCGGAGCGATTGATGAGCGATCCGGTAGAGCAACAGATGCTGCGCGATGACGAATTGTTCCACAACCAAATGAGCTTGCGGCTGGGCGCAGGCCTAGTCGATAGCGGCCAGTGGGCCTTGCAACATGCCGACCGCTTGCGAGCACCGCTGCTGCTGAGTCACGGGACGTCCGATTACATGACGAGTTGTGAGGCATCCGTCCAGTTCGCGCGGCGCGCCGGCGAGCGCTGTCAGCTGGTCGTCCTTGACGCTGAGTTGCACGACCCATTTCGCAGTTTGCACCGCGACACAGTTATATCCCGCTATGTGGACTTTATTCATCAAGCGGTGCGAGCGAACGAACAGTCGCAGGGCTTGCACACGGGTCCCAAAGCGCAGGAGCTGGGACGGTGATTATCGAAGGCCTGCTGACCACAACCTCCCCAGAGGGCACTCCGCATGTCGCCCCAATGGGTCCAGTAGTAGATGTTGACCTGCGACAATGGACGTTGCGCCCGTTTGCCAGCTCCACCACCTTTCGCTATCTACAAGCCAACGCCGATTGCGTTTTTCATGTGATCGATGACGTGCTCCCGGTGGTGGAGGCGGCCCTGGGTCTGCCGACCAGCCTGAAGTTTGAACCACTGCGCAGCGGAAGCGAAGGTTTTGCTCAAAGTGTGGGATGGACAATCCCCACAGCCTGCCATTGGTACCATCTAAAAGTTACCCAGTGGGATACGAGCCAAGCACGCAGCGAGGCCCAGGCGCAGCTCTTGAGCCAAGCTGTACAGCGGCCGTTCTGGGGATGGAATCGAGCCAAACATGCGATACTCGAAGCGACCATACTGGCCAGCCGTATCCATTTACTCGAGCCGTGCGAGCTCAAGGACGACTTGCAGAGTTTCGACGTGACGATCGGCAAGACAGCCGGCGAGCGCGAGTTGCAGGCTTGGCAGCTGTTGCGAGATTTTTTCCAGGCAAATGGCCATCCGCTATGAGAGTACTTCACCTTCGTACTGGCTGTCGCCTGCATTTTGGGCTGATGGAGTTGGCCGCCGAGGAGCCGTTGCGATATGCGGGTCTGGGGATGATGCTGGACGAGCCCGGATTCGAGCTTAGCTTTGCCAGGCCTCATTCAGATGCGAGCTACTCTACGGCGGGCCGCGCACCGTGCGACTTCACCGCAAGCGGCTGCAACACAACTCACTTTGCGTCGGTTAATACTTTCGGCAATTCGCCCGGCAACTCTCCCTCAAGCATGGCATCCGGCGTGACGTCAGGCATGACTTCGCTGCGCGGCCCTACGAGCGTGGATGCATCCCAGGTCGAATTGGCCAGAGTCTTGAGTCGCGGTGAGCGGGCCAAGTTGACATTGGAGTATCAGCGGCGGATGTCCACAGTAGTGCAGCAGCACCCCGTCTTTGAGCAGGCGACGAATGCAGCCCAAGCGGCAGAATGTCAAATACGCTTAATCAAAGCGTTGCCCATGCACAGTGGTCTAGGGGCTGGGACTCAGCTGGCGTGCGCCGTGGCCGCCGGGCTGGAATTGTTCGTCCGTGGCGGGCAGGCCGAAGGCTTCCCCGAGGACTGGCCTTCAGACCATGGAACAACTGAACACGCACCCGCTTCTCAGGCTCAGCACTGGCGATCGGCGTTCACAGCACAGCCGCTAAATTCGACTCAGTGGTTAACTAAGGCCGCCGGCCGCGGACTTCGCTCGGCTATTGGCCTATTCGGGTTTTTGCATGGCGGACTGATTCTGGATCGCGGCTATCCGGCCAGCCTTGCTCAGGAGACTCATCTTTCACCTGGGCTCTGTGCAGGGGGACGGCCGTTGGCATGTCAAAGCACGCCCGTTGCCAGCCAGTGGCGGGTGGTTTTGATCGTACCGCAGAATCGTCAGGAAGTATCCGGGGCGCAGGAAACGCAGTGGATGGCCGAACTCGAGTCGCTGCCTAACCCTCATCGAAACGACATGTTGAGTCTGGCTGAGGAGGCGATGAGCTTGGCTTCCAAGCCCCACAGCTTCAACGACTTCACCCACTGTCTGGACCAGTACATGGAGTTGGCAGGACAGCTCTTCAGCCGCTTTCAAGGCGGATTGTACAACGGCCCAGACGTTGCCGCTGCAGTGCAGTGCGCTCGTCGCATTGGACTGCGCGGGGTTGGCCAAAGCAGTTGGGGGCCGACCGTCTTTGGTTTCGTAGAAAGCCAGGCCCTGGCTCAGGCATACGCCGCGAGCTTGTCCGAGCTGCGTTCCGACTGGTGCGTGCGGGTAGCCAGGCCAGCCTCACATGCCGCCGAGTATCGTTGGCAATAATCGACCTTTATAAGCAGGAGTTTGAACGTCATGCGCCAGCCTATCGTGAGCACTGGACTAATGATGATCATCGTTTGTATGGCCTGTTCCATGCACCTATATGCCCAGTTGCCAGCCCTTCCGCCAGCGGGCGAAGTTGCCGCCAGTCCACGCGCGGATAGCTTAACTGATCAGCTACTGCCTGAGGAGCGAGTCAACATCGCCGTATACGAGCACTGCAATCGTAGCGTGGTCCACATCGCGACACGGTCGGTGGGTATCGAGTCATTCCAGCAGCTATCGATGCGCGAAGGCTCTGGCAGCGGGTCCGTTCTGGATACCAGTGGCATGATTGTGACCAACCAACACGTTATCGACGGAGCCAAGGAGATCTCAGTCAGCTTGTTCAACGGCCTGTCCTATCCTGCCGTGTTGGTGGGACAAGATCCCGATACAGACATCGCGGTCCTAAAAATTGATGCCCCCGAAGATCAGCTCATCCCATTGAGCTGGGGAACCTCACAAAGTCTGCGCGTTGGACAAAAGATCTACGCTATCGGCAATCCATTTGGACTCGAACGCACTATGTCGACGGGCATGATCTCAAGTCTCAATCGTCAGATTCCGTCGCGAGCCCGAAGGACCATGCGTGCGCTGATACAAATCGACGCTGATCTAAATCAAGGCAATTCCGGCGGACCACTGCTCAATACCCGCGGCCAGTTGATCGGCATGGCGACCGCGATTATGAGCAGCAGTGGCGATAGCTCGGGAGTCGGTTTTGCCATTCCTGTCAGTACGCTCGAACGCATCGTGCCTCAGCTGATCAGCCATGGACGGATCATACGCCCCACCATCGGTATCACCCGCGTTTATGAGAATGATTCTGGACTTTTAATCGTTGATGTAGCCAGTGGCGGCCCAGCTGAAAAGGCTGGCTTGCAAGGCTTTCGATTGGTCACCAAGACGCTCAGACAGGGTCCTTACCGCTATGAACAGAGTTCGATCGATACATCGGCCGCGGATCTAATCCAGTCCATCGACGATCAACCGGTGCGGACCGCCGACGACCTATTGATGCACATTGAACGCAAGAACCCAGGCGATACCGTCCGCCTAGGCATCGTCCGCGAAGGTCGAAAAATCACCGTGCCCGTTACCCTCGGTCAATCCGATCCGTAGGCTCGTAACCCGTAGGCTCGTAACGAGCGCAGCGCTGTTACGGCACAGCCTTGCTGCACACGCCACCCCCGGGCTCGTGGAGGGCTGCCTACGGCTTATTAAATGCGGATTATTCGATCATTTTTGAGTCTAGCCGCGGTACTTTGCTATACCGAGCGAACCGTGGCTAGCGGCAAATCGGCTATCTCAGCAGTCCGTTTTTCAACGACTCCTGTTACGTGCCTAGCCGACAACGAGTTCGGTACACGAATGCAAGCCCCATAAACAATCTTTGATCAGGGCTGAGCTGGCAGGAGCGCATCAGGAATGCGCATCACCGCAAATGATCGATTGTCGATATATTGCCCCTGCTCCATAACCGGATACATCATCTCCAGAGCCGGCGGCTGCGACTGGTAGGTCCGGTCCAGTAGCACCCAGCGGAAGCCATACTGAGCGCTTAAGTCGAGCAATCTATCGGTAGTCCACTCCTGAATGCTGCCGTCGGCCGATCGCGGCGGCTCGCAGGCTTGTATGCGGTGATACCACTCGATGACTGCGGCATTGTCCTGCGGGACGTCCTTCCAACACACTACTTCAGCCCGCTGCGCATGCCATTTAAACGATTGCTGATACTTGGGCGTCAACCACAGTGAGTCCTCAGGCGTGTTCTCTCGAATCCATTGGCAGACGGCTAACCAGTCGATATAGCGATCGGTCTCAATCGCATTCTTGCCCACGGACTCGACCACCAATCGATCCGCGGCTGGCACGATGCGTTGTGGGCCCAGCTGCAACTGATTAACGAACCCGACCGCAGTTAGCAACAAGACGCAGGCTATCGCGGCGTGGCGAGCGCCGCGCGCGGGCAATGGGGCGAGCAGCAAACGCCACAACAACAGCGATCCGGCAAGGGGGACTGCAACGTCCGCCCAACGAAACCAGTAGAACCGCAGCAGGCGGGCTGCTATGTCGGGGCGAGCCTGGGTCAGCAGCGCATCGATGGTCCACCCGGCCAGAGCAAATAGCACCGCCAGCCAGCCTATCCCCAGCAAGCGACTGCCGCCCGCCGCAAGCTCCGGCGGCAGCGTTTTTTTGGTTCTCAAAAACAGCGCGGTGACACATGAAAAAGCGGCTAGGGTCACCGCGGCAGCCCAGTGTCGTTCGGGCGCAAAGAGCTGTGGAGCCAGATGGTGCGGCAGTCGCAAGTAGACGTGCACTTGGGCTGCACTGACGCGCTCGATAACGTCTGGCCCCGACAAACCGCTCAGCGCTGGCGCGATGCCGAGCAGTGCCAAGGCGGCCCCTGCAGCCAGCCAGGGAAGCTGCTGCAGCACACGCTGAGCCAGCCGGGGCTGAACCAGCCACACGATCCCCGCACTCAGCCCCGCCCAACCGCCGACTAGCGGATGCCACATCATGGCGGATCCCATACACAGCCAGACCCAATTCCAATTCCCCGAGATGACCTGGGCTACGCCCAGCAAAACCAAAGGATAGGCAATGGTCTTGGCCTCGAAACCTCCCACAACCCACTCGCCGGCCCAATTGCCGTAGTGGATTGCCAGCAGCCATCCGAGCAGGGCCGTGGCGCTGGCCCACATCGGCAGTCGCAGACTGCCACGCAGCTGTTGCCAAGCTCCGGCCAACAGCAGCCAGCTCAGCACCCGCCCCAGCCAAGCGACCGCTGCCAGTGGCAGCCAGCGAGCGGCCAGTCCAGCCAGCATGCTCGTCAGGTAGTGAGAGTCATGGGACTCCAGAAACAGATCTCCCGGCGCAAAGCTGGGATCCCACAGGTGCTTTGCCTTAGGCAGATAGTGCGACTCGTTGATCCCTGGCACGGCCGCTGTCGTGCACAAAAAGATCAGGCACAGGTAGATCAACAGTTCCAAAGCGGTGGCAAACTGCGCCCGGATCCGCCCACCCCCTCCAATTGTCGTAACACTCATAAGGCTCTTTTCTTGGCGGACTTACGGGCCAGCGAGGCGGAGCGGGAGACTATTTATGGCAGAAATTGCGAAAAAGACACAAAAAGATCGCCAAGTGGGCTTGGATTTCTTGACTCGGGCTACTTTGTGCGTAGAGTGAATGTAGTAAGCCATGAATTGTAATCTGGCTGAGAATCCGCCATTGGGCGAAAAATTGCAAGCCGAGCATCCAAGAGCAGGAATCGGCCCGGAGCCATAATCCAAAGGAAGGGTCTGATGTTAGTACTTTCTCGCAAAAAGAACGAGAGCATCGTTATCAATAACGACATCACTATTGTTGTCGTTGAGATTCGTGGAGACAAGGTGCGACTCGGAGTCGAAGCCCCACGCGAGGTGCCGGTCCATCGCCGCGAAGTCTACGATGCTATTCAACGTAGTCAGCAGGCTGACGACGCCTCGAGCGCCAGTTCTACTCAAGATTAAAGCAAATCGACCGCATTCCCGCAACAATGCGAGTCGATTTTCATTTAAAAAAGAAAATCAGAGCCTATATCCGTCGCGCTAAAACGTCAGCGCGATCGATATGGGCTCTCATTGTTTTTAACATTGCCTTTAACACCCTTTTTAGTTGCAGAGCACCCTTGACCGGTCTGCCCTGGAGTGCTAAAACTGTTGCTTCATTCAACGGCACAAGCCAGCGAATGTACGGCCCCTTCGTCTAGCGGTCTAGGACACTGCCCTTTCACGGCGGCAACATGGGTTCGATTCCCATAGGGGTCACTAGCATATTTGATCTGTAACCATTCAGATCCTTCAAACCCTGGGTTTCCCAGGGTTTTTTCGTGGCCTGATTGAGCGTCGCTGATCGCTCCGCCATCGGTATCCCGCAGCTCCTAACCACGCCTAATCAACTTCTCTCACTACCGAAGCCAGCCGACAGCTACGCTGCTTGCAACAGATTGCGCAAGGACCGCGGAGCCGTCTACGACAATCTGCGCAAGGACCGCGGAGCGGTCTACAACACTGGCCGCTCGCTAGAATCGAGTCTGATACTTTTCCGTCATCGCTCGCCGCACTTCCCCGGTCAACTTATCGACTACCGCCATGGCTTGCTGATAGCTGCCTACCTCAGCCAGTGACTGCCGGCCCACGCCGTAAGAGTCGCCGTTCTTCCACTTCATCAGCGATGGGAAGAGAAATATTGGCACCCGCCAGCAATTGTTTCAACGTAGGTATGTGCATATATCCGACCGCATTCGCAGGCGATGGAGAGCGGTGCAGTAGCTTCTCCAATTTGGCTTCTTGGCCAACGGCGAAAGAGGGTAGCCAGAGAAAACAAGCCGCCGTTAATAAGCGGACCATGACGCAGTTTGACATTCTAGCAACCCGTTTTGAAAGTTTGATGGTGTGACTCGTGCCGTTCAATATATTCCAAGGCTGACTCTGAAGCCACTAACGTATTGAATAAAGCTCAAACTACCGCCCGCCGTGCAACTAGAGTCAAGGATCTATGGATTGCGGCAGTCGGCTGGACTACCGACAGTTATTCTGAAGTGAGTGTGATAGTATTGACTTTAACGCAGCACTGTCAGAGGCACGGCATCGTTCCTCCCAACTAACTTTCGCGACTAGTTCCATTGAAAGGCACACAGCTATGTTATTGCCCAAGCGTATCTTGCAATGGCCGAGCATCCTGTCAGTTGTCCAGGTGTTGTTGGTCGCTGGTGCAGTTGCTAACGAGCCCGACAATGGTCTGGGCAGAGCGGACGCTCAGGCGAACCACATCACTGGACAAGTCGTGCTGGTTGACGGAATGCCCGCCAGCCAGGCGAAGTTAGACGTTCACGTGCCGGGCCCCAGTGGTATCCATGCCAGGCTAACCGCCGACGCCGATGGACGGTTCGATTTCGTCGTTCGCATATTGCCTGCAGCTCTTGCTCAATTGCAATTCACCGCCACCAGCCAAGATGAACAGCAGAGTGCCTTTCATCGCTTTGCTTGGGAACAAAGCCAGCGAGTGACCGAAGGCATTGAGATACAACTCGAGCAGCAGCAGCGAACGGTCGAAGTCGAAGTCGTCGACCAACAACATCCAGCCGATCCAGCAGTATTACGCCACGACCAACGAGCTTGGTCAGTTTGAGTTTCTACTCGGCGATGGAGAGTTTGATCTTCGGCCACCACAACAAGAAAAAGCGGAAAAGTTCACGATTGCAGGCCAACCCGAAATCGAATTGGATGTCTCTACCAAGGTTCAGCCGGAGGTGGAACTGGTGGGAATCGTGATCGACCGCGAGACGTCACAAGCGGTCGCCGATGCGAAGGCCTCAGGAGTGCCGCGTAACTTTAATGGCAGGGACTGGCAGGCGACAACCGGCCAGGATGGAAAATTTAGAGTGCGTCGCCGCGAAGAAGAAACCTATGTGCACGCCATCAACGCGGATAGTAGCCAAGCGGCCATCGTCGAAGTCGGCGATACCAAGCAGACGTTCGTCATTCATTTGGAACCCGTCGGTGTGGCGCGCGGACGCTTGCTCGACGACGCCAACCAACCGGTCGCAGGACAAAAGCTCATGTATGGAGTGAGTGTTCCAGATATGGAACACGGCACCTGGAGCGATCGCTTTGGTGGCTCGACGGAAACGGATGAGCTCGGGCATTTCGAGTTGCCCACATGCTCAATACGACTCGCAAGCGCATGACCGAAGCCGATGTCCAATCGCTGATCGATGCGATCGACAAGGCCAAGTGAGCTCGCCGTAACGCCGCAGTGCTCGCTTCCGAACTTACGTGCTCGAGTCCGCCGTAACTATGCACGGGCCGGCGAGCGACTAAATCCTAGCTGGCGTCGCGGTGAGATGTATCGCCGATGCGCGGGGGGATCTCCTGGACATCGATGACTTCACCTTCGATAATGTCGTCGGAGTTGTCCCAAGGTGACGTGTTGGACTGCGGCCAAGCTGAACTGCTGCGCGGCGGCCAATCGGCGGTCTGCCACCGCTGAAAACTTGCCGATCGAGGTTGGGCCGCAGGCTCAAATCCCTGCCCCATGGCGCGGACGCGCGCGGCCAGCAACTCAGCGGTGCCAGCCATGAATACAAACACGGCCAGCAGCACCAACATCCAACTGTAGTAGATCCCCAGCAAGCCAAGAAACAGCGCCATCCAACGCCCCACGCGAGCGGCCACTTCGGTTGCCCGCAGATGCCCCATGCGCATGGCCAGCAAACTGCGCAGCACACGCCCGCCGTCCATGGGGAAGGCTGGTAGCATGTTAAAGACGGCCAGGATCACATTAGCTACTAACAACTGTTCGGCGAATCCCAGACTGAACATCTCTGTGCGCGTATCGGGCATAGAGGCGCCGACCAACAGGACAAATGGCAGGAGGGCTGCCGCAATGACAAAATTGACAGCAGGGCCTGCCAAAGCCACCACCAACTCCTGATAGGGCTTCTCAGGCAGACTTTCCAACCGCGCCATGCCGCCAATGGGCAAGAGCGTGATGTCGAGCGTGCGAATACCGAAGTACCCCGCCGCTCCCGCATGGCCAAATTCGTGCAAAGCCACACAAGCGAAGACGCTCAGCACGAATGCAGCGGCCGCAATGCCTGCCACCGGGCCGCTGGCCATTGAAACAGTTACTAAATAGAAGGCGATTAAAAGCCAAAACGTCCAGTGAACATAGACGTTTATGCCGCCCCATCTACCAATTTTCATACTAGTCCTAAGTTGAATAAACAAACCAGCGATGCACGCTTGCCTCCCACACGCGTGGACGACAGGTTCCCCCAAACTCGTTTCCTCGGTTCAGGTATTGTACCCGGTGCAATCGCTTGGCTAGTCATATGCAAACGCTAGGCCATTTGGCAGGTGACGGCTTAGACTCGGCGTCTGACATGGGCTGAATGAGCCTTAAGCATATTCGGCGGCTTGATCGCCGATTCCAACTCGGTGGCGGTTTCACTGGCAACGGCCGCGTTCATCGGAATTACAGTTTGGCGTGGAGCGAGGTTGACGGCTTGCGCGTCGAGCAGTTCCAACTCAGTCCTGCCACTGCGATCGCTCTGTGGGGCAGCCCTGAGCATGAACAGTCGCCCAACGGGACTGGCCAAAATGGCTGGCAGGAAAATCAAGTCGCCCACCAGTGCGGCCCCTAGCAGCGTCAGCATTAAGGTGCCGAACCGCTGCGTGGGTGTGAAGGTACTCATCGCAAACACGCTTAAGCCCACGCCAGCGATAATGGTGGTTTGAGTCATGGCCGGTGCCACGTGCTTGTAAGCCACATATATCGCCTGCTTGCGGTCCAAGCCCTTCTTCAGTCCATCGCGGAACCACGTCAGAAAGTGGATTGTATCGTCGACAGCTACTCCCATGGCTACACTGGCGGTCATCATAGTCCCGATATCGACCAGCGTCCCCATATGCCCCATCGCGCCGAAAATTATCACCAGTGGAAACACGTTGGGCAACATCGAAACGGCCCCTGAGCATAGCGACTGCAAAACGTTGTGAGGCTGAAATGCACCCAGGAAGGTCCGCGCCGGCGAGAGCAGGCAGGCCATCACTCCGGCAATCAGCACAAACGCCCATGCGACGCTCTCGATCAGGCTCACCAGCAGCGTCCGCTGGGCTTTATATACCACGGGTACGACACCCGTATAAACCACATCCATTTGACCAGCATGCGTCGGTAGTTCGACAGGCTGCGAGGCCACGTTTTGATTGTACGCATCGGGCGGTGCTATGCTTTCAGCCAGCATGGCCGAGGCATCGATAACATGCGGATGCTGTTGGCGAATGAAATCCAAATCGTAATCGGGATGCGGATGAGCGATGACCACAGCCGAATAGCGCTTGATGTAGTCGGCCCACTCGCTCGACACCGCTGCCTCTTTGGTCAGCGGTAAAGACGACGGATCATGCCACCATGTGACCTTAACCGATTCGTTGGTCAAGCACGCCGATAGCGACTTGACGAAAATCCCGAGAGCTTGCGAGGGAGCCACTGCGGTGTTGACGTCGGCCGCATTTGCGGAGGCAGCTTTAACTGGCGACGCGTCTGCTAACGCAGCAGTTGATGCAGCAGTTGATGCAGCAGTTGA
>CAKQWG010000044.1 GCA_934278005.1 uncultured Pirellulaceae bacterium | reverse complement strand
CGAGATCAACCAATGAAACCAATCAAAAGACCGCTTCGAACTCCCGGCAGTGCCAGTCCCGCTAGCGATGCGCAGCGCGAGGAAGAGCATTCGGCTGCAACACAGACTGGCACAGGGAGTGGCACAGGGAGTGAGACAGGAGCAGCGGCTGGGAGTGCAATTGTGGGACGCCGGGGCCAGGAGTCGATCAGCGACCGGGCAGACCAGCAAACCAACCCAGCCTCCGCAGCAACTGCTACGCCGGCCACCGACGAGACGCCAGCAGCGCCCCCTAGTCGATCTGCCCCGGCCGCGCGCGGTTCGGCCGACGCGCAGCTTGGTGGCTGGGCGTGGCTGGTCCGCTTTGCCCTGAAATCAGCGGTCGTGCTAGCCGTCGGGGCGCTGCTGTTGGCGATGCTCGGGGTTGCCCAGCGGCGGGAGTGGATCACCGCTAAGGGACTCTTTGGTGAACAAGCCTCGTCTGGCAGTCAGGACGATACGGCCAGTGGAGAAGCCAAACGTTACATCTGTCCCATGATGTGCACACCGCCTTCCTCAGAGCCGGGCCGTTGTCCAGTGTGCGGCATGGAACTGGTCGAAGCGAGTTCTGGCGGAGGGGGCGACGGCATCTCCGTTAACATCCAGCCTGCAGCTAGACGCCTGGTTGGCATCCAGACCGCCGTGGCTGAGATCGGAGAGATGACCCGCACGCTGCGCACGATCGGTTCAATCGACTTTGACGAAAGCCGTCTAGCGACAATCTCGGCCTACACCGACGGCAGGCTAGAGGGAATGACGGCCAACTACGTCGGTGTGCAGGTTCAGAAAGGGGATAACTTGGCACTGATCTACAGCCCTCAGCTGTACTCTGCCCAGACCGAATTCGTAGCTAGCCTGGAGAGCAAAGTGGCGGGTCGCTTCAGCCTTGGGAGTAGCGACCTGCGCAGCATGGCACGTGAGAACTTGAGGGAGCTAGGCATGACCGCCGAGCAGATCGAAGCGCTCAGCCAGAGTCGTCAGCCGCAATCGAGAATTCAAATTAAATCGCCCCAGACAGGCACTGTTATCGAGAAGGCCGCCGTTGAGGGAGACTATGTAACGACTGGACAAGCGATTCTGAAGATTGCAGACCTATCTTCGGTCTGGCTCATGCTTGATCTGTTCCCGGATGACGCTGCCAGCGTCCGCTTCGGGCAACAAGTGGAAGCGGAAATTCAGTCCCTGCCAGGCGAGGTCTTCACTGGCCGCGTGGCCTTTATCGATCCTACCGTTCAGCCCAAGACGCGCACCGTCAGGGTCCGCGTGGAGGTGCTGAATTTCGATGGCAAGCTGCGGCCGGGCGACTACGCATCAGCCAGAATCACAGTGCCTGCACTTCGCAGCGGGCAGGTGTATGATCCCGCGCTGGCGGGCAAATACATCAGTCCCATGCACCCGCAAGTCATTCGCGATGATCCCGGCCATTGCCCGCTGTGCGGCATGGAGCTGGTACCAACAGTCCAGTTCGGCTACTCGGCTGAGCCGCTGCTGGCTCACCGCGTCGTGACCGTTCCCCGCGACGCGTTGCTCCTGACGGGTGACCAGGGAGTGCTGTACGTTGAAACCGAACCGGGCCGGTTTGAGATCCGGCGCGTGGCAGTGGGTGCGATGAACGATACTAATGCGGTGATTGTCGCGGGCTTAGCGGCTGGTGAAACCGTGGCCACGCATGGGAATTTCTTAATCGATTCTCAGATGCAGCTTGTCGGAAATCCCTCCTTGCTCGATCCCAGCAAGGCTCCGACCCATGCCCCTGGGCCGCTTGAGTTGCCCGTTGCCCGGCCCGCACTGCTGGCGGGTCAAGCCGGAGAGGACTTTGACAGGGCGTATGAGGCCTACTTTGAAATCCAGCGCGCGCTCGCCGCAGACCAGAGCCCGCCCCCAGCCGCGCTCAGCTCTCTTGTGCAAACCCTGTCCAAGCTGGAAACGTCTGCAGAAGTACCTGACGCGACCCAACGCCAAGTTGCTCAAGCTCGTCATTCTGCCACGCACATGGATGGCTCACTTGAGAGCGCCCGCGCGGCCTTTCGCACTGTCAGTCATGCGCTACTCAGAGCTGCCACAACGGCGCGAGGTACGCAGACAGCAGACAAGCTCAAGCATTTCTACTGCCCCATGGTTCCCGGAGGTGGCGGAGACTGGATGCAGGCCGAAGCAGAGCTTGCCAATCCGTACTGGGGCGCAGAGATGCTCCGCTGCGGTGAACTGGTGCGGGATATGGGAGTGGAGGAATAGACGATGCTCAACTTGATCATACGCTTCTGCGTCAAAGAACCCTGGCTGGTCGTCGCCTTGACCTTCGCTATCTCGCTAGGCGGCTGGTGGGCGTTCACTGCAGTCCCCATCGATGCCATTCCGAACGTCGGTGAAAATCAAGTCATCGTGCTTACGGAGTGGCCAGGCCGATCGCCCAAAGATATCGAAGACCAGGTTACGTACCCGCTGAGCGTCGCTTTATTGGCGGTGCCAGGCGCGGAGTCGGTGCGGGGCAATAGCATGTTCGGCACCAGCTTTCTGCAGGTAACATTTAGCGACGACATCGACTTCTACTGGGCGCGAAGCCGCGTGTCAGAGCAGTTGGGTTCAGCCGCCTCTCAACTGCCCGAAGGGGTCGTCCCGCAGCTTGGCCCCGATGCAACTGGCCTGGGGCAAATCTTCTACTACGTTCTGCAGCCGCCCGAGGGTGGCATGGATTTAGCCTCCCTGCGCAGCCTGCAAGACTTTGTAATCAAGTACGAACTGCGGGCCGTCGAGGGCGTCAGCGAAGTGGCCTCGATCGGCGGCTACGTGCGACAATATCAAATCGACGTCGATCCCGACAAGCTACGCTTCCATGAAGTTCCCTTAGATGCCCTGGCCATGGCCATCGAAGGTTCCAACGTAGATGTTGGTGCCAAGACAATTGAGTCGGCGGGCATGGAGTACATCGTTCGCGGCAAGGGCTTCCTGGGGACCGATGGCGGAACAGAAAAAGCGATTGCCGATATCGAGCAGACGGTTATTCTGCAGCGCGCTGGCGTGCCGGTCCGTGTCGGCGACGTGGCGCAGGTACAGCTGGGGCCTGACTTTCGCCGCGGTGCGCTCGACTTCAACGGCGCCGAGGCAGTCGGGGGCGTAATCGTCATGCGCTACGGAGAAAACCCACGCGTCGTTATCGAACGAGTCAAAGATAAGATCGCTCAAATCGAGCCTGCCCTACAAGGTGTCACCATCCGCGGAGTGTACGATCGCAGCGAATTGATCGACGAGACGATGGCTACGTTGACCCATGCGCTGCGCGATCAGATCATCATCACCGCGGTCGTTATCTTGTTGTTTCTACTGCACATCCGCAGCAGCTTTGTAGTCGCCATCTGTTTACCCGCCGCCGTGCTTATGTCATTCATTGCCATGTACACAGTCGGCGTTGGATCGAACATTATGTCGCTGGCCGGGATCGCCATTGCCATTGGAACCATGGTCGATATGGGGATCATCGTTTCAGAAAACGTATACCAGCACTTGGCCGAGTGGGAGCGGCAGAGGGCCGAAGCCGTGCGTGCACCCGAAAAGCACTCTCCCCCCACGGCCACTCGCGCGGAGGTCGTTTATGACGCCACCATCGAAGTTGCCCCCGCCGTAGTCACCGCCGTAGCCACTACCATCATTAGCTTTCTGCCAGTGTTCTTCCTGACCGGTCGCGACTATCGGTTGTTTTCTCCGCTGGCGTATACCAAAACATTCGCCATTGCAGCGGCCATGCTCACCGCCGTAACGCTGGTCCCGGCGCTAAGCAATTTGATGTTGCGCAGCGCGGGTTATCGCAGGCGCTCGGCCGCCGTAGCAGCCATCGCTTTGAGCAGTATGTTAGCCACACTATCGCACTTCTTGTGGGGCCAGGACTTAGCGAGCTACCTGGGCGTTCCCAAGTGGGCGGTCACGCTGCTGGTGGGCCTGATCGGCCTGCTGCTGGGATGGCACTTTTTTCGCGAGCGCATTCGCCCGATAGAAGAGATCCCGACGAGTCGCTTTGTGCGCTGGATATACGCGGCGCGACTGCGGCACGCGCTCAACAATAAAGTGTTCGCGCTTTGCTTCCCAGCGGCCCTGTTGGTCCTAGGCGTTGGAGGTTTCGTAGGCTTGCCAACCCTCCTGCAGCCAGTTGAAAGGCTGGCGGGCCTGTTCGGTGCTGACCTCAATCAGCTTCCCGGCTACGTCGACGCTAAACACATCTTCACGGGACTACAGAGTGATGACTGGATTGCGCTGGATGAAGGAAGTTGGTTCTACATGCCAACGCTTTATCCCGCTGCCAGCTTTTCACAAGCTATGCAGGTTCTGCAAACTCAGGATGTGCTCATCGGCCAAATTCCTGAAGTCAAAGAAGTGCTGGGAAAAATCGGCCGCGTGGAATCTGCGCTCGATCCCGCCCCCACCACGATGATTGAAACGTACGTTATGCTCAAGCCGAAAGAGCAATGGCGCGACGGAGTGACGCCGCGTGACATCTGGGATGAGATCAACCGTGTGGCCACGCTGCCGGGAGTCACTCCCGCCTCCGCATTGCAACCCATCGAAGGCCGTGTGGTCATGTTGCAAAGCGGTATCAAAGCGTCGATGGCAATCCGCATCTATGGCGATGAATTGCAGACGCTTGCCAAGGCAGCCTTCGATGTCGCTGCGCATCTGAGAAAGTCCAATTATGTCAACTCTGGCACAGTCAATCCAGACATCGTGATGGGCGCTCCCTATATTGAATTCTCCCTCGACCGTCAGGCCGCCTCGCGATATGGCATGACCGCTAGCATGGTCAACCAAGTCATTGAGACGGCGCTCGGAGGCATGAATCTTATCACGACAGTTGAGGGCCGCGAGCGCTATCCTGTGCGGCTTCGATACAATCGCGACCTTCGCGAACGCATCGATCAACTCAGCCGTTTGCCGGTCGTGACTGCTAGCGGAGCAGTCGTGCCGTTAGAGGAATTGGCCAAGTTAGAGTTGGACTGGGGGCCGAGCGCCATCAACAGTGAAAATGGGCGACTGGTTGCTCACGTAGCTTTCATGACCAGCGGGGCCGCGGGCGACTTGGAATCGGTCAAGGCGATCGAGAAGGAATTGCGCTTGGCTCAGTTGCCCGGCCGGCTTGAAACACGCGGTAGCGACGCACAACATCATGGCTCGCATAGCGAGCACACGCACGGCCTCGCACAGGCTGCCAGTGAGAACGGCAGTACAGCCGCGACAGCTAGAGCGGCAGAGATGGCAGAGACGGCAGAGACGGCAGAGACGGCAGAGACGGCAGAGACGACCGCCTCTTTAGTTCTGCCGACAGGCTATTCGCTGGAAGCGGTCGGTAGCTTTCGCAATCAGATCGAAGCAAATTTGCGGCTGATGTGGATCATCCCCATCGTCATGCTGATCAACCTGTTCGTGATCTATCTGGAGTTTCGCAACCTGCCCATTTCGATGGTGGTCTTTTCAGGGATTCCTGTCGCGTTCGCGGGAGGGATGGTACTTGTCGCTTGGATGGAGGTTGAATTGAACACCGCGGTCTGGGTTGGCTTCATCGCACTGTTTGGGCTGGCCGTCGACGATGGCGTAGTCATGGCTACCTACATTCACCAACTGCTGAAGAAGCGCAAGATCAATAGCGTGCAGGACATTCGCGACACGATTTACGAAGCCGGACTGAAGCGCATCCGTCCCTGCATGATGACCACTGTCACAACCTTGGTCGCTCTGATCCCAGTGTTGATGGCGACCGGTCGCGGGGCGGACGTGGCGCGCGCGATGGCTATTCCCGTGTTCGGCGGCATGCTGGCTGAACCGCTAACATCGTTTATCGTCCCTACGCTTTATTCGGCATACCTCGAATTCAAAATGCGTTTCGGGATGAGCGATCCGTTATGGGAAGGGACCGAAGAGATGCCGCTGGCTCAGCACCAGGAACAAACGAATGCCGCTTAGCAAGAAGCTGAAAACAACTCGCCTAAGCTTCCAGCCACCGGTTTCGAAACTGCACTGTCGCAGCTCGCGCCACGCTCGACAACTGTTGGTCAAACCCGTTGCGGCACCTAGAGGTTGTCAATTTACGTTGAAGGAACGCGTCCTTTAAGCATCCAAGAAATGTAGTGTTTCTTGGAACACACTCGCTGAAATTTTGAACATGGAGACAAACATGAAGACAAACATGAAGTACCACATTCTTAATCTGTTCGCATTGGCAGCCGCGTTGACTGGCGGTCCGCCTGGCGTGGCCATGGCTCAGTCCACGCATGCAGCACCCGACCGACCGCAGGCGTCGCCAGAAGTGAACGCCGCGCCAAGCTTGGGCCCGCATGGAGGCAGCTTGCGACAAGTTGGCTCGCTGCAGTTCGAAACGCTGGTCTCACAGGCCGGTGTGCAGATGTTTGTGTTTGATAGCGACGGGCAACCTTTGTCTGTCGAAACCGGCCGCGGGGTAGCCACGTTACACATCGAAGGCAATGCCAAACGCTACCGCTACGACCTACTGCCCGATGGCAAAGGTGGGCTGGCTGCTCGAGTCAATCTGTCGCAGATCGTGGGGCGCCAAATCGAACTTGACTTCCAACTGGTGGGACTGCCCGGACGCGGCCAACGTCCGCTCAAGCTACAAGTCGTTACGACGATTCCGCTGGGCGAGCAGCAGTTGGCGGCGATGGCAATAGCGCGGCAAAAAATCTGTCCAGTCAGCGGCAAGTTACTGGGAAGTATGGGAGAGCCGGTCGCGGTGGACGTCAACGGGCAAACAGTCTACGCCTGCTGCGCGGGATGTGTCCCAGCAATCAAATCGGACCCGGCCAAATACGCT
This sequence comes from uncultured Pirellulaceae bacterium, assembly GCA_934278005.1. Classification (GTDB taxonomy): domain Bacteria; phylum Planctomycetota; class Planctomycetia; order Pirellulales; family Pirellulaceae; genus Aureliella. The sequence continues at coordinate 14,721 of CAKQWG010000044.1, read as the reverse complement.
TCTGGTAGACCGACCGTTCTGGTAACCACGTCAACCCAAGCCGATGCGGCCCGCATCGCGCAGCAGGCCGTGTGCCCCGTGATGGACGAACCGCTGGGGAGTATGGGACAGCCAGTGAAGGTCATGATCGGTGACAAGCCTATCTACCTGTGTTGCAAAGGCTGCGTGAAGAAGGTTGAGGCGCAACCGGCTAAGTACTTGGCAATCGCATCTGGCGAAGATTTATCAATGGATTCACACAAGCATCCACAAGTGCAGTCCGATGGAGACTCACCACTGCCCAGCACGCCGCGCGGTGAAGAAGTGCGTGCGGGTGTGTTCAAAGTCAGCGCTGCGGATGCTCCGTTCATCGCCGCGCAAAAGCTGTGCCCCGTCATGGACGAACCGCTAGATGCCATGGGTGGCCCCTACCAAGTGGATGCCCAAGGCAAAGCGATCTACATCTGCTGCCCGGGCTGCGCCAAGCGGATTGCGGCTGACCCGCAAAAGTATATGGATGCTCTCGCCTCTCAGGGGGTCCAGCCGCCGGCGCTGCAATGATCTGCCCGAGATTGCTCGCCAGGCAAAACTTTCGCGGGGGCGGTGTCCTGATGATTCACGCTGCTCAGGTGTGATGATTCAACACGCCGCCCCTGCCGTTTTTTCTCCCCCCCCGCAGACAACGAATCTTTAGTGCTGGTTCCAGCCGCCGGGCCAGCGGTCTACTCGATCACGCTGGCGTACTTGTGAAAGAGCTTGATCAACTCTTGAATCTTGAGGTCCTGATCGGCCTGAGTGCCGCTAGCCATTGCTTCCCGAAGGCAGGTCTGCAGGTGATTCTCCAAAACAATCTGTCCCACCTTGCCCAACGCCCCAGTCGCAGCAGAGAGTTGCATGAGCACGTCCACGCAATAGCTATCCTCCTCAATCATCCTCCGCACAGCTTCCACCTGCCCGCCAATACGACTCATGCGATGCAGCAGTCGCTTCTTCTCATCATCAGGCAGCATGGCAACGCAGGTCTACGAAAAACGGGAGGGTCGGGACTGAACAAGATACTCCCGAAGGCCCTCTTGGTGCCAGGCGTGTGACATTAAAGGCGTGCAACAATAACCATTAACTGACTATTGCGTAGATAAACCGATCCGCAAGCGGACGGAATCACCGCTAGTAAACCATTGGGTTACGAATAATACACGTTAACGATCACATTTTCAGGGATGCCGCGATTGTAGCCGACAAACGCGCCGAGGGCAAACTACATCTTCATATCGTGCATCATCTTCATATCTCCAGCCCTGTAGGTGTCCGGATTGCCGAAGCGGCGGACAATCTCGGCAAAGACACTCCCTTTTTCCACCGCCTCGTCGCTTTCCATCACCTGCTGATAGAGATCTTCGGGCAAGACGCGGAGGGTGGTCATCAACCCCATTAGCGACATCGGCCACATGGCGCGCATGCCCTGGACCTCACGCCGATCCCAGAGCGCCTTCATCATCGACTCAGGCATATTCATCGACTTCATCTCTTGCGGATAACCGGGAGTCGCAAAGCCAGGATCTTTGAGCACAGGCATAATCTTTGGACGACTGGTGGTATCGGCCAAGTACGCATCCACCGATTCGTCCGGACGAATTCTAGGACCTACTTGGCGAGTCATGTGGTTCATCATGTGATGCACCATATGGCAGTGAAACATCCAGTCGCCGGGATTGTTGGCGATGAACTCAAGGTCGGTAGCTTGGGCGATTCCGATCAATTCAGTATTGCGCGGTATCCAGGCCGACTTAGGCGTTCGCGCCCCTTCGTGTCCGGTCAACCAAAACGTGTGGCCGTGCAAATGGATCGGATGATGCTGCATGGGAGAGAAGTTCATGATCCGCACGCGCACTCGCTCACCATGCTTGACTACCAACGGCGTTGCGAACGGACCACTGCGACCGTTGATCGTGTTCCAATTCCAATCCATTTTCCAGCTGTCGGGAATGCTCTGATTGTGATCGATAAAGAAGTTCTGGAAGATCAAACCAAAGTCACGATCGACTGGCGGGTCAAAGACCCGTCTGGGATGAACGATAAACCACCCCACGCTCCCAAAGGCCTCTTGCATGGGCACATGCGAATGATAAAAGAAAGTCCCCGCTTCGTGCACGTCAAATTCGTAGACGAACGCCCCTCCGGGCTTTATTGGGTTCTGAGTGAGAGTTTCACTGCCGTCGTATTGCACGGGCAACTCGAATCCGTGCCAGTGAGTCGTCATCTGCTCGGGCAGTTGATTGGTCACCACAATCCGCACGCGATCCCCCTGAGTGACCTCGATTGTCGGCCCCGGCATACTGCCGTTGTACCCGTAGACATTCATTTTATAGCCAGGCAGAAACTCGCGCTGGACTGGCATGGCGACCAATTGAAACTCTTTAGCACCGCCCACCATCTTCCACTGCAGCTTCGCTAAGTCAGGAGCTACAAACGGAGCGGGGCCAGCGTCGGCAGTGCGAAAGCCAGGCACCAACTTGCCCAAATAGTAATCGCTATCTGGATCGGTGCCACGCTGCGGCTTGAAGCGCGAGAATCCGTCGTATTCCGCCCGAGCATTGTCAGCGTCCGAGGCAGAGGCGTCCGGGCTCGCGCTCTGAGGGACATGTGTCAAGGCGTGTGCCTGGCCATGACCTGAGTGCGCTCCTACGTCTTGAGCTGCCGCGTCGTTGCGCAGCGAATGCCCAAGCAAGCCCGATGCGGCCGCAAGGGAGCCGGCTTTTAGAAATGCGCGGCGTTGTTCTGGATCTGGCATGCTCGTTGGTCCCTTGAATTGCTGAACTGGTGTCTGCCTATCGTGGTTTAGGCACCGAGTCGATGTGACCGGGAGGCGTTGCAGCCTGAGCCGCCATCAGGCCGCCCTGCAGCATAAAGCCGTCGATCAGCGTCTCCTGAGTCCGCACATTGCGGAAGTAATCGATCTGCTCCAGCCGCGCCATAAAGTAATCGCGTTGAGCCTCCAGCACTTCTGGCCAGTCGACTCGGTCCTCTTTGTAGCTTTGTAGAAGTTCGGTGTAAGCTTGCTGTCGCTGTGGGATAATTACATGTTCATACTGAGTGGCGTGTTGTAGAGACGTGGCATATACGCGATAGGCCATCGCCAAGCGATCTCGCAATTGCAGTTCGATCCGCCGAATTTCTTCCTGTTGCCGAGCTAGATCACTTCGAGCTTGAAGTACCGTTCCTTGATTCCAATCATGGATAGGCAGTTCCATTCGTACACTCGCGTTGTACACCGGTTCGTAGTTAGAAAAATTGTATCCCGGCCCACCTTGCACGATGACATCTGGAATCCACTGCACCGACTCGCGGCGGACAGTCGTGTAGTCTGACGCCAATTTCGCGCGGGCAGCCAATACCTCAGGACTGTTGTCAATCAGCTCAGCGTATACTGAGTCGAAGTCCGGCAGCGTCTGCTCGGGTCGCAACGTTCCATCGACCCAGCCCAGCGGCAAATCGCAGCCGACCATCGCCACCAATTGCCGGAAAGCCTCCGCGAATTCGTTCTCAGCGTTCAGAACGTCCAGGCGGTGTTGCTGCAATTCGATATTGGCGCGGCGGACTCCCGGCACGGTCGTCTGCCCTTGATTGTACAGCTCGCGGGCCGTCAGACTGCTGTCCTCGGCAGACTTTAATAGCTCTCGCTGGATAACCGCGCGCTCCCACGCGGCCAGCGTCTGATAGAAGCCCTTTTTGATATCGTTGCTCACACGGTATTGCTGAGCGATGGCAAGATGGTCCGCCACCTGAGCCCGCTGACGATATTTCAGCCGGCTTAGCTGCAGTTTGTTGGCAGTCACAAAGCGTTGTTGCAGTTCAAACCCCTGAAACTCGCCCGCACGGCCATCGCTATTTATTTTCTCTCCCACATACATCAGCACTGGGTTCGGGTAGAGCCCGGCTTGCAGCGCCTTGGCCGTTTCGCTTGATATCTGCCGACGTGCTTGTCGGATAGTCGGATTGTTAGCCGCTGCCAACTGCAGAAAGTAGTCCAGTGTGTAATTCGCCTGCGCACCGGGCTCAATGATCTGCGATCCACTCGCCGCATCCATAAACCCATGCGGTAGTTCGGGCAGCGGCGGCAAGGTGCCCATCGCGGACGATTGCCGTTGCTCGGCACTAGTCCCAGTCGACATGCCCGCTCTGCCACTGCTGCCATGATCGGGCGGCTGCGTCCAAGCTAACGAGGCGGGAGCGATCAATGCTAGCGTGAGGAGTTTTCGAATGCGCGAATGGCTGCACTTCATCGATGCATGATCCTTCATGTATAGAGCCACAACATCCTGTCGTGCTTTACGATCGTGTGCTGTAAGAGCTCGTGCTAAGACTAGTTATCGAGCGCATACCTGCCCCGGGTACAGTAGTATTGCCTTTTAAGGTCATTATTGCGACTGATCGCTCCGCGATCTGATGCCCAAAAGATCTACCATCTTTCTCCTACAGGCAAGATTGCAGATCCCAGATCTGAAGCGAATTAAGAGCGAGGACCGCGCGGGACGTCGACCTAATTATTGACGCGTTTTGCAGATGGAAGGGACCTTGAGTGCTGCGACTCGTCATAGCTTTGGCGGTGCTTACACAGCGGGAAGGACTTATAGGGTGGAGACTTGTTCGGCGACAGTCTGGCGTGGGATAGAACTGTTTTGTACGGTCATACACCGTGTGCGGTGAAGGTTTGCGTTGAAAACTACGACAAGTCGCAGCGGTCCAAGGGGCGTAACGGCAGATCGCTACCTAGCAACAACACGCTACCTAGCAACAACACGCTACTTAGCAAACGACCACAGCGCTTGATCGGTACGCACGAGCACATCCTCGCCGGCCACAACGACGGATGCGTTGGTGCTTTCGTCCAGCGCGTTGGTGGCTAACTTTCGGTACTCAGTTCGATCCGGCGCAAACACCGTGGTCGTACCTGCCTTTGTGAGCAAGAACATCTTGCCATCGCCGGTCTTGGTAATGCTCGACCAAGTGCCACCGCCGTCCGCGCGGCCCTTCCACAGCTCCGCTCCAGACTGGGCATCCACGCAGTGCACCACGCCTCCAATATCGCAAATGTAGATGGCACCCTTGTCGACTACGCCAGTGCCTAGCCAACTGCCACCGTTGGGCTTGTGCCAAATGCGATGGGTCTTGGTGACATCCCCGCGTCCACCCGCTCGGACGGCCAGCGAAGCACCTCCGTATCCGCCAAAAGCAATCACCACTCCATCGGATTCCATGAGCGACGAATAGGCTAGCGGAGCGGCCTCACCGCATGTCCAGAGCGGCTCGCCCGTGACCGGATTGAAGGCCGCAATTCGACGCGGTAAGTTAACAACCAACTCTTGGTGCCCGTCGACCTCGACCAAGATGGGAGTGCTCCATGCGCCGCGCAGACGCTCGTCGCGCTCTTTGTCGCTCGTGAAATCATTGGCGCTGCCGTCGTTCTCCGGTCCGCTCAGCGCGCGCTCAGCCGCGTCGTCGAGCGAATCCACTTGCCACTTGGTTTTTCCGCTGCGTTTATCGACGGCAATCAGGAATTCATTCGTGCCCGGACCAAACTGCAAGATGCACAGGTCGTCAACTAGGATCGGCGATGTGCCATATCCCCACATGTGCTCTTGCTTGCCCAGGTCGCGCCGCCACAGCTCTTCGCCCTCAAGGTCCCAGCAGACCAGCCCCGCGGAGCCAAACCAAGCGATGACACATTCGCCATCGGTGACGGGCGAAGCGGAGCAAAATGGGTTCGACTTGTGCGACTGCTCAGCGGCTGAGTACGTTACTGATCGCTGCCAAAGTTCTCGGCCGGTCTGGCGATCCACACAAAACAACGCGCGTTGATCAGTTGAAGTTAGTGGCTGTGTGTAAAACACTTTGTCGTTCCACACGATCGGTGTGGAATTGCAAGCTTCGGGAAGCTCTATTCGCCACTTGACGTTTTGCTCGGGTCCCCACTGGCTCACCACAGCAGTGGCCGATGCTTCGCCGGTACCTTTGGCCCCACGCCACTGAGGCCAATTCCCCTGGTCGGCCGAGGCCGTATTCGCGATTGCCACCACGCACAAAACAATCCACTGTAGATAGCTGATTCTCATGGTTACCCCATTGCTGATTGGTTAATTCCGCAATTCTACCAAAAACTGCCTTGGGGTATTGTGCTAATTGCCTCAATGGCCCATCTACCTCGTGTGCCAAATGTCGAGCCTGCCTACACTGGTCGTTGAAATACTCGCACCGACATACCAGCCAGTATGGTTCGCTTGCAGCACAGATGCCGTTTGATCTTCCAGAGGTATTAGCGGCCATCGCCCCACGCCCGCTGTTTGTAAACGCACCTCTCCACGATGAACCGTCTAGCATTTGCTGATAACACTAAGAACTAGTCTGCAATGCATCTGATCGCGGGGCGATCAACGACAACAAAACGCAAACCGACTCATATACCCTGTACTGGTATGCAAATTGCAGGCTGCATTTCTGATGGCAATTGGGCCTCTACCGCAATTTCGTAAGGAGAAGAGCAAATGAGTACTACGTCCGCATCAATGAAACAGTGTCTGGCAGCCTGTCAAGAATGCCAAGTCGTCTGCGCAGGGATGTTAACCAACCATTGTTTGGCCGAAGGGGGCGACCATGTAGGACAGACGCACGTCAAGCTCATGCTCGACTGCATCGCCGCCTGTAGTGCCTGCATTGATTTCATGAGCCGCAACAGCGAGCATCATGCGCTGTACTGTCGAGCCTGTGCCGAGATCTGCAATGCTTGCGCAGATAGCTGCGAACAGGTCGGTGGCATGGAAGAGTGCGTAAAGTGCTGTCGCAAGTGCCACAAGAGTTGCTCGTCGATGGCGGCGTAACCAGCCAGCGCTGAGCTCCAACAAGCTTGCTCGACCAGCCTAGCAGACGGCTGCCGTCTGTTGGGCTGTCGGTCCGAACGGCTTGTAATTGGCGATTGCTACGATGGCGTGGCGGGCCGAGGCTGTTTGCTCACACGGAGTCGCCAACGAACACGATGCGAATTGCCGAATACGTCCACGGGCACGCTCAAACAGATGTGGTCAGCTAGGCACACGCGATCTCAATGCTTAACCACGAGCATCGCCAAGGCCATGACCAGCATCACACTGTTTTCGACAATGGTTACTACCGACATGGGCAAATTGAAGGCCGTGCCCAGGCACGCACACTGAATCGCCTGTTTCTTTCGCACCGCGGAAACTACGCCTACCAGGCCGACCGACATAAGGACCGCCGTCAATGCATTGGCCAGCACAGGCATCGAACCGATCACAAACAGCAAACCCAATGAGAGCTCGATCCACGGGTAGGCTAGCGCGTAAGCGCGCGAGCGTCGCGCAACGATGTCGTAGGTTGCAAACGCGTCGGCAAATTTGGAGACATCCAACAGCTTGAAGAACGCGAAGCCTAAAAAGAAGAAGCCCATGAAATTGTTCATGAACCGCGTCCACTGCCAGGACGACTGGCTCAGTTCAAATAACGCCGCTCCGCCGATAACGTAACAGATGACCAGAAACAACGGTCTATACGTCGACAATGTAAACTGCGGCTTAGCGTCTAGCCCGGGTTGAACATTGGCTGCCTGGGGCGCCTCGTCGATCTTCGTGGCGGTAAATCCCGCCTGGCCCATCAGCGAAACAATTGCCTCCGGCTGCACATCCTCGGCCAACTCGACGCGCAGTAGCTTGCGCGGATCTTGCAGGTCGGCCTCCCAGCTCTTGAGGTCTGCGCTGTCGTCGAGATAGGGCTTGACCTTGCTCAGGCATTTGCCGCAGGTCATCGAAGTCGAAAAGGTGGTTTGCATAGTTTGCCTCGCAATTGATAGTTTGTGGCGAAATGATCAGTGGCAGCGAATCTGCGTATCTGTAATGGCTTCGATGATTGGACAACCGCCAAGTGGTCCGGCGCCACTGCAATCATCAACCAGCTTGGACAGCGTCGCTTCCATGTGCTGCAAGTCCTCCAGCTTTTCCCGAATCAGAGTTAACTTCTTCACAGCCAGGGCTTTGACACTCTTCCGCGTGGCCCCTGTTTTCTCGGACAGTCTCAACAGTTCCCCAACTTCCGAGAGCGTGAAGCCCAGTTCCTGCGCCCGTTTAATAAAGCGGATGCGGTTCACCGCAGACTCGGGGTACTCGCGAAATGCTGTTTTGAGTGGCGTCGGCTGCGCGATCAGCCCGCGCCGCTCATAGAAGCGGATGGTTTCCACTCCGACGCCTGCGGCTGCGGCTAATTTTCCAATCGTGAATTTGCTCACCACGCTCTCCTTGCCCTTTATTATCGCCTCCGTACTATGGTACGGAGTAAAGGGGTTGGACGCAAAATTTCACAGAAATTCGCCAGAGGCTGGCCGGCAGCGAAGAGGGCCTAAGCAGGGTCCGGGATTGTCGCGCTGGACTTTCAATACCCGGCGGCGCCTGCGCTTAAGCGTAGGTTGCGGGCGTCCGGAACTTGGGCTGTGCTTGTTACCTACGGATGCCCTGACTAGGGCCTACATGCAGCGGAGGAGAGACGGCGAACAAAAAAAAAGAGAGCGGGCGATGGTGGCCGGATCGCCCGCTCAAGGCGACTCCCACAAACTTAGCGGGGATTGTGGGGGCCGCTACTGGTATCGATCTGCGTGGGCAACACGCGCCGCTCGCTCAGACCCACGGCACTTGTCAGATAGCTCAGCCCCATCATCAATCGGTGCCACTCGTCGAGCAACTCAGGCACGCCGAACTCTCCGGCGTCGTCGCGGCCGAGCCCCCGCTGGCTGACGCTCACCGTGGCGTCCAAATGCAGCAGCGCTTCCAACACCAAGTGATCTCGACGCACCTGCTCGCTCAAGCTGCTGTCTTCGTAGATCCACACATGCGCGGCCATGGCCTCATCGATCAACCGCATGGCGGCAAATTGAGCCGTGGGAGCCGAGATTGTTAAAGTTTGCGAGCCACAAGTTGCATAAAATTTAGCCATTGTGAATCCTTCCTAGATCGAGCGTACCGGGGGAGACTGCCAAGCAAATCGCGCCTGACACCGGCAATGAAGTCGTTTCCAACTTGCATCGCCTCAACAGTACTTATCATCGCGGTATGCCGGACACCTTAGGTCACGCATCAGTTGGATTTGAAAAATTGCTCTAAAATCATCAGGAACTTACCTGCACCTAGCTACTCTGGTGAGCGCACCACCATGCGAAAGCCTAAATCGCTACACAACGGTTTTTCGTCGCGCTGGATACTGCGTGCAGTTGCACGAGCACCCTGAATCGTAAGTGTGTTCTGCAGCAGCGCGTGAAATAGTAGCAGTTCAAACGCTGCCGAACGCAACATGTTGACCTGTTCGCGATAGCCGCACACCGCCAGCGCGCCGGTCTGACGCAGGAACGCTTTTAGCTTTCGCACATCCATCTTCATGGTTTCACAACTGCCCAAATAGATGATGCGTCGCGCACAACGTCCCTCGAGCTGGTGGCCCAATTCACTCAAGCTCAGTTGGCGATCGCGACTGCGGCCGTCACCTATCAAAATGCACTCCCGCACGCCGTGATAGCCCAAGTAGAGAATTGGGTAGCGCGAATAACGCTTCTGCGTCCACTTGTCCAAATAGTAGAACAGCTCGGCGCGAGTGGCCGCGTCGCGATGCACAAACGATATGCGATTGTCCATCTTAGACAACAGCTCCACGATCGGCCGGAAACTAAGTCCCTGGCGTAGATCTGAATGCCACTCGCCCTCGATGGCAAAGATGCCGCGTCCCGTTTTCGTACTGCTTACCATCTGCAAAACTGTCTCGTAGGAAGTTTCTAGGTGCTACCTGGCCCTCCAAGCTTAGGTTATCAGCATAACTTACCCAGCGGAATAAAGTGGCCGGCTTGTGGCTTTCTGGCCAAAGGGAGACAAAGGCAGGGCGTTTTTTTGGTTTTCCGTCATATTCGCCACATCCCAATGCACTGTAGCCTCGCCGTACCTCCTCCAAAACTCTACGGCAACGCACCGTCTAGCCATAATGGGTGGTACGAAAGTAAGGTCGTCATAGGCAGCGACCCAGCTGCAAAGTCTCACCAGTGACTACTAAAACTGCTTCTCCCGCCGGTCCTCCGCTATACTGTTAAGTGGTTTCCCCCAACGCTGACTCTCTTCTCTAGATGGATTGATGTCCATGAGACTCCTCCGGCTCGCCCGCTCCGCCTCCCATCCTTGGGTACTGGCGACGAACATCTTGATCAACATCTTGATCATGGTTCCTGTAGCTGCCCGTGCACAGATCGTGCAGTTGCCCCAGCTGCACAGCTTCAGTAACAGCGGTACAGTTCTGGTACCCGACGGTGGCACAGCACTGGTTGGAGGCGTCGGCTATTCCGCGCAGGGCGCATCGCGCTCAGGCATGGGTCCTTTGTCTAACCGCGCCCTTGCTGATATGACCAGCGGGTCGACAATCTCAGCCTCTGTGCAGATTATCGATCTGGAAGCTTTGGACCAAGCCATCCTGGCCAGCGCTACGCCTCGCACGGCACCACTAGCCCAGCCACTACCAGGCAGTCCACCACAAGCACTTCCGGCTAACTCGCCGGATAAAAGCGGTACAGCTGTTACTGCGGCAGGGACGCAACAGCGATCGCGGCTGGACAGGCTCGCTGACGACCAAGCCAGCGCACAGACGCTGAGCACTACGAAACGCGCCGCGACCGATCCCGGCAAGTGGCAGCGCGTGCTCTCGGGCGGAGGGACACCACCGGTGCTCAATGTATCACTGGTGGAAAGCAACGTGCGCTACTACGTTGAACTGGGTGAGCAAGCGGAGCGCTCGGGCAGCGTACAAGCCGCACGTGTCTATTACCGCATGGCACGGCAAGCTATGACGCCGGAACTTGTCGCACATTATGAAATTGCTCTGCGCCAGCGAGCTGCTGAGGAGGCAGCACGCAAAACCGGTGAGCAAGCGCAGGAGAACCGCAAATTCTAAAGTGAAATAAGCTCGTGCGGGCTACAGATACCTAGCCAGCTCGCCGCCCCGGGCGGCGCGGGCGTCGACCTTGCGCGTGATCTCAGGGTCCTCCAAGAGTCCGGCGGAATGATGAGGTTTGCTGCGTGCGTCAATTACCAAACTGCCAGTGCACCCGAAGTGTTTGTCTTGCAGGCTGGCACCGATGCCATACACGTCCACTGCAGGATCGCTGCGGGTGAAAGTCGTCCAGGCGAAGTTTTCAAAATTGCGGGCTGTGAATTGGCTGTCGTCACAGATAACAATCAATGGATAACTATCGACCCAGGCGGTTGCCGGTAGGCGGTCGCAGATCGCCTCCAACTCGTGGCGGCTAGGTTGGCCTCTGTGCGGTTCGCCGCGCACTACCAACACGCCGGGCATGCTCAGCTGCGGTGAGTGCCACTGAGCAGGCAATTGCAGCTGGCCGTTGAGCTGAGTGGACAACTCACGCAGCGGTCGTCCAGCAGCGGCCACAATCAGTTTCGAGCCTTGGTTCAGTCCGCTACCTGAGTAGTCGAGCGTATCGATCGTCGTGCGCGTAACGAAGTGCAAATCGCGGCGCCAATCGACGCGTGCCAGCGCGTGCTGAAAGAAATCTTCCAGCTGCCGAGCGTCCGGTGCGCCAGTCTGTTCGCCATCGATAATCCACAGGTACTTAGCCAACGACAATTGCCCTTGGCCCAAAATTGCGCTGGCTTGAGTCAACAGTTCTTGTGGTCGATCCACCTTGGCATAGGGCGTGTAGCGTTCCGAACCCACCGCTAGCAGCAGCGGGTGAACGCCGGCCGCATCCACCGCGTGGACTTGCCGCACGCCCGGCAACACGGCAGGAATCATGGGGCCGGTCAGTTCATGAATTAGCTCGCCAAATGTCGTATCCTCTTGGGGAGGCCGCCCCACGACCGTCATGGGCCACACTGCTCCAGCGCGATGGTACACGCGTTTGACGCGCAGCACAGGAAAATCATGCACGCGAGCGTAGTATCCCAAATGATCTCCGAACGGGCCCTCTGGTTTTAACTCGCCTGGAACGACTTCTCCAACGACGCAAAAGTCCGCGTCGGCATAGATGGGCGGCATATCGGCACTTAAATGCATCGGTATGCGATGGCCTGCTAACGCACCTGCGAAGCCCAGCTCGCTCATCCCCTCGGGCAGTGGCATGACCGCCGCAATTGTCATGGCTGGCGTGCCGCCAACAGTCACACTTACTGGCAGCGAACGGCCCAGTGCAATCGCGCGCGTGTGGTGCACTCCGATGCCTCGGTGAAGCTGGTAATGCATACCGCATTCCTGCTCTGAAACATAATCGTTGCCCGATAACTGGATGCGGTACATCCCAAGATTGCTGGACGACAAAGATGGCTCATCGGGCATCTGGGTGAGCACCTGTGGCAGCGTAATAAACGCGCCACCATCCTCGGGCCAGCAGACGATTTTAGGAAGTTCGGACAAACGGCAAGAGTGCTGCATCACGGGCATCCGCGAGGCTGAGCGCGGTCGCATTCGCCAAGCAATCTGCGGAGCATTCAAAAGCTTGAGTGGTTTGCGCCACGCTTCGGCCGGCCGCGCTTTCCAACGCACGGCCAAGCTTACATTCTCAATCGTCTGGCGAAAGATATAACGCGCACGCTCGAGCGTGCCGAATAAATTGGTGGCTACCGGAAAATTGCATCCGATAACCTTGCTGAACAGCAACCCCGGGCCCTGACTGCGATACACGCGGCGGTGGATCTCGGCAATTTCCAGGTGTGGATCGACGGGTTCGTCGATGACAATTAAACGCTGGTTTTGCTGAAGATCGTCGACCAATTGGCGCGTACTGCGATAGCTCATACTAAACTGGATGCCGTAGCGTTAGTGGATGTCGTAAATACTCAAGTGGCGGTAGTACACTTCTAAACAGTAGAGGTTTAAGCAAGTGGTATAAAGCCGGCCACCGGCGGCTCCGAAAGCATCCATACTGGGCGACCAGCTTCCTGCGTCACGCCCATTTTTTTCCTGCAGAGCAGGGATCACGCGCCGCATGTCGCGATTCCAAGCTTCCCACGCGGAACCTCCCACATGATGCAGGACTTGCGTTGCGTAGTACCAGTAGTAGACGCTATAGCTGGTATCGTCAAGGCTTGGGGACGCGGGCAGCAGGTCATCGCGAATGGCCTGCAACAAGGCTGGATGGGTCCGAGGCCAGCCTAGATAAATGCGACACAGCAGCCCCTCGGCGGTCATACTTAGGCTGGGCGGTTCGCGGTCGTCGTAGCCGTACCGCGATTTGTCCTCATGGCTGACACTGTCCAAAAATTCGTTGACCATCTGCAATTTGTATTCGTCAACTTCCAGCCCCGCCATCTTGCCCGTAATCATGCCCATCACGTACCAACCGGTGACCGATAGATCGGCATCTTCCCGAGGGTTATATCGCCAGCCGCGCAGTTTACTCTGCGACCAAGCTGCAAATTTCATCGCGCGCTGCGCAGCGACTTTCAGCTCCTCGTCGCCAGACATGCCGTAGGCCTCGGTGACCGCGATCGTGGCCAAGGCCTGGGCATACATTTGCTGACGCGATGGTTCGCGTGGGTCGGGGAAGTAGCCCTCGCTATTCTGCTTGCGAACTAGGTAGGCTAAACCAAGCTTGACATTCGCTACATACTCGCCCTCCAAGTGCGTTGAGCCCGCGCCGAGAAACGCATTGAGCGCAAGCGCCGTAGCCGCCGTCGCATTCTCGTTGGCTCCGCCCTGACTGTAAGGTCCGAGCAGACTCCACGATCCATTGCTCTTCTGCTGCGCGGCCAGCCATTTTAGTCCCAGGGCCACCGCCTGCTCGGTCTCTTGCGTACCGCCGAACTTCGACAGCAGCGCTTGCTTGAGCACGCCCGTGCGTCCCTTCAGACCGTCAGTAATTCCAAAGGGAATGTCCAGCGATGCCAACTGTGAGTTTGCACCGAGTGGATCTCTAAGTTCAGCCAGCTCAGGCAATGGGACTTTTAAAAGTTGTCCTGCATCGGGAACGGCATCGAGCGAGTCGAACTCGGCCTCCACAACCTGCGAGTCGACCTGCGAGTCGACCGCGGAGAGCTCAAAGGGGGCTAGGCCAGCGGTGTCCGAAAAGCCCAGCATGATAGTCAGCGGGCCGCTAGCCAGTTGAGCTAATGGCGTTGCGGCAAGTATCAGGATCAAGATCAAATGGACGATAAAGCTAGACATCCACGCAGGTATGCGCTGACGCCGCGTGGCTTGCTCTGCCAGGCGCTCGCCGGCTGTCTCGTGTCCCGCTACAGTTTGCTGCGTACGCCCACCCACGCGGCCTGGGCCATTTGTCGGCAGCGATACGCTCGGGGCCGAAACGCTCGGACGAGCACGAGCCTCCAAAGAGTCCGGCAGTGCGACTTGCCCGGCATTTTGTGGAATCGCCGGAGGTGGGCCAGGGGGGACCGGCACAGCTAGACCTGCCGCGACGGGCGACAGCGCAGGCGGGGAGGCAGGACGCTGAGCAACAGCCGGCTTTCCCGCAGGCGGCGGCGTTACAGCCTGCAGCAGTGCAGGGGGCGGCGGCGCAGCATGCGGCGGGGCGGCATGCGGCGGGGCAGCATGCGGCGGGGCAGGGGGCTGCAGAGCAGCAGGCCGCTGTGCAGGCGGCGGCTTCGTCACGGACGGTAAATCAGATGGCACGGGCGGGCAAGCGGGTGGCGCCAGCGGAGTCGGCGAAGCAGACGGAGCGGGCGAAGCAGGCGGAGCAGG
>CAKQWG010000043.1 GCA_934278005.1 uncultured Pirellulaceae bacterium | reverse complement strand
TAAACAACTCGCTGCGCGTTGATTGATTGAGAGAGTGCAGACTGGAGGCGGGGGGACGACGACAGGTCGCGCCTCAGCATTTCTTGGTCAGGCCTGCTGCCCGGGCTCGTTTCGATTAAGCTATCTACAGGTTTGCTTGGCTGCTTCTCACGCCACCTGTTGATTCCCTGCCTGAAACGAAAGTGAGCTCGATGTTTTCTTGCTTGATGCGACGTAATTCCTTACACCTGGGACTGTTATTGCTGGGCTTATACGGTGGCTTGTCAACCGCTGGTCGCTCGTTCGGCCATGAACCTGCTGCTACGGCGCTTCCGGTGGTTGAGCCGCAAAGCCTGGGGTTCGACGCGGAACACCTGCAGGAGCTTGAGCCGCTGATCAACGAAGCGATCGAAGCCGGCAAAATGCCGGGCTGCGTGGTCTGCTTTGGGCGTCAAGGAAAGATAGCCTGGCTCAAGGCCTATGGCAATAAACGCACCGAGCCCACGACGGAGGCCATGACGATCGATACGCTGTTCGATATGGCCAGTATCACAAAGCCGGTGGCAACGGCTACTAGCATCATGAAGCTGGTTGAATTGGGAAAGTTGCGTATAGACCAAAAAGTTGTGGACTTCTTCCCCGAGTTTGCTCCGCACGGTAAGGATGAAATATCGATTCGCGACTTACTCATTCACCAAAGCGGCTTGATTCCCGACAACGCTCTGGAGGATTACACCGAAGGACCCGAGGTAGCGTGGGAAAAGATTTGCGAGCTCAAGCTGGTTGCTCCCGTGGGGACAGAATTCAAATACTCCGACGTCAATTTCGTCGTGTTGGGCAAGCTCATCGAGCATCTTTCGGGAATGAACGAAAACGAATTTAGCCACAAGTACATTTTTGCTCCACTGCACATGAGCGAGACGGGCTTTCTGCCGAGTGACTCACTAAAGCGGCGAGCGGCACCGACTGAACAGCGCGATGGCCAGTGGATCCAGGGTGAGGTTCACGATCCGCGCGCATTCCTGATGGATGGTATCGCCGGTCATGCTGGGCTGTTTTCAACCGCAGCCGACATGGCAATCTACGCCTCGGCCATGTTGGCTGGGGGCAGTCTCCAGGTCGACGGGCAGCGGGCTGCGATCCTGGACCCACAAACCGTCAAGCTGATGACCGCTCCCAACAAAGTCTCCAGCGGCGTGCGTGGACTGGGATGGGACAAACAAACCGGTTATTCCAGCAACAAAGGAGATCTGCTCAGCGACCAAGCTTTTGGACATGGCGGCTTCACCGGGACCGTCCTATGGATCGATCCGCAGAACGACCTGTTCTTTATTTTCTTGAGCAATCGTGTGCATCCCAATGGCAAGGGAGCGGTCAACGGTTTGGCAGGACAACTGCTCAACGTCATCGCTTCATCGCTGACCCAAGCCGACGCTACGGACAAGGCCCAGGCCGCAGGTCAAGCAGCAGTGGAGACGGGCGTCGATGTTTTGGTCCGCGAAAGCTTCAAACAGTTGGCGGGCCAGCGCGTGGGACTGATCACCAACCACACGGGTCGCGCACAGGATGGCCGCTCCACGGCCGAATTGCTGCAGTCGGCAGAGCAGGTCAATTTGACGGCACTGTTCAGTCCCGAACACGGCTTCGAGGGCAAGCTGGACGTTGAGAGGATCGATGACACTCAGGACGCCACGACGGGGTTGCAAGTCTTCAGCCTGTACGGCGAGACGCGCAAGCCAACGGCCGAGATGTTGGAGAGCGTGGATACCATCGTCTTCGATATTCAAGATATCGGCAGCCGCTTCTACACCTATATTTCGACAATGGGCGAGGCCATGCGGGCTTGCGCTGAGCAAGGCAAGCGCTTTGTGGTGCTCGACCGTCCCAATCCGATCAACGGCATCGACATAGCCGGGCCGATGCTCGACGAAGGCATCGAGTCGTTTGTTGGCTACCACCATCTGCCCGTCAGGCACGGTATGACGATCGGTGAATTGGCCACGATGTTCAAGGCGGAGTTTAAGCTGGAATTGGATCTGCAAGTCATCCAGTGCGAGCATTGGCAACGCGATGGCTATTGGGAGACAACAGGTTTGACTTGGATCAATCCATCGCCCAACATGCGCAGCCTAGCGCAGGCCACGCTGTATCCCGGAGTCGGCCTGCTAGAGACGACGAACATCTCTGTGGGACGCGGTACGGACACTCCTTTTGAATGGATCGGTGCGCCGTGGATCGATGCTCGGCAAATGGCCGCTGAATTGTCCAGCCAAAACTTGCCCGGCGTGATTTTCATCCCAGTGGAATTCACTCCCGCATCCAGCAAGTATGCAGGCGAGTTGTGCCATGGTGTGAATATCGCCATCGTTGACCGGGCACAGTTCGAGCCGCTGCAGGTCGGTTTTGCATTAGCCTGTGCGCTGCGCAAGTTGAATCCGCAGCAGTGGGAGACCAAGAGCCTCAATCGCCTGTTGGGCAATAAGCAGGTTGAGCAGGCGATTATCGATGGCCTGCCGTTGAGCGAAGTGGTAGAACTCTCGCGAGCTGGCGTCGATGATTTTGCCAAACGTCGCGAACCGTTTCTGTTGTATTGAGATGGCAGAGTCGGACAGGTTGCCCGCCCAAAGCGCTAGCGTGGAGAGGGGCTAGCCCAACGCGCTAGCGTGGGGTTTTGTGCTAGCCCAACGCGCTAGCGTGGGGTTTTCTAGCCAACGCGCTAGCGTGGGGTAGGGCGGCGCGTTGCGTCCGTAGGCCGCAGGCTAGCAGGGTAGGAGCCGGGTTCGCGCAATTAACAAGGAAGGGGATGGGGAGGTTGTGAAGGGGTATGCGTGAAGGGGTATGCGTGAAGGGCCCTACGCTAGCGCGTTAGGCTAGCAAGATGCAGGGGAAAGGAATGGGGAAGTGGTGAAGGGGTATGCGTGAAGGGCCCTACGCTAGCGCGTTAGGCTAGCAAGATGCAGGGGAAGAAGGGAAGAGCCCTACGCTAGCGCGTTAGGCTAGCAAGTGAAGGGCCCTACGCTAGCGCGTTAGGCTAGCGGATGCAGGCTGCGGATGTAAATTAAACGAACTTGGATAGGCGCTTATGACGGTACGCAGTGGCTTAGAAGTCTTCCTGGATGAACACTCGGGCTTGGTGGCTGGTCAGCGGCTGGGTTTGCTGTGCAACCAAGCGTCGGTTGCGGCAAATTTGCAGTCGGCCGTAGATCTGTTCGCGCAGCGGTTCGGCTCGCAGCTGTCGGTCATCTTCACTCCGCAACATGGACTGTGGGGTGAAGAGCAAGCGAACATGATCGAAACCGAGCATGCCACGCATGCTCAATTGGGTATTCCGGTCTATAGCCTGTACTCGGAGACGCGCCAGCCTACGCCAGCCATGCTCGACCAGATCGACTGCTTGGTGGTCGATTTGCAAGATGTAGGGACGCGAGTGTACACCTTCATCTGGACGCTGTTGGCCTGCATGCAAGCTTGCACTCGGGCCGGTAAGCGGATGATCGTGCTTGATCGCCCCAATCCGCTAGGCGGCCAAGTGTGCGAGGGGCCGATGTTGGTCGATGGTTTCCAAAGTTTCGTGGGTAATTCGCTAATACCCTTGCGACATGGGCTGACGATCTGCGAATTGGCGCTGCTGTTTCGCGATCGACACACCCCTGATATAGAACTTGAATGCATTGCGATGCGCGGCTGGAGTCGCGATCAGTATTTTGCGGCTACTGGCCTGCCTTGGGTATGGCCCAGCCCGAACATGCAGCGATTCGAAACGGCGGTGGTCTATCCCGGGCAAGTGCTACTGGAAGGGACAAATCTATCGGAGGGACGCGGTACGACGCTGCCGTTTGAGGTTGCGGGTGCACCCTATATCACGGATCCACAGCGACTGTGTGCTGCACTAGATCGGTATAGATCTCCAGGTATCAGGCTGCGCCCGCTGCGCTTTCGCCCGGTGTTCGACAAATGGCAAGGCGAGAGCTGTGGCGGGTTGCAAATTCACGTGCTAGCCCCCACTGAAGTTCGATCGGTGTCTTTGACGCTAGCCCTGCTGCACGTGGTCCGCGAGCAGGCTGGCGAACAATTCGCTTGGCTTCCGCCGCCGTATGAATATGAATTCGACAAGCTACCCATCGACATTCTGTTAGGCGACCCGGCCGTTCGGGCAGCACTGGTAAAAGGAGATTTCAGTGATGCAGCTAGCATCGAGCAGCATCTACAGGCGGGGCTAGGGAGCTGGCAGGCGGACAGTCGCCGCGTGTGGTTGTATGCTTAGCAACCGCTGAGCAACCATATCTTGGGTGCATTGCAACGCACTGGTCGAATGAGTATCGAGCTTAGCCAGTGCCAGCTGCATCTATCGAGGCTTTTCCCGGCCCTGCGGCGTTAGCGGCTCCAGCAAGTTTTTAAGTTGCCTGCGACCCCAAGACAAAGATCAGCGTGCCAATGAGGACCAGCATTACCACGGTCAGCCCGGCGATCATGATCGTGTAGTTGCGGCGTCTCTTCTGTTTGCGTTCCGCGCGATTGCGATCTGCCAGCAACGGATCGGCTGGTTGAGCAGCCGCGGCCAGCGATGGATTTGGGCCGGCTGGCGCAGCTGCCGCAGCAGGCTGCGCGTGATGGACTGCGGCCGGTGCAGGCGGAGTAGCCATCGCCGCCGATGATGCTGGCGCGGCTTGGAAATAGTCGTTGAACGCGGCGTCGGCGATCAGCCACTCGGGCCATCCCTCGGCCCATACCAGCGCGTCGCGTCCGACACGGTTTTCTGTGAGCCACTGCCACATGGTCGTGCTGTTAGCTGGCCCGTACTGACCTCCTGAGGGTGGACGCACGTACCAAGTGGCCTCTGGGGAGAGCTGCAGCGCCTGCGGGACAGCCGGCTGAAGCGGCGGTGCTAGGGGCGGTGCCAGGGAGGATGCAGATGTTGTAGCCGCAGTGGGTGTATCTAGCGAGAGCGAGGTTGGACTGGCCGGCTGTGCAGCGGCTGCGTGAGATGGGGCCGCTTGTGCAGCGGCTGTATCAGATGGGGCTGTTTGTGCAGCGGCTGTATGCGACGGGGCTGCAGGGCTACTGACGGCGGCTGGACTACGGTGAGCTGCATGCCGCGCCTTAGCTGGCGCTTCAGTGCTCGCGTCGATGCTATTTATGCGAGCAGGGTGTGCGGAGTCGCCGGCGGACGCATCCGGCACGCGGGGCTTTACGTGCGACTGGGGAGAGGCTGCAGAGTTGGGCTGGGATGTGGGCTGGGATGTGGGCTGGGAAGCCAGCTGGGGCACATCGCTGTGAGGTTGCGGCAGTGGAGCTTGCGGATCGAGTGACCGAGGCGCATCCTGCAAAGGGACGCGGAAGCGGCCGCCGCAATTTGGACAGCGCCCGCGCTTGCCGGCTTGGAAGTCCTTGACATGCAGTTCAGATTCGCAGTGATGGCAGCGAAAACGGATTCCCACGCAGTTGCCTCTGGTCTAATCGAGTTTGGATGCTCAAGTGAATGCTCGGCTGGCCGCTTGGCAGTGGAACTTCGTTACGAGTATAGAGCAGTACAGCTCGGCAAAATTCCTACACAGCAAAATTCATGCTCAGCGAAAACTATCGTGGCAGCGGATGCAGGCTTGGCCAATTTGTCCTGACGCGCTGCGCGCCAGTTCTGCATTGCCGGTCTGGGCAGCCAAGGCAACTTGCTGAGCTGCGTCTCGCATGGCGTGTGCCATTTCAGTGTAGTCGCCATCGCTGGCATCGGGCATTTCCTCTGCCAGCATGATCTGAGCCAGTACCTGAATTAGCTCGGCGTAGCGCAGCGCTGCATCGGTATTTTCCTGGAACTGGCTTTCATTGGCCACCAGCTGATTCAAGTTCTTGTCCTGAGCCCACTCTAACAACTTCATCAGGGGTACGCGATCGATCAAGGTGGACCAATTGACATCCCCCTCACCGTCTTCGGCGCGTCCTGTGAGAGCGGTCCCGCCGATTAAATCATCGAGGTCCAGCAGTCTTGCTTTGGCTTCAGCGAAGACTTGATCCGAGCCAACCTTGGTATTTGCCGCTACACGGGTCATACGTCGACGTGCTTCAGCAGCGCTGTTTTTCCAGCGGACTTCACCTGGATACTTTTCGATGATGGCAAACAGCAACGCTTGTAGCGAAAATTCAGTTCGTGCGTCGACAAATCCGCCCCCTCGGAAAGCCGTTGGGGTGGTGAGTAGTTTGTCCAGGCGGAGCTTGCCGGCTTTGATCAGGTCCTCAAGCGACGTGGGTGAGATGGTCTGACGCCAGTGGTCTGGATCTGCCCCCTCTGTCGCTGCTGTACCGGCCGTCATGCCCGGCTGCGTCACAGCGCTACTATTCGGACTGTTTCCCACCTGGTTGGCCGCTTGGCTGGCGTTTTGGCTACTCGGCAGTGGTGGCGTCCCCTGCAGTTGCCGCGTCGGGGCAGGGTAGAAGATCCCGTCGAATTGTTGCGGCGTAAAGCTCGGTGCCTCGACTCGGACGGGCCGCCGCGACGGTTGAGCGAAGGCTGTCACACCACAGCAGGCGAGCGTACCAATCGCGAGAGGCCAGCAGAAAATGGAACAATGCATGTTTGTCATGCTCCTATTCTAGTTCATCCAGCCAGATTTGCAGCCGGTTAATCCATCGCGCTCAGTTCCAGCCAGCGCTCTTCGACGACGCCCAATTCCATTTCGAGCGCCTTGACTTCGTTGTGCAGCCGCAGTGCCTCGTCGGCGTCGGTGGTGCTCATCAACTTGGCATTGAGCTCGGTGCGCTGTGCGTCGAGGGTTTTTATGGTGCGTTCGATGTTCTTCAGCTCTTTCTGCACTTGGCGCATATCGGTTCGCGGCGCGGCGGCTGGGGCTTTATCCCCGGCGGCCTTTTTCAGTTTGGCGCGAGTGGGCGCGCGCGTGCGCTCGCCCTCTTCAATTTCTTTGTTGATGTAGTACAGATAGGCTTCGTAGTCACCGCCGTAATTCTTGGCCGTACCGTCGCGGACTTCAATAATATTTGTCGCCAGGCGGCTCATGAAGTGTCGGTCGTGACTGGTAAAGATCACGGTGCCGCGATATTCCAGCAAGGCCTCCGCCAGCGACTCGACCGTTTCCACATCTAAGTGGTTACCGGGTTCGTCCAGCACGAGAATGTTGTAGGTTCCCAGCAGCAGGCCGGCCATGCATAAGCGGGCTCGTTCGCCTCCGGATAAAACCTGCACCTTCTTGCGCACGTGGTCGCCACGAAACAGCAGCGAACCGGCCACAGTTAGGATCTGCTGATTCGTGGTACCCGCCGTCGCTTTATATTCCAGGTATTCGAGCACGGTCTGTTGAGGATCGAGGCTGCCATACACATGCTGCGCATAGACGCCGATGTCGCAGGCGTGACCCCAGCGTACAGTTCCTGCAATGGGCGTTAGCGATCCGACGATCGTCCTCAGCAACGTTGTTTTCCCTTGTCCGTTGTCACCGACGATGGCGGCACGCTGGCCGTGTTCGATTTCGATATTGATATCTTTGGCCACGGTCCGATCGGGGTAGCCGATAGCCAGGTCGATCAGCCGCACGGCGGCACCGTTGCGGGGCGACACGATGGGTGCGCGGATCGAGGCTGTTGGCAGATCGTCAGCGACCTCTAAGGTCTGCAGGCGTTCGAGTTGCTTGCCTTTGGAGCGGGCTTGGCTGGCTGTGCTGGCCCGAGCGCGGTTCTTGTCGATGAACTTCTGCAAATGCTTCTGCTTGGCCAAGACAGCCGCATTGACGCGTTCATCGTGCTCCTTGCGCTCGGCCTGGTAGACTAAGAAGTCTTCGATCTTGCCCGGGTATGTCGTCAGCTTGCCATGCGATAAATCCAGCGTATGGTCGCAGGTGGCTTGCAGGAAGGCGCGATCGTGGGACACGATCAAAGCCGCCTTGCTGAAGTTGCGCAAGAAGTGTTCGAGCAGGATTTGCGTCCGCACGTCGAGGAAGTTGGTCGGTTCATCGAGCAGCAACAGATTCGGTTCCTGCAACAGCAGCGATGCCAGCTTAACTCGCGTTTGCCAACCGCCGGAAAGTTCGGAGATGGGGCCAGTCAGGTAGGTGCCCTTGAGTTCGAACTCGCCGCCGACCTCGCCGCACTTCCAATCGGGTTGTCCGCTGTCGCGCATCAAGAAGTCCAGCGCCGATTCGCCCGCTTGAAACGGATCGTGCTGGCGCAGGTAGCCGATTTTTAAACTGGAGTGGCGGATAATCTCCCCCTTTTCCAGCTCCTCTTCGTCCAGCAGGATCCGTAGCAGCGTCGACTTGCCGGCACCATTGCGCCCGACGAAGCCAATTTTTACATTGTCATTGATCGACGCCTCTGCTTCGTCCAGCAGTAGCTGATGACCGAAGCTCTTGGTCGCTCCGCGAATTTGTAACAGGACACCCATGGGCTATTTGAAATCTGAATGTGAGTTGAAGTGTGGAGGATTTTAAGTGGGGTAAGCATCCTGCTTGCCACGAGGTTTTTTTATCGCAAGCTAGAAGCTTACGCCACTCGCAAGCTAGAAGCTTATGCCACCTGGAAGCTTACGCCACTTGCTGTGGGCTACGAAACGGGATCGTTGCGACGCAGCTCCTTAAACAGTCCGTCCAGGGCCCGCTGCTCCAGGTCGAGCAACTTATCGACGCGCCGCTGATGTCGAGGCTGCGGCGAGTAGCGTGCTGAAAGGAAGGAGTTGACGATTTCTGTAGCCAGTTCGGGACCGATGACGCGCGCACCGATGCACAGGATGTTCATGTCGTCGTGCTCGACCCCTTGATGAGCAGAGTATGTGTCATGGCACAGGCTAGCTCGCACGCCGGGGATTTTATTAGCAGCTACGCTGACACCCACGCCGCTACCGCACACTAAGATGCCGCGCTGTACAGCCCCCGTAATCACCTCGACGCCGACTTTCTCGGCGAAATCGGTAAAATCGCAGGGTGTCTCATCGGTGGTTCCACAGTCGCGGACCATCAAATTTTGTCCGCGTAGGAATTCGACCAACATCGACTTCATCGCAAAACCGGCATGGTCACCGCCTATGGCGAGTGTCGTGATGGCAAATTGGCTCATGCTAGTCCCCCAAGAGGATAAATTAACGACCCGTCAGCCCCATTAACTACTGAATGTCAGGGGCGCGAGCAAAAAAGGCGCTATTACGGTTACCGCGCAGTTTAACCGCTCAGCTCGCACACGCGAAGTCGCCGCAGGCCAAGAATGTGGCTCAGCCTGCCGGGCACTCGTGCTCAGCATAGCTGTCGACGAGCCGCGCCGCGGGAAAGTTTACAGCCGCGCAGCGACAGGGGAGACTGGCTCAGCGCGGGATTTGGCTAGCCAGTTCTTGGAATTTGCGACGCACTTGAGAGTCATCGGCGTTGGGGAAGTTGGCTCGCTGGACCATCAACACGTAGAATCGCTGTTTGACCGGATCGATCCACGCCTGTGTGCCATACGCTCCCCCATGGCCGAAACTGCCGCTGGACAGAACTTCGCTTACTCCCTGCGGATCGCGGACGACACAGCAGCCGATGCCCCAGCCGTTGCCTGGAGTGAACCCCGTGGCTAAATCGCCAGTTACGATCGTGCGCATGGCCTTGACTGCTTCAGCCGATAAAATACGTGTGCCGTCGAGCTGTCCTTCGTTGAGCAACATGCGACAGAATTTTCCATAGTCGGGTGCCGTCGAAAAAAGTCCTCCGTTGGCGGCGGGCATGCGCTGGGTATCCGTCGGATGATGGCCGGCGAGCATGTAAATTTCTGCCGGCTCGAGCTGACCGCTGTCGCTGCGGCGGTAGGCCTGGGCCAGTCGTGCATGCTGTTCCGAGCTCAAGTAAAACGCAGTATCGGACATTCCCAGCGGCTGGCAGATTCGCTGCTCGATGAACTGGTCGAGCGACAAACCGGAAACGACCTCCACGATCCGGCCGGCGGTATTGATGCTGGTCTGCGAATATTGCCACTTGCTGCCCGGCGGGAAGAGCACCTTCACCTGGCAATAGCGCTCGGCGGCCTGCTCCAGATTCAGTGCTGTGTAGCTTTCCTGGGGAGCCAGCTCGGCCATTGCCGAGGTGTGGCTCAGCAGCTGTCTGATGGTGATCACGGCGGGCGTGCCATCATCGAGCATCAACTGGCTCATCGCGGGCAGGTGTTTAGCGATCGGGTCATCGAGGCTCAGCTTGCCCTCATCCTGCAGGATCATAATGCAAGCCGCAGTGATCGGCTTAGTCATCGAAGCGATCCAGAAGATCGAGTCATCGGCCATGGCTTGCGTTTGTTCGATGTTTGCCAGACCGTAAGAGCGCAGGGCTAGTGGGCCGCGTTCATCCCCTACCAGCACAACGGCACCGGCAATCTCTTGGGAGCCGATGAAGCCCGCCATAGCTGCGTCCAGTGCAGCGAGCGCATTGTCTTGGTCTACGGCTAATAGCGTGGTATTGGGCAGTCCAGGTCGCGGGCCGCGCACATCGACTTCCTGAGCCTGCGCGCAGCGAGTCTGGCTCAGTATGCAGAGCATCAACAATATCCCGCGGCATGTAAGCATGGGGGCGGTCCTTTGGAAAGTGGTTGGTTGGTGGACGCCGATCGGCTCAGCCAATATCAGTGGGTTGCAGTATAGCGGATAGGGCACAGCTTTTTGGATCCCGGTTTTTGAGATCCCCGGGGTGGGGCTGGGGGTGAAAGTCGCCAAGGGTTCCGCTGTCGAGCCGGTTGGAGCTCTGGGCGGACTTTTTTCGTACAGTTTGGCAAGTTCAGATAGTTGTAACGATCGCTGCCGCTTAGCCGGCGGCCGACGGGCTAGTTTCTTTAATTTCCTACTTCGTTTGGGCCTGACTGCCGTTGCCGTAACTTAGCACAGGTGTTAGATTTGCGTTTTGGTTTGCTGTCAAGTTGGAATAGTCCGCGCAGAGTGCCGACTAGCTGGATGGCGAAAAGTAACCTTAACACTTTTGGGTTCCTCTCTACAAGGCTGCCATTTCAGCGCCTGATTCCGGATCGCAGTCTGCACTAGGACGCGGAAAAAAACCGAGACATCATGGCCTTAATTCTTAGCGGAATTCTGAGCAGTGGCCGCGCGACGAGAGGTTTTCTGGGTCAAATCACAGTATGGTTAATCGTAACCTCATCCGCTCGCTCGAAGACGACTCCATCAACTCTCAGGTAGATCTGCTGCTACCCGAGGACGAAATGGACGACATGATTCTCGAAGGTCTCGAGGGTCTCAACGCGGGTTTTGATGTCAACCAAATCGTCGACGGAAAAGTAGTCGAGATCAACAGCGACTATGTCGTCATCGACGTTGGCTTCAAGAGCGAAGGTGCAGTTAGTGTAAATGAGTGGGACGAGGATGAAGAGAAGCCCACGGTAGGTTCGATCGTCAAAGTTCTCATCGAAGAGATGGAAGACGAACTGGGGCCTGCCAATGATATCCACGGCATGATCTCGCTGAGCAAGCGCAAAGCGGAAAAGATCTTGGAGTGGGAAAAGATGATGTCCGAGGTCAGCGAAGGTCAAGTTGTGACCGGGACTGTCACTCGCAAAATCAAAGGTGGATTGCTGGTCGACATTGGCGTCAATGTCTTCTTGCCAGCTAGCCAAGTCGACATCCGTCGCCCCAACGACATCGCCGACTACATCGGCCGCGTAGTCCAGTGCGAAGTACTTAAGATCGACGAGACTCGTCGCAACATCGTCGTTAGTCGCCGCTCGCTCATCGAGAAGCAACGCGAAGAAGATCGCGAGCACTTGCTCGGTGAGTTGGAAATTGGCCAAGTCCGCAAGGGGATCGTCAAGAACATCGCCGACTTCGGCGCGTTCGTCGACCTGGGCGGTATCGATGGTCTGTTGCATATCACCGATATGAGCTGGGAACGCATCAGCCATCCAACGGAAATGGTTGCCATCGATCAAGAGATCGAAGTCAAAGTTCTGCAGATCGATCGCGAAAAGCAAAAGATCGCCCTGGGACTCAAGCAGAAGCAAGCCAATCCTTGGGACAACATCGAAGAGAAGTATCCTGTTGGCACCACCGTCAAGGGCGAAGTTGTCAATGTGATGAGCTACGGAGCGTTCGTCAAGCTGGAGCCCGGCATCGAAGGCCTGGTCCACATCAGCGAAATGTCCTGGACTCGCCGCATCAACCATCCCAACGAATTGGTACAGATTGGCGACGAGATCGATATCAAGATCTTGGGCGTCGACCCGGCCGGACAACAGCTCTCCTTGGGCATGAAGCAAACCGTGGCTAACCCATGGGATGAAGTCATGGACAAGTATCCTGAGGGAAGCGAAGTCAATGGCAAGGTCCGCAACCTGACCAACTACGGTGCGTTCATCGAGCTGGAACAAGGCATCGATGGGTTGCTGCACGTTTCAGACATGTCATGGACGCGCAAGGTCAGCC
Source organism: uncultured Pirellulaceae bacterium (assembly GCA_934278005.1). Classification (GTDB taxonomy): domain Bacteria; phylum Planctomycetota; class Planctomycetia; order Pirellulales; family Pirellulaceae; genus Aureliella. The sequence continues at coordinate 9,305 of CAKQWG010000043.1, read as the reverse complement.
ACCCCAGCGAAGTGGTCGAGAAGGGACAGGAGCTCCGCTGCCGCGTGTTGTCGGTCGATCAAGATCGCCGCCGTATCGCACTGGGACTCAAGCAACTGGATAACGATCCGTGGGCAACCACCATCCCTGCTAAATACCAGCCAGGGCAATTGGTTAAAGGTAAAGTCACTAAGATCACCAACTTCGGCGTGTTCATCGGCTTGGAAGATGGCTTGGAAGGCCTACTGCACATCTCCGAGCTGTCGGATGACAAAGTCGAGAATCCTGAAGAGTTGGTAAATGTTGGCGACGAGCTGGAGGTCAAGGTATTGCGAGTCGACACGGACGAACGCAAGATCGGCCTGTCGCGCAAACGCGTTGATTGGGCTGAAGAGCAAGAGGAAGCCGCAGCTCGCGAGGAAGCTCGCCAGCAGCAGATCTCCGAAGCCAAGCCGAACGTTGAGCTCAAGGGTGGCCTCGGCTCTGAAGGCCCACTCATCGCTCCAGCAAGCCCAAGTCCAGCTGCTGAAGAATCGCAGAATGACTAGCGCATGCGTCGTGTGGCTACTGGCCCTCCACGGCTAAGTAGCCATGCATCTGCGATAGATATTCTGATTTCAAAACATAAGGCCCGTAGGATTGACTCCTATGGGCCTTTTTTTAATCTTCATCCCGGCAGCCGGACGCAGCGAATTCATGCAAGTCTATCGGGATGGCTCGCTTCTCAGCTCAATGGTCAACCTATGCAGCAATATATTCAACCGATTCGCGTACGCTACGACGAGTGCGATCCAATGGGCTTCGTGCATCATTCGCACTATATGAAATACTTCGAAATCGCGCGGACAGAGATGTATCGCGCTAGCGGTGGCAACTATCGCGACTTTGAAGCCAGTGGCCTGTTTGTGGTCGTGGTGAGAATTGAATGTCAATATCGCCTGCCAGGGCGGTACGATGATCTATTGTCCGTTCGCGTTACAATTGCACGCACAACGGAAGCCAAAATCGTCCATGATTATTCGGTCGAGCGCGATGGACAGCAGTTGGTCACTGCGCAGGTTACGCTGGCTGTTATCGATCGCACCGGCAAGCCTCAGCGGATTCCTGAGAGTTTGAGAAGCTGAGGTGAGCTGAGTTTGGGAAGCTGCTGAGGTGAGCTGATGCGCATGTTGAGTGGTCCAAGGGGGCGGGGCAGGGATGTGTCGCCCTCCGGGCTGAGCGGCTGCAAAGTGCTTAGGTCCGGTGGCTGACGCCACCGGCAGGGATGTGTCGCCCTCTGGGCTGAAGGAGTAGCTATCCAGGTTAGAAGTTGGCAAGGTTAGAAGTTGGCAAGGGTTAGAGTTTGCAAGGGTTAGAATGCGATAGCTTAGAAGGTGGCGAGGTCGGGAGATGCTGAGGGCTGGAGGGTGGTTAATGGAAATCACGACTCTTGAGGACCAGTCCCGCTACCTGCTCGCTTAAGTCCTCTAAGCGGCCGACGACTAGGTGCACGATGCCTTCGCGATTCTCCAGCACTCCATTGACCAACCACGCGTTTGAGCGGCGAGCGACTTTGTAGTGCCGTTCCCAGATTGCAGGCTTGATGACTAGATTCATCGTGCCGGTTTCATCCTCTAAGGTGACGAATGTGATCCCCTTGGAGGTTCCCGGCCGCTGCCGCACTAAGACCAGTCCGGCCACGCGCACAAATTTGCCGTCGGGTGTGCGGGTTAGCTCTTTGGCGGAGACGACTCTGAGGCGTTTGAGCTGTTCGCGCACGAACGAGATCGGATGCGCTCGCAGCGAGAGCCCGGTGGTTTCATAATCTGCATAGACTTCGTCGACCTCTGGCATGGGCTGCAGGAATTCGGGCAGCGCCTCGTCGACGTCGGCTCCGGTGGCTTCGAACAGGGTGAGCTCTTTGGCGGAGCTATCTTGGGCCAGGGCTTGCCAGTAGGCTGCGCGGCGATCGCCGGTCAGTCCGCTGAGGGCACCAGCGTCGGCCAGACGCGTTATCGCGGCTTGTCCTAAGCGAGTTCTGCGTGTGAAGTCGGCTAGGTCTTTAAACTCGCCCCCGATCTGCCGAGTGGCGACGATATGCTGTCCGGTCTGCTGCGGCAAGCCGCGAATCATCAGCAGTCCCAAACGCAGGTGCCACTCGGAGGCAGGTCCGCGACTCGTACTACCGATCGGGCGCTCCAGGGTGCACTCCCAGTGGCTGGCGTTGACATCGATGCCCTGCACGGCCACACCGTGCTCGCGCGCATCGCGGACGAGTTGTGAAGGGGCATAGAAGCCCATCGGTTGGCTATTGAGCAAGGCCGCGCAGAAGGCGGCTGGATAGTAGTGTTTGAGCCAACACGAAACGTAGACCAGTAGCGCGAAACTGGCAGCGTGCGATTCGGGAAATCCATATTCGCCGAAGCCGCGGATCTGTAGAAACACGCGCTCGGCAAATTCGTCGCTCAGCCCTCGCGCTCGCATGCCTTCGAGCAGCTTTAAACGGAATTGATCAATGACGCCCGGACGCCGCCAGGCCGCCATCGCGCGTCGCAGTTGATCCGCCTCGCCGGGCGTAAATCCAGCCGCCACTACCGCAAGCCGCATGGCCTGCTCTTGAAAGATAGGGACACCCATCGTCTTGGCGAGCACCTGGCGTATTTCGTCGTTGGGATATTCGGGATGTATTCCGGTGCGGCGGGCTTTAAGGTATGGATGGACCATCTGACCTTGGATGGGGCCAGGCCGCACGATGGCCACTTCGATAACTAGATCGTAAAAGCAGCGTGGCTTGAGCCGCGGAAGCATGCTCATCTGGGCGCGGCTTTCGATTTGAAACACGCCGATCGTGTCCGCTCGGCAGATCATGTCGTATACCGCTGAATCTTCGGCCGGCACGCTCGCCAGCGTCAGTGGTCGCTGGTAATGCTCGGCCAGCATGTCCAAGGCGCGGTGGATTGCGGTGAGCATACCCAGCGACAAGCAATCGACTTTCAGGATCCCCAGCTCATCCAAATCGTCCTTGTCCCACTCGATGACAGTGCGGCCGTCCATCGAAGCGTTTTCCAGTGGACAGAGTTCACACAGCCAGCCTTGGGTCATGACCATTCCGCCGACGTGTTGCGATAGGTGGCGAGGAAATCCGACGAGCTGTTCCACTAAATACACAAAGCGCTTACCGAGCTGCGAATCGGGCGAGATGCCACACTCCGCAGCTCGCTCTGCCAACGTGGCTTGCCCCACTCGCGAGTCGACCAGCTTGCTCAACGCGTCGATGCGGTCGAGGGCAATACCCAGCGCGCGACCGCAGTCACGGATGGCCGATTTGATACGGTAGGTAATGACAGTCGCGGTCATGCCTGCGCGATGCCTGCCGTACTTGTCGTAGATGTACTGCAGAACCTCTTCGCGCCGCTGGTGCTCGAAATCAACGTCGATGTCCGGCGCTTCATTGCGTTCGCGGCTGATGAAGCGTTCGAACAGCAGGTCGAGCTGATTAGGGTCGACGGCGGTGATCTCTAAACAATAGCAAACTACGCTGTTGGCTGCCGAGCCACGCCCCTGGCAGAGTATGTCGCGGCTGCGCGCGTAACGCACGATGTCCCACACCGTTAAAAAGTAGGCTTCGTATTTCATCTCTTCGATCAGGCCCATCTCATGCCGCAGCAACTGCAAAACCTTATCGGGTACACCTTGCGGATACCGCCGCTTGGCGCCGTCCCACGTGAGACGCTTGAGGTAAGCCAGTGGTGTTTGACCCACTGGTGCGAGTTCGATCGGGTATTCGTAACGCAGTTGGTCGAGAGAGAAATCGATGCGAGAGGCGATTTCTGTGGTCCGCTCGAGCATCTCGGGAGCCGACGCGTACATCTGCCGCACGCGCTCAAGCGGTCGCAAGTGATACTGGGCATTGCCGAGTCGCTCGCTGGCGATCTGGTCGATGGTAGTGGCAAACCGCGTGGCCAGTAGACAATCATGTAACAAAGCTCGCTCGGCACAGTGGTAGTGCACGTCTCCCGAGGCGACTACGGGCACTGCGGCGGCCTTGGCCAGGTGTTGTACGCGGTGGAGTTTGGCTGCGTCATCGACCCCGTGATGCATTTCGCACAGCAGGTAGCCCCGATCTCCAAACGCTTCGCGCAGCAGTCCTAACCACTGGGCCCACGGTGCATCGAGCCGCGGATCAAAATCGACGCCGGGCAGCTCGTGCACGGCCGGCGAACTGTCCAGCCACTGTTGGCGCAGCGAGTGGGTGGCGGCAATCGTGGGTGCGGCGGGGCTGGAGTTCGCGTCTGCGAAACGCCTGACGCCGTCCGATAAGGCTGGATCGGTGGTATTGGGATCAGTGCTATTTGAAAAGATGAGGGGGGTGTCAGCCGTTGCCAGATCTTGAAACTCCCACGGCAGCGCGATGTCGTCGGTGAAGTGCTGCATATCCGCCGGTGGCAATTGGTCAGCCACCGGTTGTCTCAGCAGCATGCCCACCAGCAGGCCTTCACCCAGCTCCAAGATATCAGCCCAGTGAATATCGCACGCGCCCTTCTCTCGCCGCAGCCGGCCACGGGTAATGATGCGACATAGCCGCGCGTAAGCGGCGCGGTCGCTGGGCCACACCACCAGTGGTGGACCATCGATGGGATGCAGCTCGGCCCCCACGATTAGTGGCAGCTGCGCATCTTTGGCTGCAGCGTGGGCGCGCACGATGCCCGCTAGCGAATTGCGATCGGTGATTGCCAAACCGACGTAGCCCAATTCGGCCGCGCGCTGCATTAGTTCGTCGGCGTGTGAAGCACCTTCCAGGAACGAAAAGTTCGACTTGCAGTGCAGCTCCACGTAGCTCATCAGGCTAATTCCAATAGTAGCCTACCGACGCGCGCAAGAAGGCCAGCGACTGGGCCATTTCGTCCATGCCATGCATGCCATCTTCGATACTGATCCATCCCGTGTACCCGGCTTGGCTAAGAAGAGTGAAGATAGTTTTGTAATCGTTAATCCCCTTGCCGGTCACACCGTGTTGCAGGATGGACGAATAGCCGGCGGAGCCTTCGGCGTGCTGCAAGTCTTCAAGCTTGGCACCGGGTACCAAGAAACGATCGCTGGCATGCATGCTTACGACGCGGTGCACCACCTGCCGCAGAAGGTCCACAGGATCATCTCCGGCCACCACGGCGTTGCTGGGATCGTATTGTACGCCGAAATGATCCGATTCGGGGATCATCTGCAGAAGCTCAAGAAAAACATCCATCTTCTGTGCGAATTCGGCGTACAACCAATAGCCGTCTTTGTAGTGATTCTCCAAGCCCAGCACCACGCCCAGCTCCTGCGCTAGCGGCAGGCAGGCCACGATGCCGTCGCGCGCGTACTGCAGTCCCTGCGCTCGGGACAGGCGGGGCCAGCGCTGACCGCTGAGCACACGACAGACTACTCCCTCGCCGCCCAACAGCCGCGCCACACGGATCATCTGCTGTTGATACTCGATCGCTCGTACGCGCTGCTCTTCCTCGGGATGCGTAAAATCCGGCGAGCAGCACAACATGGGCATGGCGAAGCCCGCTTGGCAAATGGCGGAAGCCACCTCTTCTAGATAGGATTCGTCGAGAGAGGTAAAGAAGCCCTCGTACATCTCCAGTCCATCAGCGTCGAGCTGCTGAGCTTGCTCGATCCAGTCGAAGACCGACATGCTGCGCGCCTGCGAGATGTCATCCAAATAGCATTTGGGAAAGGCGCTAATTCTCGGCCGCGTACGATTCATGAATTTTCCTAGCAATGAATAGGGGCAAACTGACTGTCCGCCCGGCAGGACGCACTTCGTGTGGCTACTCACCGAAGCCGTGTGGCTACTCACCGAAGCTGCGATGGCTGATTACAATAACACATTCCCTGCACGCCACCAATTACCTGGATGCGAAAGGCTTGTCACACAAACACTAATCCAACCCGCTCGGTATGCGCCAGTCATGAATCCTCAGTAGCTCTTGGAACCTCTTGAAACAAAAAAGCGAGACTTGTATGAGATTGCGATGCCACTGTCTGAGTTTTCTGTGCTCGATAATAGTCGTGACTCAATTTGCCACCGGGCAAAGCGGTGCGCAGGAACTGAATTTGAATGCCGTCGATGGTCCGCAGGCAAAGCTGCAAGCTGGCAGCGAGTTGGCCGATTACGTGGCCTTGGCTGATGAGAACTATGGCTGGGAGGTTCGCCAACAGCAGAAGATACAGAATTGCGACGTGCTGCGTCTGCATTTGACGTCGCAGCGTTGGCATGGAATCGATTGGCGACACGTGCTGACGCTCATCAAGCCCGCTCAGGTGGTCGCAGCCCGCGGCGATGCGGTGCTGGTGATCAGCGGCGGAAGCTGGAAGAAAGACTGGCCAAACAATGGCCCGGATAAGGTTTCGATCGGTGGTGAAGCTCAAATGATGGCCGCCGTCGCCAATCAATTGGGCTGCGTCGTGGCGGTTCTCTCCCACGTCCCGTTTCAGCCGATGATGGGTGGCAAGCACGAGGATGAAATCATTGCGGCGACATTTGCCAACTACATGCGGACAGAGGATCCGACTTGGCCACTGCTGTTGCCGATGGTCAAATCGGCCGTTCGCGGCATGGATGCCGTTACCGAAGCAGCCCAGCAGCAATGGGGACTGTCGCTCGATCAATTCACCGTGACCGGCGCATCCAAGCGAGGTTGGACGACATGGCTGACCGGTGCCAGCGATCCACGCGTCACGGCAATCGCGCCAATGGTTATCGACATGCTCAATATGCAGGAGCAAATGAAGCTGCAGGTCGAGTCCTTCGGCGGTTACTCTGAGCAGATCGAAGATTACACCGAACTGAGCTTGCAGGATTCGCTGAGCACACCACAGGGGCGCATACTGCAAAGTATTGTCGATCCCTTTGCGTATCGCGAGAAGCTAACGCTTCCCAAGTTGCTGATCTTTGGCACCAACGATCGGTATTGGCCGCTGGACGCCTGCAGTCTGTATTGGGATCAACTGCAGGGCGAGAAACACTTGTTGTACGTTCCCAACGAGGGGCATGGACTGAAGGACACCGCGCGCGTCTTTGGGACGATCTCTGCCTTTCATCACAGTCGTCATGGCGGCAAGTCTCTACCGGAAATGGACTGGGAATTCTCCCGTGAGGATAATGGCGTGGCGTTGGATGTCACCGCTGTCGGCGATGTCGATACGGTGCGCGGCTGGGTCGCCCACGCAGCGACGCGAGACTTTCGCGATGCTCTTTGGGAGCAGCGCGCGTGTCAAGCCAAGGGAAGCAACGCATGGCAGTTGGTCGTGGCCATGCCCAAGGATGGCTTCATGGCTTGCTTCGTCGAATGCGTGACGCATGCCGACACTATGCCAGCTTTCTTTTCCACCAATGTTCGCATCTTTGAAGCCGAGTAGGTTTGGCGAAGCCGAGTTGATTTGGCAGCAGATAGTCGCCGAACCGCTCCGCCGGTTCGTTGTATAGTCGCCGAACCGCTCTGCCGGTTCGTGGGATAGTCGCCGAACCGCTCTGTCGGTTCGTGGGATCATTGCCGAACCGCTCCGCCGGTTCGTGAGATAGTCGCCGAACCGCTCCGCCGGTTCGTGGGATAGTCGCCGAACCGCTCCGCCGGTTCGTGAAGTATTGCCGACCGGCGGAGCGGCCGGGCGACTATGGCGCAATCGTGCCGTGTTACTTGCGATTGGGTGGACGGGCTAGGCGATGGTGCGGCTGGGTCTGCGTCAAAAAGCCCCAGTCAAGCGGTTCGTCCTGCTCGTATTGCTTGCCGAGCGCATTGGCGGTCATGGCTTTGGACATTTCAAAGCCCAGGTAAAAGGCATGCTCGACGTTGATCGCTGCGCCGATTGGGCTGGCCAGCAGTTGCTGCATCAGCGCGAACGGCTCCTCATCTTCTACGTGAACCTGGGCTGACATAGCGTGGATTTTTCCCTCGCAGTTAGCTAGGCGGACGTTGTTGTCGCGAATGTTAGCAGCCAAGTTGATAAGCACGTCGCGCGGGAACTCTTTGAGCTTTGGATCGCGGAGCAAGACCAGCAGCGGTTCTAAATGCTTGGGAGGAATGCGCTGCGCAATGGCAAAGTGCATCAGGCGCCGCGCAAGGTCGCATTCGCGTATGCTCGATCGCGCCCAGTTGATGACTTGTGTCGTCAGCACCGATTGAATTCCCAGCTCTTGGCAGATGCCAATCAGTAGCGTGTTGATACCGGCTGAGTCGGCGTCGGTTAGTTCGGTGATGTTACCGATGCCCATCATGATCTGCGCGTCGGGAAAGTCCTGTCGGCACTTGGCGTAGCGCAGCAGACTCGTCGTGAAGCCGCAACCGAGCGGTTCCAAGATCGGATCTAAACGTACAGAGAGTCCACTATCGGTCAGAAAAACTAAGTTCTCATGAAAGTTTTTTTCTTCGCGCGGCATGTCGGGAATAAGCACCACCGGGGTATTCCAATCGAGCGCTGCAGAGCGGTTGGAACTATTGACCGACAACACTAATTCAGCCCCGGCCGCGCACGCTTGTGAGACCTCCCAATTGTCAAACGAATCGATCGAGACGCGGAGTTGATGATCTCTTAGCAGCTTGACCGCATCGGCAACGGCATTCCATCTGTGGCCGGGCGTGCAGCCCAGATCGATGACGTCGGCACCATCGCGCACGTAGGCTTGTGCCAAGCTGAGCAGTTGCTGAGCAGACAACCTTCCCGCATGATTGATCTCCGCAATAATCTCGATCGAATGTATGCCGTAGCCCGCATCGCGCGTGCGTTTTCCGCCGAAAAACGTTGGTAAATCGCGAATGTCGCGCGGTCCACACTCAAGTCGATCGTCCAGCGACTGGCGGAGAAATTCCAGTCCATCTACGAGGTGTCCCGGTAGGATAACTCGGACTGCTTGGTCGGGGATTTGCAGATGTCGCAACAACCACTTGGGCGTCATCAGCGCAGCTACAGTGATCGGTAAGACACTGATCGAGTACTCGAATTGAAACTCATCAGCGACTTGCGACACGATCGTGCGCACGGCTTGCTCGGCTAGTCGGCCGGTTACGAAATGCACGTGTTGAGAGTGTTGATTCATGCGCGTGTACCTGCGACGTTTCGAGTGTGTAAGATGTAGCTGTTGTGTGACGTGCGCGAAGCGATGCCGATCGAGCGCGGTTGACTTTGCAGAAAATCTTTTTAAAACGTCTTGACCGAAACGCTAGGTTTACTACAAAGATCATTAACGAGGAGCTCTCTGGGAACAATCGTCGTCCTTATTGTTCCCGTGGCCGGGGCTCCTCGTTTTTTTTATCACTATACATGCAACCGATTCCGATCGTCTACGAAGAACCGCACTTTCT
>CAKQWG010000042.1 GCA_934278005.1 uncultured Pirellulaceae bacterium | reverse complement strand
TAAATCGCTGTACCTGTAAATCGCTGTACCTGTAATCGCTGAATCCGAGAACCGCCACCGCTGCCCAAACGGCTCATCGCGCGACCAGCCGCATTGCTCCTAGAGCGCCAATAGGACGCCTGCGTAACGCCTGTAGAGGATGCCACCAGGCAGCCTGTCCACAGAGCGGCTCCTGCGGTTTCCTTGCGGCCCGCTTAGCACACCTTTCTTAACGTTTTAAATAATCCGATCTCTTTACTTGGAGAATAAAATAAGATGACTGTACAACCCACTGTGCCGACACGACCGATTGTGGTGACGCGGACCGATCTCACGCGACTGCAGGAATTGCTGCAGAGCCAGTTTGCGGCCGCGGTCGGCGAAGGTCGTCCGCACTTAATTGAACTGAACGACATGCTCGAGCGAGCGGAGCCGGTCGAACCACAGAGTATGCTGCCGCATATCGTGACTATGAACTCGACTATCAAGCTGCTCGACGTCAAGCAGGAGGAGTCAGAGACTTACACTCTGGTCTATCCCGATGAAGCTTGCATCGCTGAGGGGAAGCTGTCGATACTTTCACCTCTGGGCAGCCAGTTGCTGGGTCGACACGTAGGCGAGGAGGTGGCCTTTAACGTCTCCGATCGCAAGATCTACAAACGCGTGGAGAAGATTTGGTTCCAACCGGAGCGGGCCGGTGCGTTTAATCTGTAACCCCCCTGCTCTCAATCCTCGCGCTCAACCCCCGTGGTCCATCCCCGATGCCGCGTGCCCAGCCCACCGCGCTGGACATGCGGCCAGCCAGCGGCGCGAGCGCGAGAGCAATTTAAAGGACGACACAAACAGTGAATGAAACGGTAATGCTGCTGCTGAGCGCTCTGGCGATCTTCTCTTTGAGGCTGGTGGACGTGTCGCTCGGGGCCCTGCGCATCTCGATGCTGATCCGTGGACGGCGCGGCTTAGCCGGTTTGTTTGGTTTCTTCGAGTCGCTGGCATGGTTGGTCGCGGCATCATTGGTACTCGGGAAAATTACCAGCCCCGTACAGTTCGTGGCCTACGCCAGCGGCTATGCGGCAGGGACCATGCTGGGCAGTACCGTTGAGGGTTGGCTGGCCATCGGCGATGCCATGGTCCGCATCGTCACGCCAGGCTGTACGCGCCAGTTGGCCAAGCTGCTGCGCGAAGCGGGCTACTATGTGACCACGGTCAGTGCCCAGGGCCGCGACGGCGAAGTCGAGGTCAACCTGAGTATGGTATCGCGTCGAAAGGCCCCACAACTGATGCGCATGATCCATCAAGCTCACCCCGATGCATTTATTACGTTCGACGAGACGACACCCTATCGGATCGCTGCCCGACCCGCCGCCAGCGTCCGCAAATAGCTTCGCTGGGCCCACAATTAGCGCTGTTCAGCCATGAAAAGCCTTTCGCCTTCTCCCTCCGGCATATACAATTTACAGCTTCAGTGCTATTGCTCGCGACGTGATCTGCAATACCGAGCAGCTAAATGATTAGCCCATTTCAACGATCACATTACTTAACCCCCACAATAGGAGGGTCCATTTAGTGGCTTCGGGAAAATATTTGTTCACCAGCGAATCGGTCAGCATGGGGCACCCAGACAAGTTGGCCGACCGCATTTCAGACGGCGTGTTAGACGCTATCCTGGCTCAAGACCCCAATAGTCGCGTCGCCTGTGAGACCCTAGTGACGACTGGCTTGGCGATGATCGCCGGCGAGATCACTACCAGCGCCAACGTTAACTACGCGCGCGTGATCCGCGATGTGATTCGCGAAGTGGGCTATACCGATGACATGATGGGCCTGTGCGCCGACACCTGCAATGTGATGATCGCACTGGACGAACAGAGTGCCGACATCGCCCAAGGAGTTAACTCCGATGAGAGCCAGGGCAAGGACATCGGAGCCGGAGATCAGGGACTGATGTTTGGCTACGCCTGCAACGATACGCCCGAGATGATGCCGATGCCAATTGCGCTGTCGCACCGCATCACCAACCGCCTGACCGAGGCTCGCTTTGAAAAAGAAGTGGACTGGCTGCGTCCCGATAGCAAGAGCCAGGTCACGATCGAGTACGACGGTTACCAACCGGTGCGCATTGACACGGTGGTCGTATCGACTCAGCACGGGCCCGAAGTCGATCATGCTACCATTGAAAAGTTTGTCATCGACAAAGTGATCAAGCCATGCCTGCCGCCTGCGCTGATCAAGGGAGAGATCAAGTACCACATCAATCCAACGGGTCGTTTCGTGGTAGGTGGTCCCCATGGCGACTGTGGACTGACAGGCCGCAAGATCATTGTCGATACCTACGGCGGCTGGGGACGGCACGGCGGCGGTGCGTTTAGCGGCAAGGATCCCACCAAGGTCGACCGCAGTGCGGCTTATATGGCTCGCCATATCGCTAAGTGCATCGTGGCTGCAGGTTTGGCAGATCGTTGCGAAGTGCAACTAGCCTACGCGATCGGCGTTGCCGAGCCAGTCAGCGTGCATGTTGACACTGAGGGTTCGGGCAAGGTCCAAGACGAGAAGATCTGCGCAGCGGTTCGCGAGCTGTTCCCGCTCTCGCCTAGCGGCATTATCAAGTACCTGGACCTGCGCCGTCCAATTTTCCGCCAGACCTCCGCCGGTGGGCACTTCGGTCGCACCGAGCCCGAGTTCACTTGGGAGAACACCGACAAGGCTAAGGAATTGGCCGCCATGCTGGGAACTAAGCAGGCTGTCGCTGCCGCCGTTTAACTACGGTTGTACGTCGATCCTGGTTACGATGAACCTGCCGCGCTAGCGGCGGTTCACGGCGAAGCGCAGTGTCAGCCACGAGGCTTGGCTGCACTGCCAATGCGGCGGAGAAAGTAATAAGCTCTTGCGGATACTTGCGGGATAACAGATCTTCAGCCTCTCAGAATAGCTATGACATGCCAGCCCCACGCTATGTGAACGAGCTGCAAGAGAACGCAGTGTGGATCTGCCTGTCATGTTTGTGGGCCGCTGGTGCCATGCTGGCTTGGCTGTCCACGACCGCGAATCCCGCTGCTGCAGACGTCGCACTCTGGAACTCGCCTCAGGCGTGGGCCAGCGCTCTGACCTTGGTAGCCCTAGCAATCGCCATTGTGTCGTTTGTACTGCGCCTGCCTATCCTCTCTAGCCCTCCTCACACCAGTTTGGCCAGCGACCATGTAGTGTGGCTGTTGACTGCTTGCGCCACCGTGAACTGGATCGGTTGGTTGGCCTTCCAAGCCCCGACCTGGAGCGACTTGATCCCTGCCCTGCTGGTGATTGGTGTGGCTGAGGTTTGGTTCCATGGGCTGGTCTTCGAAAGAAATGCACTCCCCTGGTTGCGCCAGTACTGCGCAGTAGCGGATGTCCCGCAGGCTGTGGGTGAATCGAGTTCATTGGATTCAGTGGTAGTGGACGCCGGCCAGACCTCGCATGAATCGATGGCAGTGGCACCGTCCCAGGCCGCGGACGGCCAGATTCTTGGTAAGTCGGCGGCCTCACGTGAGAGTTCGCGCGACGCGGCTTGCGCGGGCGAGCATGCGGTAGCGGAGTCACCCGTAACCGACTCGCAAACCAGCGACGGTGTTGATCGACGGGCGGTGTCGGGAGTAGATGAGCAGGGCAAGCGCTATGTGTCGGGGGAGGTCAAGATTTGCTTGGCAGCGGGGCAGTCAGTCGAAACTCTTGCTATCGCTTTTTCTCCTCCATTTGCCGGCGAGCCCGACGCGGATTTCGAATGCGAAGGGGCAGAGCAAGACGTAACTGTCCAGCTTGTTCACAAGACGCCCGGCGGGATGCGGCTTGGGGTACGTCGCGGCGCAAGCACCGAGCCGGTCGTTTTTTGGTTACAGTGGTACGCGGTTGAATTAGAATTGAATGAAGCGGGCGAGGTTTTACCTAATAGTAGTAGAGCGTTGCCTTAACATCACACGCCCATGCTGTGATTGGTTGATAGAATCGTTTGGAGAACCCGCCTGTGTTGTCACCTCTTGTTCGTCCCTATGTGGACCCCCCTAATTCGCGGCCAAACCACCGGTGCGCCGCCTGCTCCAAGTTTCTGTGCCTGATAGGGCTCGGTTTAATTATTGCAACTGCGCCGCTGGCCGCTCAGGACAATGCGTCAGTGGAGGCGAGCGCAGCTAGCGCAGCAGCTGAGCCGGCTCCGACCACTTGGACTAACGATAAAGGGGTTCCGATTGAAGCTGAGTTTGTCCGCATGACAGACGCAGGAGTGGTACTCAGGCTGACGCGCGATGGCCGCGAAGCTGCCGTGCCGTTGACCAAGCTGAGCATCGAAAGCATTTACCAAGCGGTTCGACTAGCGAACCCACAGGCGTTCTCCAAACCGGTACCCAAAGCGGTAACCAAGCCAAGCGGACCTGAGCTGCCCGAATTACAGCTGACTGTTGACGAGTTGTTGCAGAATCCATTCAAAGACGGAACGACCATCGAGCAGTACTTTGAGCTTTGTGAGCGTCTGCCACAAGAGGGTAACTTTTTCAGTCAGTGGCACACGCTGCCGCCGCAGATGCAGTCCGACATCGAAGACTTAATCGTGCAGGGGCATCGTCTATTGGGACCATCGACGGTCAAGCAAATCCAGACGTTGCTGAGTGACTTGAAGACGATCACCAGCCAGAAGAAGAAATTTGTGCTGGGGCTTCCCGACGTGGCCAGCAGCCCACAGCTTGTGGCTGTGATCGACGAGCTTTGGCCGCTAGCCAATGGCATCGTGAGCGCCTTGGCCAAGGACGAACATTGGCAGGCGAGCAACTTCGAGAAAAGCAATGTCAAGCGCTGGCTGGCCCAGCTGAGCTTGGACCTAGCTCCCAGCTTGATGGCGGCCACTCAAGCATCCGCCGGCCGGGGCGGTGAGGGGGCAGGGCTGTCGCCCGGGCAAATGCTGCAGCCCCCGCGGTACACCATTGTGAGCCAGACCGCGGGGACGGCCGAAGTCGAGGTGGCACACGGCAGCTTGCCAGCGGTCAAAAAGCAGTTTCAGAAGATCGGCAATGTGTGGATTGACGTGCAGGCCATGAACGATCTACGTCGCCAAGTTGATGACGCCAAAAAGCAGATGGCTGAGGACGGAGAAAAAGCCGTCGGCACCATTCGCTCTGCCCTGAGCGGACTGGTCGCTGCTCAAGGCGGATTGGCTCGCGCTGAAACTCAGGAGGAATTCACGCAGGCATACGCATTGCTGCGGACCTTCGCAACGGGTATGACCCAATCCCTTGGGCTGACCGCTCCCTGACGCTATCGCGTTTTTATCTTTAGAAGATGGTTGCTTAGAAGATGGTCGCTTAGAAGATCTGCGCGTGCCATCCGCCTATCGGCTGCGCAGTGACGCAGAGGGCCGCAGAGTTTAGCCAAGAGCAGGTGCGTTGCGTGGATCGCACGCGCGGGGTGCGTTACTGCTGCAGTTTTTCGGCGACGTGGGAGAGCATGGCGGCCAAGCCGGGCGCTTGCTGTAAATCGACCTCGGCGACCAATTCGAGCAGTCGATCGCTGGATTGGGGCAAGCTCGGATGAAGGTTTTGCCAAACAATGTTGGGCAACAGAGGGTCGTCGCCGCAGGTCGCTAAAATGTTGACCCAACACTGCAGACGATCGATGTGCTGCAGCTTGGCCGCTGCAATAGCGACTTGGAGCTGAACGTCGGGTGAAGGGTCTTTGGCTAATGCCGCACAGGCGGCAGCAAGCTGAGCATTGTCCGGCAGGAGGTTGCCAATCGCCCTCGCTCCCCAGCTGCGAATGGAAGCGTCGCTATCGGCTAACAGTTTGGCAGCCATCTCGACCGACAGGGCTTTGCCGGCTACCAATGACCACAGGGCGTGCATGCGCGTCTTATGCGGCGCGGACGCATCGAGCACGACTGCTTCGAGCTGCGTTACTGCGCCCTGACACTGCTGCTCGGCCAAAAGTCGTTGGGCCGTCTCGCGGATGTAGATGTTACTATCGCTCAGGTACTGTACCAGTTGCTCGGGGGCAAGCCCGGCCAGAGAGACACTGGCGGGGCGTCCGGTGGCTTCGTGAACGACGCGATAAAGTCGTCCATGGCCTCGGTCGACTCCTTGCGGATCGGCCATGGCGTCCTGATAGCAGTGGTAGCGATCGTACCAGTCCAGCACGTACAGACACCCGTCGGGGCCAACCTTTTGCACCACGGGCATGAACCATGCATCCTGGGCACTCAGGAAATCCTCTTCGCCGATGCCGCGGTAGGTCGAACCGCGGCGTTCGAGGCGGTCGACATTCAGGCAATTGCCATGGATGTTGCCCATCATCAGTCGGTCGCGATACTCGGCCGGAAAAGCGGCCGAATCGAAATAGGTCAGACCGCAGTAGGCGGCCATCTGATGCTTGTGCTCGACGATCGATTCCAGCTTCCAAGTGTTTGGAGGATAGGGGCCACCCTGCCGGTGATAATACCCCGTCTCTGTCAGATGCCACAAATGATCGATGACGCAAGCGCTAATGAAGGCGTGTCCTTGCGGGTCAAACGCGATGCCCCAAGGGTTGCTGGTCCCTTCGGCGAATAGATCGAATTGGCGAGTCTTGGGATCGATGCGAAACATGGCGCACGTGAACTCGAAAACTTGGCCCCCGGATTCGACTCGCGACGGATTGAAGACTCCGTTGAGTCCGTACAGTCCGCCGTCGGGTCCCCAGGTCAAGCTGTTGGGTAGTTCGTGCGTGTCATCGCGGCCAAAGCCGGTCACGACGACTTCGATTTTATCCGCTCGGTCATCGCCGTCGGTATCTTGCATGAACAAAATGTCGGGTGCGTTGGCTACCCAGACTCCTCCGTGACCAACGGCGATACCCGACGGTATGTTGAGTCCTTCGGCGAAGATTTTTACGGAATCGGCGCGTCCGTCGCCATTGGTGTCCTCTAGGATCTTGATGCGGTCGCGTCCCAAGCCCGCTTCGCGGCGCGGATACTCGAAGCTCTCGGTAACCCAAATTCGCCCGCGTTCATCGAAGGCCATGGCCACTGGGTTCATCAAATCGGGCTCGGCGGCCACCAGCTCAACTCGAAAGCCTTCGGGGACTTTCATTTTTTCCAAGGCTTGTTGCGGCGAAAGGGGCGGCCCTGGCGGTACGCTTTGGGCCCGCGGAATAGCGATCGCTCCCTCTTGTGCGTAAGACGAGCAGGCAAGGAAAAACAGCATTGCGACACATGACAGATTCCGGAGCATGGCAATCTTAACTCTATGGGGGAAATGTTGCGCTGAGGCGGCGGGCGGGCAGCTTCTTGAAAGCGGTCGGCAGGCTCAAAGGAGGCATGATCAGTCGCAGAAGCAGCTTCTATATTAGCCGTACAAGCTCGACATTCAACTGACCAACAGACATAATAGAAAAGCATAATGCAGGGGCTGGCCACCGAACGCCGTAGCAAATTGTTGATGTTGCCGTTTGAACGGCCTGAGATGTCCGGGCCCTCAAGCCAGCCGGGCAGTTCAGCCTTGCGCTGCGCGAGGCATCCCTTGAGGTTCATTCTTGAGTTCAAAAGGCTTCGAACATGTCGCGACCAATAACTACGAAACGCCTCAGCCTGTTAAGTTATCGGGCTGGCCTGGGGCTGCTGGCCGTGTGCTCGGCGTGTCTGCTCGGCTGTGGTGGATCCGAGCCGGAAGTAGTCGAGCCAGCTCCGACCGCTGACGCTCCAGCGATGCCGGGGATGGTCAAGCAGGACTCGTCAGAGGACGCAGCCGGGGATAAGGGTGGTCAGGCCTACGGGGGCGGCGCCTACAGCGACGACGGGGGTGCCATCAGTCAGGAGACACCCTACTCCGAGATGTCATCGATGGACCAAATGCGCATGATGTCCGAAGGCAAATCGCCCGGGATGCCCTCGTCCGACCCTACGGCCTTCTATATGGGCGGGGCGGGCGACGAGAGTGGCATGGGAGGCTATGCGATGGGGGGCGCTGCGGGCGGCAACGCTGGACCACAGTTCGCCACCGCCATGCAGTTCGTCCGCTCCAACTGCATCTCCTGCCATGGGCCCCAGCAAACCCAGGGAGAGGTGCGACTGGATGTTTTGACCGATGACTTGTCGCACACGGGAAACGCGACCGCTTGGCACGCTGTGCTGGAGCAGTTAGAGAGCGGCCAGATGCCGCCGGCCAGCGTTCCCCAGCGACCGGATGCGAAGCAGCAGTCGGCCGTCCAGGCCTGGATCAAGAGTGCCCTGATTAAAGCTGACTTTGTACCTTTGCCAGATCGCGATTACTTGTCGCAGGCCGAATATGCGTATAGCACAGGCAAAGAAGCTCAAGCCGTCAAGCTGCTCTACGCGCAGGCCATCGCAGCCGACGCCGATGTAGCCGCCGAGACGCTCTCTCAGACGCGGTGGTCGACGCTCAATCTCCGCCCTGCCTTAGTGCTTCGCTTCGCGGTAGGGGTAGCCGTGGATGCACCCGAGGGCCTATCTGACCTCAAGCCCATTGGCGTCTCGCAGGCCGGCGGTGGCGGTGGCGGTTACGGTGGGGCAATGGCTGGCATGGGCATGTCGCCGGGCGGACCCAACGAAGCCGGCTCGACCGAACGCACCTTTCAGCAACTCACCGGAGACTTCGGTGCCGCGCTGGCGACCAGTTTTGAAAGCCGCTGGATGGCTGGGAAACTGGGCACGCCATTTAAAGATGTCGAGCCGGCGGCGGCACCTGCGGCGAGCGCCAGCGGCATGAACTCGATGGGTATGATGGGTAACTACGGCGGGGAGATGGCTGGTGGTATGGCTGGTGGTGGAGGTTACGGCGGCGGGGCTTACCCTGGCGCAGACGGTGGCGGCGGTCCAGGCTCGGCTAAAGCTGCCAATAAGCCGATCACTAAAGGGACTGTGGCTACTCCCGGCCTGGTGTTCATCGGAACAGGTAGTCAAACCGAACTGCTTCAGCAGGCCAAAGATCAAGGATACGACGGCTTGTTCTTGTTCGAAGTCAAAGCAGTTCACAAACGCCGCGGTAATTTGATCGAGAACTCCACGCGTTTGCGATTCATGGGCCTGGATGGCAAGAACGTCGCGGCCACCGGTACCTTGGTCAATGTCGATATAGAGCGCGACAAGTTGCGCGGCATCGACAACGATGCGGTCGGCAAAAACATCGATCGCTTCTTCGCCAGCTTCGATGAAAAAGTAGCCATGACCGACCTGCCGGCTCTCAAGCCCGAGCATGCTCAGGATCGTATTCGCCAGCTTCTGGTCGATCCCCAGGTCAGCAATTTAATGAAGCTCTTCGAAGCTCGGCTCTATCATTCGATGCAGCTGCTGACGGATAACGAGTTGGCTCAGGTTTATCAGATTATCCTGCGTGGCAATGAAGGCTTGGCGCTGGCCAGTGGCACACTGGCTGATCGCCGGCTGGTGCTCGATGCCGTGCTGGCTGGACAGTGAGTAAGCTGTGCAGTAATAAGCTGTCGTGAGGCAGATTGGATCTTCCGTTCCCTAGAGAAGGATGGCGTTTGTGAGTCGGCCCCCGTTAGACCCTGGAGTGTTTGACGCTCTTCCGCGTGAACCTACACCCTCTGAGCCTGCGCCCTATGAACCTACTCCGACGGATCCACCGCCCTACGATTCGCAGCGCGAACCGCCGCGTGTAGTTCCGGCTGATAAACCTTTTAAATGGGGCTGTTTGTGGAGCGGATGTCTAGGAGCCATGCTGCTGTCACTTGTGCTGGTGATTGTCGTGGGTTTCGGGGCGTTCCGACTCTATAAGCAGCAGATCAACCAGCTCACCTCGTTGGAACCTCGGCAACTGCCCGTAGTTGAACTCAGCCCCGCAGAGCTGGAGGAGCTGGAAACTCGCGTTGAATCGTTCCAAGAAACGGTAGAGCAAGGAGAGGCGCCTGAGCCCCTAGTGCTCAACTCGGAAGAACTCAACGCGCTGCTCAGCCAGGAAGAGAAGCTGCGCGGACGAGTCTTTGTGACGATCAAAGACGGGATGATTCAAGCTGAGGTGAGTTTCCCGGCCGACATGGTTCCCGGTGCTGAGGGGCGATTCTTCAATGCCTCGGCAAACATTAATGCGACCTTGGAGAACGGCGATTTGGTCGTTACGCTCGACAGCGCTGAAGCCAACGGATATGTCATTCCAGAGTCTGTCATGCAAGGGCTTCGCAAGCACAACTTGGCCAAGGATGTGGAACAAAATGCAGAGCTGGCACAGATGATCGACCAGTTTGAGCGACTTGCCATCGAAGGCGACAAACTGATCCTGACTCCTAAGTCAATTAGGCCGAGTGCCATTAACGAGCCTGGGGGCGACGCCGAAGCGGAGGCCGCGGCAACGCCGAGGCCAAGCTAATGAGCCGTCCGCGGCTGGACAACTAAAGCAGCTCAGCTCAGCTCAGCTCAGCTCAGCTCAGCGCAGCGCAGCGCAGCGCAGCGCATGACGCCGCGTTCAGTGATGTGAGCCGCGGAAGCGTTGCGCCGGTAAGACATATGCAACCAGCCGCGTGGCGAAGGCCAAACGGCTGGTCGAGTTCAACCTCTTCAACCTCTTCAACCTCTTCGAAAGCCTCGAACGTTAATCGGGAAGTTCGATTTTCTCAAAGCTGGCGGCTTCGCGGAGCTTGCTCAGCGCGCGGGCTTCTAGCTGGCGAATGCGTTCCTTGGTGACACCCAGCTCGGCGCCCACTTCCTTAAGCGTCAGCGGCTCTTGGGTGTGGTCCAGTCCGAAGCGGCGAATGATAATCTGCTGCTCGCGCTGATCGAGTTGGTGCAGGATGCGGTTGATCTGCTTCTCGCGCGTCTTTTGAGCGATCTCCGCAGCGAAGTGATTGCTGCGGTTATCCTCGTGAGCCATAAACAATTCGTCTCCGGTGGTGCGGAAACGATCTTTGTGCTTGAATTCGCCGGGGATCGACCGCGCAAAGTTCTTCATGATGGCCCAGCTAGCATACGTGCTGAACTTGTTGCCACGTGAGTAGTCGAACTTCTCCACGGCGCGGAACAGCGACATATTGCCATCGCTGACCAGGTCAAAGAAATCGTCCGAGCTCTTCATGTGACGTTTGGAGATGGAAACTACCAACCTTAAGTTGGCCTGCACAATCTTGTTCTTAACATCGACCACGCGTTGGTAGAGTTGATCGATCTGATCCATGATGCCTACCGCTGGAGCGGTCGGAATCAACTGTTTGCGCAAGGTGTCCGCTTTGAACTTCAAGTAGTTCATCTGTCGGAACAGATGGTACTCTTGTTCGCGAGTGAGCAACTGCACGTCGTACAGCGAAGCCAAGTAGGTTGGCAGGCCGCCGGGTGCCGCTACCTTGCGCGGCGGAATGATCGCCTCGGGAACTTCGCTCAAGATTTCCTGCTCGGCGGCTTCGTCGGCTGAGGCGAACAGTTCATTGGGTATATAGTCCAGCGGCAAAAGCATGAGCTCCGCAGCTCGCTGCTCATTGATGATCCGCACGATGGTGCTGCGCTTGCGCACGTATTGGCGAGTCAATTGATTGATGCCTGCGCCGCGCTGGTACTGTGCGTAGATGGCCATTCTGTCCGCTTCGGATAGTTCGGGACGGAAATCGGGAAACACCGCTAGTTCAGGATTTTTCCGGTCATGGTTTTTGAGCGTATAACGGATTGTCTCGACGCTGCGTCCCAGTGCCGCGGCGACTTGCCGGGAAACGTCTGAGAGGTTTGCCCCATCGGCGGCCGCCCGGCGCGAACGCTCGATGATCTCTGTTCGCTCGTCGGCTGAGAGCTGGCTAAAGCGCTCGCCGCGGCGCACTCGATCGCGATGTCGCGCCACGAAGCGTTCCACACTGCTGTGAAGAAAGCCTACTCGCTTGCGGCCATCGCGGACGAAGCGGCGGCTGACCAGCCCCTGATCGCGCCAGCGAGAGATGGTTTTGGTAGAGACATTGAACATGCGGCTCAAGTCCTCTACGGTGTGAACCGGCTCTGAGATCTCCTCGACGCGCAGATTCAGCGAATCGGTGACATCCTCTACGAACAGTCGCAAGTCGTGAGCAGCGTCCTCGCCGCGCACCAATTTGCGACAGTTCTCCTCGGGACGATAATCAGTCACGCGGAAATAGATGAACTCGTAAGGATATTCACGCACCATATCCAGTTCACCGAGCAGTCGTTCGGCTCTCTCGGCCTGTTCGAGCCGTTTGCCGCGCGGAGCGTAGCGCACTTGGTGGTCGCGTAGTTCTCGAATCAAAGCGATGCGGTAATCGTGATGCATCGGACAATACCTTTCCCTGCATGCGCGAGAGTGCCAAATCCATTCCCTGCGGTTTCCGACCGCCAACACTCTCCCGCGGCTGGGCAAGAATCCCATCCTGGGATCCTGCAATAAAAAGCCGCCAATCATCAAGCGTTGTTCGCCGCCCTACGCCGCGTGGCTACCAATCTATCATGGATTGCCGTCTTCATGATGGTGGCAATCGAGCAATTTGTACTGGTAGTGTGACGCAGCCAGCGGTCATCTATGAACACTTAGCTGTCATGATTGTCTCGTTAGATGGAGAGATGCAAAACCGGGGCCATAGGTTCGACAGTTGGGATTTGTTTTACGGCGTTTGGCGCAAGTCGATACCCAGTAAGACCTTGCGCGATTTGCCCGGGCTTGGACTGTCAAGTCCTCCGTAGCCGTTTTTTGTAAAAATGTCCAAAGTGTCTGAAAAAGTGACAACTCGTTGCCTCACAGTGAGACACCGCGTTGAGACGCTGGGCAGGCTGATGCGAGGCCGAATTGTGCCATGTGGCGCGAGTTGGCTGATTTTAACGGCGCGGTATGCCGAAGATTGTTAGCGTAGGCGGGTGCTGTCGCAGGGCTGTAAATGCCGCGTGTCACCCGCACCTGATGAGCCTGCGTTTGACGAGCCCATGGAGTGACCAATGACACAGCGACTGCGCCCCCAGCTATTTTCCTCTCAGCTTCCTGCATGGCTTTCACGCCGCCAGTTTGTGCACGGCCTGTCGCTGGGCCTAGGCACGTCGCTAGTGGTTGGTCGCGCCGCGGCACAAACCAACCAGCCCAGCCCATCGGCCAAGCCTGCTACTGCACCCCAAGCCAAGGTGCTGTTGATGCGGCCCAGCGGCAACTTGGAGCTCAATACACGGACCAAGATCGTCCTCGAATTGTCTGGCAGCCTGCGCGTCGACGAAGCCGAATCCAAGTCCCCAGCAGCGGCCACAGAGGCCACACCGGCCGCGAAGCCCATCGAGCTCAAGGGCAAGTCGACGCTGGATTATTTTGAAAAAATTGCCTTGTCCAGCAGCAGCAGCGACGCCGCTAGCCTAGTACAGCCTCACGGCGAATCAGGCGCACTGCCGGAGCCGCAGCCCAGGCCCCATGGTTCGGTGGCCGCTGCAGCCGAGCGTCACTACAATGAGGCACAGGCCGAGACCTGGATTTCGGGCAAGTCCTCCACTAATAAGCTCAGGCCCGACTGCGTCAAAACGCGCTTGCTGCCACACCATGGCCTGTGGCAGCAGTACTGCGAGGCGCGGCCACTGAGCAGCCACGAAGTGCAACTGCTACATTCGCCGGTCGACTCGTCATCGCTGGAATTGCTGCTACCGCTCCAACCAGCCCGAGCTGATTCATCATGGGAGATCGCAGCGGACAGCGCTCAACGACTGTTCAACTTGGACGCAGTGCATAGTTCAACACTGGTGGCTAAGATCTCCAAGGTAGAGCAAGGCGTCGCTACAGTGCTGCTCAAAGGCGAGCTGGATGCTACTGCGAATAGCGTCCCGACACGGCTGCAGATCGACGGTAATTTTCAAGTCAAATTGGCTAGCCAGTGCGCTCTGGTAACATGGCTGGGCGTGGTCATCAAAGAGGTTCGGCAGGTTAGCCAAGCAGAGCCGGGCTTCGACATCACGGCGCGTGTGCGTCTGATACGCGACGAGACCGAACCTAAAATCGCTACCACAGCGGATGCCTTGCGTGGGCTGGCGGCTAGCGATGATGCCGGTCGCTGGCTGGTGCAACTCAAATCTGTGGCCGGGCGCTACTCGATGCTCGCCGATCGTCGGTGGCACGTCCATCGCGACTCGCCCGAAGAAGCAATCTTGAGGATGGTTGAGAATAATACCGTCATCGCCCAGTGCTCGGTCAATCGCTTGGCCGAACTTGAGGCGGGTCAGCAGTTGACCATGGAGGGGCTGCAGGCGGACATCCGGACTCTGCTGGGGACCGGTTTCGGGGAGTTTTTGGAATCGGCCGAAAAGGTCACCTCCAACAACCTGCGGATGATGCGTATCGTGGTGACGGGCGAGTTAGAGCAGGTGCCCATTCAGTGGGTCTATACCCACCTGTCCGATGACAGCGGGCGCCGCCTGGCGCTGGTCTTCACGATGGGCGGAACGGTCACCGACCGCTTTGGAGCGGCCGACGATCAGCTCGCCGACAGCTTCCAGTGGTTGCCCGACCTGCCCAAGCCGCCGAGCTCGTCCGATGCAACATCCGAGCCGCCCAAGCAGACGGCCGCCAGCCAACGCGCAGCAGCCCAACGCTGACGACAAGCGGAAAAAAAACGGTACACCGGCCGCTGGATTTAGGCCGAGGCCCACTGCAGCGGAGCTATACTGAGATGGCGCCGTGAATTCACGGCGCTTGGCCGGCATATCAAATCTCAACAGAGTGAATCTAGAAAATGACTGACCTGCACAGCAATTCCGATATCTTGGAAACAGCTTTGGACCCAAACGCTGAGAATCTGCGGGGAGGCACGGCGAGCTTTCGACCGACCGCGGCGGCGTGGGTCGTGGTGGCGGCCTGCCTGTGCAGTTGCTTTGCTCTGGGCCTGGGGTACTGGCTCGGACAACGCCCCACTCATTCCGTTTCCCCTGCGATCCCGCCAATACTGGCCGCTTCGGCTGCCACCGGTGACACAATGGCTGTGGCAACCGGTCAAGTGGGGCGGGATTCCGAGGGGATCTTCTTTCTGGACTTCATTACAGGCGACCTGCAGTGCTTGGTCTATTACCCACGCACAGGCACATTCGGCGCGCACTACATCGTTAATGTGACGCAGAATCTGGGTGCTGCCCAGAATGCGAAATACCTGATGGTAACAGGCCAAGCCATCCCGCAGAGCGCGACTGCCGGAGCGCGCCCGGGTGCTTCGCTGGTGTATGTGACCAACACGACGACCGGCGTATTCGCCTCGTATGCGGTGCCATGGAATCCGACGGCGGAGAGTTCTGGACGCGTTCAGTCGGGCGCCTTGGTATTTGCTGGCGGGGGATCGATTCGCAATTTTCAATTGCCCGATCCCGCCAACAATCAACCGGCAGCAGTGGTAGACCCCAAAAAGAAGTAGTTCGTTGTCAGCTGCGTAGCTGCTAACGCGGCAAATCTAGCGGAACGACTGGTGGCACGTCTAGTCCGACCGCCACGCTCTAAAGTCGCACGGCCCGCGCCCAAGCTGCGAGTCGCAAAGGGCGATCGTTCGAGAGTCGCCCTCGCCTTCTTCCAACGATTAAGTTGTTAGCTTCCTCTAGCGGCTAAGTTGTTAGCGGCTAAGGTTGTCAGTCCGGTGATCCGTCGGGTTATCAGGTCCGGCGGTCTGACAGTCTGTGACGAAATGTGGTAAAATTGGCGGCCAAGTCGTTTGGTTTTAACCGCATTCAGGAGACTTCCGCAATGACAAATGGTCCGCTCAATCGCAAGCTGAAGATGGGATTGGTCGGTGGTGGCCAAGGTTCATTTATTGGCCGAGTCCACTCGATCGCCGCCTGCCTGGATAATCGCGCCGAGTTGGTCGCCGGTGCGTTCTCCAGCAACCCTGAGCGGAGCAAGGCTTCGGCGGTCGATTACGATGTCAAACCAGCCCGCGCTTACGGCTCTTACCAAGAGATGCTGGAAGCCGAAAAGAAGCTGCCCGCTGGAGAGCGCATCGACTTCGTCAGCGTGACAACTCCCAACCATACGCATTTTGAGATCGCCAAGGCTGCTGTTGAGGCTGGCTTTCACGTCATGTGCGACAAGCCGATGACGTTCGATTTGCAACAAGCTCAGGAGCTGGCTCAGGCCGTCGACAAGTCGCAGGTGGTGTTCGCCCTGACACACAATTACACCGGCTACCCGTTGGTGCGGCAAGCTCGGGAGATGATTTTAGCGGGCGAGTTGGGCGAGATTCAAGCCACGCGGGCGTCCTACATCCAGGGCTGGTTGCGGACCAAACTTGAGGACTCGGATCAAAAGCAGGCGGCCTGGCGCACCGATCCAGCCAAGAGCGGCGCGGCGGGCTGCTTCGGCGATATCGCTACCCACGCCTACAATCTGGCGCGCTACATGACCGGACTGCTGCCCGAGCAGATATCGGCTCACCTACGTACTTTCGAACCGGGCCGCAAGCTGGATGACTACGGCGCGGCGCTGATCAAGTATCAAAACGGCGGACTAGGAACGGTGACCGCGTCGCAAATCAGCCACGGCCGCGAAAACGATGTGCTGATCGAGATCGACGGCACCAAGGGATCGCTGCAGTGGCGCCAGGAAGAACCCAATTCGATGCAGGTCCGGGCCAACGGCCAGCCGCACAAGATCTACACGCGCGACCCCGGCGCAGCCTACATGCAAGGCGCCGGCGCCGCGGCCTGCCGCTTGCCAAGCGGCCACCCGGAAGGTTTCTTCGAAGCCTTTGCTAACGTCTACGTGTCCGCCTTCGATGCCATGGTCGCCCACGCCAGCGGACAGCCGGTCGAACGCGTCAATACGATTTTCCCGAACGTGAACGATGGAGTCGAAGGCATGATGTTTATCCAACAGTCCGTAGCCAGCAGCCAGCAGGACGGCGCTTGGCTGCCATTTAAGTGCGACCGCGCACGCCGCTAAGAACTGACTATGGAATTCAATCGAGCAGTCATTGTGGGCGTGGGGCTTTTGGGCGGCTCTGTCGGCCTGGCGCTGCGCGCCCGCGGGATGGCACAACACATCGTCGGCTGGGGCCGCAGCTCGGAATCGCTGCAACAGGCGCTCGAGGTGGGTGCTGTGGACGCCATCGAAACCGATTTGCTTAGCGCCTGTCGAGATGCCGATCTGGTGGTGGTCTGCACTCCCGTGCAGTGCGTCGTGGCCCAGGTGCTGACTTGCCTGGAAAGTATGGCTTCGACTGGCATCATCACCGATGTTGGAAGCACAAAGTACAGCATCTGCAGCCAATTGACCGGCCGCGGCGACGCGAATTTCTGTGGCTCGCATCCGCTTGCCGGGAGCGAGAAGAGCGGCGTCAGTTTCGCTTCGCCCGATCTGTTTCGCGGAAGGCTGACCGTGGTGACACCCACGCCGCAGACCTGTCCCGATCTGACTCAGCGGATCGAAGGGTTCTGGCAGGCCCTGGGCAGTCGTACACTGAAGATGAGCCCGTTGGAGCACGATTGTGGGGTGGCTCGAACCAGCCATCTGCCGCATATTGTAGCGGCCGCACTGGCGGCCCAAACGCCCGATGCGCTGCTACCCCTAGCGGCTTCGGGATGGTGCGATACAACACGTGTAGCGGCCGGAGGTGTTGAGCTGTGGCGGCAGATTTTGCAACAAAATCGCTTGCCGGTGCTGGACGCCCTCGAGCAGTTCACCGCTTCACTGGAACTTTGGATCGAGGCACTTCGCCGCGATGATTCCGCGCAAATCGAACAACTTCTGCTAGCAGGAAAGCAACAACGTGACTCTGTGGGAAATTGATGTTCATCCGGCCGCTGGCGAAAACGACGTGGCTGCTATCAATCTAGCCAGCGCCGCGCGCGATCTGGGGCTGAGCGCCCAACTGGCAATCGCGGCTGCACACGGCTATCTGCTGCAGGGCCAACTGAGCCAATTGGAAGTTCAGCGGGCCGCCGCCGAACTGCTCGCCGATGCGATCACCGAACAAACTAATATCGCTCCCGTGGGGCAACCGCAGTTGTCCGCCCCACGCGGCCAGCTCGATCAGTTAGTGCACGTGCTACCCAAGCCCGGCGTGATGGATCCGGTCGCTCAAAGCACGCTTCAGGCCTTGCAAGACATGGGACTGCCCGTTGAGCAAGTGACGACATTTCGCAAGTATTGGCTGAACGGTCTAGAACCCGCCGCACTGAATCAACTGTGCCAAAAGCTGCTCTCCAACGATTCGATCGAACGCGTTATCATCGGGCCGCTGCAGCTAGACAAGATCGATGTCGGCCAGGAATATCAGTTCGAATTGGTGCACGCGCCAATCCGCGAACTCAACGATCAGCAACTGGCACAGCTCAGCCAGCAGGGGCAATTGTATTTGACCCCTACCGAAATGCAGACCATCCAGCAGCACTTTCGCACGCTGGGCCGCGAGCCAACCGATATCGAACTGGAGACCATCGCGCAGACTTGGAGCGAGCACTGCAGCCACAAGACATTGGCCGGACGCATCGCCTACAGCGACGAACGAGGTCCACGCAAATTCCAAAATATGCTCAAAGAGACGATCTTCCAAGCCACGCAAACCATCCGCGCAGAATTGGGTGAGGATGATTGGTGCGTGAGCGTCTTCTCAGACAACGCGGGGATCGTCAAGTTCGACGAGGATTACCATGTGGTGTTCAAAGTCGAAACGCACAATCACCCCAGCGCCATTGAACCGTACGGCGGATCCAATACGGGCATCGGCGGCGTGATTCGCGATACCATGGGGACCGGCCTAGGGGCTAAGCCATTTTGTAGCACAGACATTTTCTGCTTTGCGCCTCCGGATACCGACGCTAGTACTTTGCCTCCCGGCGTGCTGCACCCCCGACGCGTTATCAACGGAGTCGTCAGTGGGGTCCGCGACTACGGAAATCGCATGGGGATTCCAACCGTCAACGGCGCGGTCTACTTTGACCCGCGCTACTTGGGCAATCCCTTGGTGTACTGTGGCAACGCAGGCCTCTTGCCCGTCGATCGCGTCGTCAAGAAACCACTGGCGGGCGACTGGATCGTGTCGATCGGCGGACGCACCGGCCGCGATGGAATCCACGGCGCGACGTTCAGCAGCGCTGAACTGACCAGCGAAAGCGAATCCATCTCTGGTGGCTCGGTGCAAATTGGCAATGCGATCACTCAGAAAATGGCGCTCGACGTGCTACTGCAAGCCCGCGACGAGGGACTCTATAACGCCGTCACCGACTGCGGGGCTGGCGGCTTCAGTAGTGCCGTGGGCGAGATGGGCGAAGAACTCGGGGCCGAGGTCTGGTTAGAGCGCGCTCCGCTGAAGTACGAAGGCTTAAGCTATACCGAAATTTGGATCAGCGAAGCCCAGGAGCGAATGGTCTTCGCCGTTCCGCCAGATAAATTAGAACGCATGAAAGCGGTGTGCGCTGCCGAAGGGGTCGAAGCGACGGTTATCGGGCAATTCGTGCCGACCGGGCAACTGCGCCTGATGTATGACGGCAAACAAGTGGGCCTGATGTCGATGGAGTTCCTGCACGACGGCCGACCACCGGTGGTTCGCGAAGCGTCCTACTCTGCTCCGCCGCTGCGCGACACGCCCGCCCCACAACTAGATCAAGCTGGTGTCGAGGACGCACTGCTGCGCATACTCGGCTCGCTTAATGTAGCCAGCAAGCACTGGATCATTCGCCAGTATGACCACGAGGTGCAGGGCGGCAGCGCTATCAAGCCGCTGGTCGGGCCCGCCTGCAATGGGCCGGGCGATGCCGCCGTGGTCCGGCCGCGTCTGGACAGCCGCCGCGGTGTGGTCATCAGCTGTGGGATGAATCCCCACTACGGCGATCTGGATACGTATCACATGGCCGCCAGTGCGATTGACGAAGCGGTTCGCAACGCTGTGGCCGTAGGTGCGGACCCGAATCGCTTGGCCATCCTGGATAACTTCTGTTGGGGAAATACCGACCGCCCCGAAACGCTCGGCTCGCTCGTTCGCGCGGCGCTAGCTTGCCACGATGTGGCCGTTGCCTGGAAGACGCCGTTTATCAGCGGTAAGGACAGCCTGAACAATGAATTCACTTGGGTCGACGAAACCGGTCAGCGGCAGACGCTGGTGATTCCGCCCTCGCTGTTGATCAGCGCCATGGGGCAAGTAGCTGACATCGCCAAGTGCGTTACGATGGACGTCAAGGAAGCGGGAAATCCGCTGTATCTGGTGGGCAAGACCCATTGCGAACTAGGCGGGTCACATTTGTTTAGCGTGCTGGGGCTCGACGGTGGCGCGGTGCCACAGGTCGAACTGGCTACGGCAAAGAAGATCTTTGAGAAGGTGCACGCTGCCATCGATGCTGGCCTAGTGCGAGCATGCCATGACCTGAGCGAAGGTGGCTTAGCCGTAGCTGCTGCCGAAATGTCTTTTGCCGGACAGCTGGGATTGCAAGTCGATTTTAGCTCGGCCCTACAAGCCAGCGGTTTGAAAGCGGTTGAGTTCTTGTTTGCCGAAAGCAACAGTCGATTTTTGATCGAAGTGGATGCCAGCCGCCGAAGCGAGTGGGATGCGCTGATGGCTGACGTGGCTCATGAGTGCATCGGCCAGGTGAGCCAGAGCCAGCAGGTGATCATGCGCGCCGGTCAAGACGTGTGGGTCGACAAGCCGTGGAGCGAACTGTTCGACGCTTGGCACCAGCCACTGGATTGGTAGGGCTCCGCGGCACTCGATTGAAACAAACCCAACCGCTGCTGGGCCTAGCCTGTTTTTCCTGGCAGCGTTTGGCGAGCACTACCGCCGGCGGCAGTTGAACTGCTTAAGCTATGGTCTTAAGAATTTGGCAAGCTGGAAGCATACCCCACGTACTCACGAGAAATGCAGCCGTCTATGACACGGAAGTCCAGTCCCCCAGCACAGCGCGCGTCCTCTGTCCGCAGTGCTCCGCCTAAGAAGCCCGCGCCGCCCGCCGCGGTGGTCAACCAATGCGATCGGGGCTGGGCACAGGGAGTGCTGCTCCCGGCGTTGGCGAGCGCTGCTGTGCTGTGGGCCGCGTCGCCTCCGCTGGCCTGGGGGCTGCTGGCCTGGATCGCGCCGCTGGGGTGGTTGTGGGTTTGCGTGCGGCGGGCGCCGGTGGGCGGGCGCGGCTACCTGGCGCTATGGCTCTCGGGCTGCCTGTTTTGGCTGTTGGTGCTACACGGTATTCGCTTAGCCTATTGGCCGCTGACCTTTGGCTGGCTGGCATTGTCTTTCTACTTGGCTGTTTATATCCCTATCTTCGTCGTGGCCACGCGGACGATGTACTGGCGCTGGGGCTGGCCCCTGGTAGTGGCGGCGCCTGTCGCCTGGTCGGGATTGGAGTTGATCCGTGGCTATCTGCTGACGGGCTACTCGGCCAACTCGCTGGCGCATACCCAAGTGAACTTTCCGTTGGTAATTCAGTTGGCCGATCAATTGGGCAGCGGCGGCGTGAGCTATGTCGTGATGACGGTCTCGGCGGGGCTTGCGACGGCGCTGCTCACTTGGTTTCCACAACTCCCTGTGCCCCCCAGAGTCACTCCAACCCCCACAGCCAAGACCAATGCCTGGGATCGTGTTTGGGGGCCAGTCTGGGCCGGTACACTATTGGCGATTTCGCTGGGGTATGGCTGGTGGCGACTGCGGCAAGCTGACCACATGCAGTCGAATCAGCCGCCGCTACTGCGCGTGTTGCTGTTGCAGGAGAACACGCCATCCATCTTCGATAACTATAGTCCCGAGCGAAACCAACGCTCCTGGGACGCCTATTTAGATTTGGCTCGGCAAGCTGCAGCCCAACACGCCGGCGAGCCGCCGTTGGATTTGGTCGTGTGGCCCGAATCGACGTTCACCGCCAACGAGCCGTTTGTCGAAGTGGACATCGCCGACGGTCTGCCCACCGAATTGCGACGCGAGCAGGTCGATCGAGCTCGCTTGCTGAACTTTCGCGATCAGATGGTTCAAGCGCTTGAGTTCAAAGCTCAGTTGGTGCTATCGGCCGTCCGTCACGCACGCCGCGCACAGCTCCACACAGACACACAGCCCAGCGCAGAC